>JBOHQX010000077.1:0-14874 GCA_050732395.1 bacterium
GTCGCCCGCCCCCACACCATATGCGGGATTTTCGATCTCCCATTTCAATATGCTTCATCTGAGCCATGTCAAGCATACCCTTTGTTGTCGCCGCGCTTTTGCTTGCCTGCCCTTTTGAATCTCTTGCCCAAAGCTTTACTTTTTTGGCTGAACAGGTGGCTGGTTCTGGAGACGGTCTGGTAACGGTGAAAATCGTCGACCCGGCTCTGACGACCGGCAACGACTACCGGTTGTTTTTCACCCGGAACGAAGAGCGGCTGTCTTTTTCGGTGGAAAACTTGACGCAGCAAAAGCTGGTGTTTCAGGGCGTGCAGGTTGGCGAAGAATCGCCCGTGTTCGAGGGCATGACGATCAGAGTAACCGAAGGCGCGCCACAAATCAAAGATCTCGTGGAAGTGCGCTACGGCGACTTGCCCGTGGAACCACCGGCTCATGTTTTTCGACCGGGAGATCTGCAAAGGCAAGGCGGCAGCAATTCTACGGGTGAATATACCTTCGTGGGAGGCTTTGCACCTGGCGACTACAAGGCCATCGTACCCTATATTTTCTCGGGCGCACCTTTCGATTACGAGATTCGCTTCGACTACAATTTTGCCCGCAACCGTTTGATCTATTCATTCGGTCCGCGCATTGCCACAGTGGAGGCGCCTTTTTCCATCTGGAACATTGGCAACAACACCCCGGCTGACACGAGCGATGATTATCAAGTCTTGGCCGTCGCCCATGATCAAATCCTTAACACCGTAGGTTTTGCCGGCGGTCTGCCGCCCGGCGACGATGGGTCCGGCACTATGTACGATTTGATCTTCATCCACGAAATCAACCGGTTCGCTCTGCCGCGCGGCGACCTCAACCGCGACGGATCGGTTGACTACAGCGATTTCCTGCGGGACGTGGAGATTCATGGTGACACGATCGTTGCACCCCAAATCATTCGCCTGCCCTCCCGACCGTATGGTGGACCGGGCATCGTGCGCGCATTGGGTTTTGTCAGCCTCACCGGCAATCCAACGTTTCTTCCTCCCAAAGGCACCACCATCCGCATACTCTCCACCAAGCCGCCGCAGGAACAGGACGTCTTCACTTTCTCGACCCAACGTTTTGGCATGTTTACCCGCCCTATGGATCTGAATTTCGGCGGCGTGCAAGCTGGCAGCTCCTGCACCGTGCCTCTGAAAATCTTCAACCCGTTGCATCGTGCCCTAAACCTCAGCGCGGTTTTTTCAAGCGCCGCAGCCGTTCAGGTATCCCAGCAAGCTTTCATTCTCGCCGCCGGTGATAGCGCTGTGCTCGAGGTCGTTTTTTCTCCATTGAATGAAGGCGCGGTCGAGGGCAGTCTAACCATTCGCAGTGATGATCCCTTTTTCCCTGAATATCGCCTCACCTGGCGCGGCGAGGGCCTGCCTTTCACTCAAGGGGCGGCACGCTTGCTCGGTCGCTTGACCTTTCCCTCTTTAAGATTAACGGACGTCTGGGGCTATGTGGATTCCAGCAGTGGCAAGGAATATGCCTTGCTCGGCCACAGCAGCGGCGGGATCTCTATCGTGGATGCCAGCGACCCGCGCACACCCAAGCTGGCGGCCCAGCTCTTTTCCATACCTGGAATTGATATCAAATCATGGAAGCACTATGTCTATTCCGTCACTGGAGACGCCGGTATCGGCGCCATTCTCGATATGTCGGACCCAACGCATCCCAAGCTGGCGGGTGAGTTTCCCAGCTCCCACAATCTTTTTATCGATGATCGCGGTTTTATGTATCTTGCATTCCCGGATGGACTGCATATTTTTGATTTAAACCCTGATCCCACCAAACCCGTAGCCGTTTGGAGCGGCGGCACGTATGGGCACGATGCCGCGGTGATCGGGAATCGCCTGTACGATTTTCACGGCTTCGGTGGAACCTTCATTTATGACGTGAGTGATCGTGCTCATCCGCAATTGCTTGGCGCCATTACCGATCCGGCCATCGGCTTTCATCACAGCGGCTGGACCAGCAAAGACGGCCACTACCTTTTTCTTTGCGATGAAGCAGCGCGCCACCCGACGCCAGACCTCACGGTTTGGGACGTTAGCGACGGGGCCCATCCGAGAAGAGTGGGCTCATTCAACGATCCGGAGTCTGCGGTGCACAACCTTTACGTCATCGATGACTTTGCCTATATTTCCTACTACACTGCCGGCTATCGTGTTTTGGACGTCTCCGACCCCCAGAACCCGAAACTGGCGGGGGAATTCGACACCGATGCGCGTTTGGATGCCGATGATCTAACCCAAGGTGCGTTTGGAGTCTATCCCTTTGCGCCTTCTGGAAATATCTACGTCAGCGATTCCTTCAGCGGCTTGTTCATTTTTGCGCCGGTCGCAAAGTCCGATGCCGTCGACTCACCTTTCGAGGAAATGCCAATATCATTTGCATTGGCTCAAAACTATCCGAATCCGTTTAATCCTGAAACCGAAATCGTCTACGAGCTGCCTCGGGCGATGACAGTAGAAATCAGCGTCTTCAATCTGATGGGTATTAGAATTCGAGACCTGATCAATATGAAGCAGAAAGCCGGGCGCCATCAAGTATTATGGGATGGAAGAAACGACCTGGGGCGGGAGATGAGCTCCGGTCTTTATTTTTATCGGATGCGGGCAGGAGGCTTGGTGCAAGTTAAGCGCATGCTCTTGCTGCGCTGATGCTAATTGGCCTCCTCCGCTTGCATAAAATAACGCAGGGGAAAGCGCGCAAAGTCCAATTGGGGAGGCAGATTAAAGAGCGCGGTCCACAGTTTGGTTTTAATCAACGAGACGGAGACATTGACAAAACCGTTTTTGATCTCAAACTTCATGGTTTTGACGTTCCATCCGGTTTTTAGCAGCAAGCGCATGCGTTGTACACCGACTTCCGTGCCTTTGGGATCGAGAGCTTGCAAGAGATTGGAAGCCGCTTTGCTTTCGATTTTGGAAATATTTAAAGCGCCGCCCAGGCTTGCCAATGCCTCCTCCATTTTTTCCGAAGCAGCGCCCACTCCGCTCAGAGCAAAATCCGCCGATAGTTTCGAGCCTCTTTCTTGCACGCCCAGGCGGCGCAAATGTGAAACGTCGATCGAAGAAATCTGCGCGCTCATTGAATAGGAGAGACTATCCAGATTGCCGTCGCCCAAGCCAATCAGCAGGTTCCCGATCAGATTGCCGTTGAATAAGTTCATGCGGAATTCAGTTACGTCCAGGCGGCCCTTGCCCAGCATAAGATCGGCTTCGATATCTTCGAAACGATAGTTGCCGAATCTCAGTTCTTTCAGTGACAAGTGTGAAGGCGCGGATTGATCTTCCCGCAACGCCGGCGCCGAAGCCTCATACAGCAGCAACGCCTCGTTGGCATTTGTGGAGGCGAGTGGCCGGGAAGCCGTGGCTGGAGGAAGGGAGAGATCGAGCAAATCAAACTCTTGCGTAAAATTCGCACGTACGTTCAAGTCACGCATTGCAAGCAAAGAATCCAGCGCCAGATTGAAGTGCATGACATCCAGGCTGCCGGTGATACGGGCAGGTTGCGATGCGGTGATGTCATCAGGCAGATACTGGTCGAGCACGAAGCGCGTATTCAGCTCCCCCTGCACCAGGAGAGACTTTCCCAGCACCACTTCCTCAGGCGCTTTCATGCCGGCGGCGATCGTGGTCGTCATCTGCAAACCCTTTGGCAGGAACTTTCCCAACACGCTGTAAGTGCCGTCAATTGACCACGCTGGAATCTCCAGCTCGCCCGCCTGAATTAAAAAACGATCTTCAAACACGAACATTTTTCCGTTGGTGTATGCAGGTGGCACGTGCAAATAGTCCACGCGCAGCACAGGCACAGTTGCGCGATAATCGCCGGACGTTGAATCTGTGGAAAGCGTCCACGCACTTTGGGCTTCCACGTTTTCGGCATAAATGCCCGATAAGGTGTCGGCGTATACGCCGTCGTTCATACGTGCGAAAAACTTGCCGTCGTATTCGAGCTCACCTGAAGAGGTCAAGCGGCTTTCGAACCAACCCTGCGCTTGTGCCGTCCCGGAAATGAAAGGAAACGTCGTATCCGCAACAATGTCTTGCGGCAAGAGTTGCATGATTTCAAAAAGGGCCACTTGCACTTGCGGCAGATCGAGGCGTAGCTTGATACTTTTGACGTCGTAGGTTCCTTGAAATGTTGCCTGCGCCGGCGGGCACCGCAAAGTTCCTTCGGAAAACGTGAGGTGCGAGAAAGCCGTATCGGTTTTGATCCGCGAAGAAAGCTGCAGGTGATACGGCGGAATTTTGCCGAAACTTTCTTCGGTAAAATAAACGAGTGTGTCGTTTTGCAGTGAGCCAGTTAGCCGCAATGCCTCGAGCCTTTCTCCCTCGATCTTAATATCGGCGCGCTTGATTCGGCCGGACATGCCATTCGCGGTCAGTGGCGCCAGCTCGAGAGAATCAAGCTCGATCTGTAGAGAAGTTTTCAACTCATCGGGGAGGTGTGGTTTAGTCTTCTTGGTCGCGAAACTGGCACGGCCGTGCAAGTTTGCTCCAGAAAAATCTCGCCAATTCAATTCAAGGTCGCCGCGATAAGGCAGGTCATTCGCTATGAAGGAGAGGTTGGCACGCAGTTGTGCCGGGCCGGTCGCCATCACGGTTTGAGAATCAAGAGGCAAGATACAGGTAGAGAAACCCAACTGGCACTGCAAACCGGTCGACGGCCCATCCGAATCCGCATTCCCTCTACTTGAATCTGCCGGAGCAGTTTGCCACGTTAAATCCAGGTTTGTACCACTCAGCGCGAATTGGGAAACGGAGTCTGCCACTTCGATGTTCTCACCCTTGAGCGCGCCGCGATACTGCCAGCCCGCTTGGTTTTGACGAAGATAGCCGTCTACAATGTCCAGCGTGCCTGCGGCGCGCCAGCTCTGCCATTCCGCAAGCAGCGGGAGATGCCGGTGCGCGTGCAGAAGTTCCGTGAGCCCATCGAGGTCAATTTTCCCGCGCGGCAAGTGTATCTCGAAAGCCGCCGTATCGCGCGTAGAGCCCATCGCAAAGCTGCCGGTCAAATCGGCGACTCTCGCCAGTTGCAACTGCAGCACAGGTGCTTTCAAGCTTCCTGAGTTGAAATCGTATTGCAACTCTCCCGCCGTGCGGAATGCCGGCAGGGCGATTTTTTGCCCGTTCAAAACCCACTGCCCATTTTGCAGAGATATATCAAAGCGGATGCCCAAGGAATCGGAATCGAGATTGCCTTCGCCCTGTAACGACAGCACGCCGTCAAACCGCCTCATCTCCGCTGGCGCAATGGACTGCGCCAGATATGTTAAGGGCGCAGATCCGGCAGACGTCTTGAATTGCGCGCGATAATGCGAGCGCCGGTCGACTTCCAACTCTGAGACCTCGAGGTCGAGATGATCGCATGCCACCTTCTGCGTATCGACGCCTGAAACGAGCGTGGCGCGCAAACCCAGGTCCTGCAGGCGAAAGCTCTTCAGATGAACGGAAATAGGAAGCTCTGCCTCAGCATTGACGGCCGTCGAGCTCGCGGAGTCCGTGAATGCCGCCAACCAAGCATCGAGATTCGTAGAAGAATCCGGGGCCTGCCAGTAGCGCAAAGAAGGTCGCGAGATTGTGACCTCATCGATTTCCAATCGCCGCGCCAGCAGCGAACGCCAGCGATAAGAGAAAGCAATTTTTTCAATAGAAAGAGGGGACAGAAAATCCGCCGGCGTCAACGCGTTTTGACCTTTGACCTGCACCAGCTCGATTTTTTCTAGAACAAAACCGGAGAAAAGACCAAAGGCCAGCCCTTCGCAAGTTGCGGTAACGCCGTAGCGCTGCGACAGTGTGGCGAGCAAGACTTGTTTGACGCGTTCGGGCGGATATTGGTAGCGGATGAAGAGCGCGAGCCCGAGGCCAGCGGCAGCGAGGCCGAGAAGCGCGAATGAGAAGATTTTGAAAAACCTTTTCACCGCAAACGATCACGCTGCAAGTTCCATTTTACCCAATCACTTTTTTCATCACGATCGGAGGATTTGAAGGAACTGACGGATTTGACTTTGCCGTTTGCGCCAATGGTGATCTGCTGATAGGATTTGACGAGATACAACCATTCTTCGAGCGAGATCTGCGTCGGCCCGGGAACTTGCGTGGGGCCCGGCACACGGGAGGGTTGGATGGTTTGGGGCGCAAGCGTGGCCATTTTTTCCGGCACGTTGCTGATGCGCACCTCGCCGGTGTAAACTTTTAGTTGCGTTTCCTGCCCGGAGGAATCATGACTCACACGAAAAACGGTCCCGGTAATGGCCGCACCGGCAAAATCGGAATTCACCTCAAAGGAAGAGTTGGCATCCACGGACTTTACTTTACCCCAAATATCGCCGTCCTTCACGTTGATTTGGGTTTGAACCTTTTTCTCTTTGGTTTCTTCGTACAGTTTGACGATGTCGATCGTGGTCTGTGGCGCGAGGCGGATGATGTCCAATTGCGCGAGATTCATTTCAGCGCGCGACTGCTGCAGCGTGCGCACGCGATCGCCTCCGATCACGTCCGTCTTCACCTGCGCGCGAATCCAATCTTCGTCGGTCATTTGCTTCTTTTTGACGTTGCCTTCGACCAGGGTGAACAGACCTTTGCGGGTGCCGTTGGCCGAGGCGTTTTGGGTTTGTGAATGAGTGTGCCATGGCTTCGCGGCAAAGGTGAAGCTGATGGTGAGCATGAAAAAAAGCGCATACCAGTTTTTGCTCATACTCTCCTCTCGCCGTTACGCATATTTTGACACAACTTTTTTCGGAGGGCGGCTCAGACCCGGTGAAGAAAGTTTTCCAATACAAAGATTTTACGAATGCGAAATCGAAGTGGATTTTCCACAATTGCGATCGCTTTCAAGTTTTCTATCCCAGATACAAACCACGGCGCCTTGCAGGCAGGAATCTCTTGTATCCATCGCGGAGGCTCGACGCACTGCTCGTCGCATAAATACTCGGCCGTGGAAGCCAATAATGCAGCCCATTTCTCATGGGTTGATGAGAATGGTTTTGCCAGCACAGAAAAATCCTTGCTGTATCGAAAATCGTCCACAAAATCCATCAAGTGAATCGCCCAACTCTTCGGGTCGGATTCTATTCGTTGTTTGAGTTCTTGGAGGTCGCTCATATCTCGAAAAAGTTCTTGATGAAATCTTGGTTGAAAGTAAGCAAGGCAAACACCAGCAATCGGTCAATGTCAGGCAATAGAAGTATAAGTTCTTAGCATGACTAGCAAGAACACTTGTGCGAGTCCATGTAGGTCTTGATAATTTGCTCTACATGCAACTGCGGACTTGGGCTTAATACTTTTGCAGTTTCACCAAGCTCTATGATCACAGTGCCGGCACATGGGCAGTTATGACTATGCTCGCTCAAAGATGCCCTAAATTCGTTTTCACCCTTCATCGTCTTAAGAACTTCATTCCGTGCTGTTTCGATCCTGCTGTTGCATTGCGGAGTGGCTTGTGTGCAAAGCAATCGAATATGGGAGCGACGACTTATTTCGGCAAAAACTGCTTGATTCGGATGATTGTAATTGTTATAGGTGCCAACAGAAATGACGACAAATCCAGGGTTGACGTCATCCAAGATTTGAGAAACTTGTCCTCCATTCCAAGCACCATGATGAGGAAATTTTAGGATATCACTGGGTAGATGTTCCAGACAACTCGAACGCAATTCTTGCCATCCATCAGGCTCAATATCGCCTGTTAACAGAGCTTTCGACTCACATGATATTCGAATAATCAAGGACAGATTGTTAAGATTACTGGATGCGAATAACGGAACATGTCGCCCTTGTGGGTAAAGAAAACTCATAGAAACCAGAATAGGAACATCCTTTGCCACCTCACTTGGTTCCTTGATCTTATCGTTAATTCCAGAGGTCTTTATACAGCGAAGCAAACTCTGAAAATTACTAGTTTTCCTTTCGTGCACAATTTTTTGCCGGGGATTATCGACCATTTCAGAATGCCCATCTGAATCTTCAAGTAGATCAATACGCTTTTCACATCCTTTACACCATTTCAGTATCCAAGTATCCCAAGTTATTCCATATCGCTCACAATTGTCGAAAAATGGCATTATTCCAGAATAATGGTCGCTGTGCAAATGAGTTAAAATAACTGCACGAACTCTCTTGATATTCTCGGATAACAGAAAATCAATCACCGAGATGAAGTCTACACAATCAACTACAACAGCTTCTTTTAAGATAGGATCATAGATAATTGTTGTATCACCTTGCCCAACATCTAGAAATGCCAACCGTAATGCGCTCATACGCCCCCTTCATGCAGGCACAAGCTCTAGTGCAATTTTTTGGAGCAATTCATCCTCGCTTAGATACGTGTACTCCTTGGGATGAATGTTCCACCATTTTAGATTCCTTCCATCTCGATTTCGTAGCGGCTGCGCAGATACCTCAGCGCGGAATGCCGCATCTTCACGTAGAAACCAACCAGACATTTCATCTACAATAGGCACAGTGAAGATGCCTGGAATGCCATCAAACCAAAGTGTAATTGTTTCTTCAGAAGCGTTGGCGGCTTGCACTTGGCCGCTTACCCGAAAAATGGTTTTGGGGTCGGGAGGCAAGGGTTGATCAATAGTAGTAGATGCATGGCTATCCCATTTCATCACGTTCCGTAGAATTTGAAACGTTTTCTCGTCAAGTTCATAGGCTTTCTTTAATACGTCGTCAAGTACACTCTGAGCCTGCGAAGCCAATTCTTCACGATGTGCAGCTGCTTCAATTTCTATAATAGCTCGCTCAAGGCGTTGACAATCCTCCTCCGAAAGACTCGGAAAGGGAATGTCATTTAGAATACGTTTTTGAATCCACGGATTTCTAAAGCTCTCAACAAGCCACGCGTTACTAACCTCCCAACTAAGTACTGCAGCGAGAACCTCTAAAGATATTTTTTGACTTAAGTTCGGTTTGGGTATAAAAATCCAAAAATGGTTTGATGCATAGAAACCACGTCTATCTATAGCAACTTTTGCGCGTTTGCCCCAACTTGGATTGGGATCAGAGATCAACAATACTTTTTTAGCTGACAAGAGGTGTTCTTTGTCTTTTTTGGGATAGCGTTTATCTTTTCTCGGCTCTTCCAATTCATTTGGATATAATATCTTTTCCGTACCGTATTTGATGGAAAAAGGCCGAGGCATAGACTGTTTTGCGCTAGAAAGCCATGGTACCCATTTGGGCGTTGGAAAATCAGCCCATCTCCATCTATGTTCGGAACCAACAATTGCACCTAGCATAATGTCTGCAACTTCGGTTAACTTGCTGCATCGTTTAAGTATCTCATTCCACTTCGTTTCTGGCAAGATGCTCTTGTAGACAATTAAATGAGTCACTTTCGTTTGAGAACTACGCGCCTTCCGGCTTGACACTCCCCATTCACCCTGCGATATAGCAAGGCTTGAACTATCAAATACTCCTATTCTCTCAAAAGTATCTCCTTGGGCTACACGAATCCGAACTGGGTAATTCACTAATGATCCAGTTTCTTTTCGTTTTTGTGCAAAAATAACCATAGGACTGACAGTTGCCTGTTCTCCAAAAGTGGCGATAGGCAAATCCCATAATTCCAAAACATCGCATCGTTCCAAAAGTATTTTTCGTGTCTCTGTTGATGCTTCTGCTACTGTAAATGACTGTGGCATTAACATCCCCAAAAAGCCACCTGGTGCAAGCAGTTTGATAGCTTTTTGGAGAAATCTATCTGCTTCTTGAAGACGTTTCGCTTTACCTGTTGCAGTGTCTACTTCAATGGCTTCTTTGCCAGACTTGCGATCGGAACGAAATTTGGGATTGCCCACAATAATAGTCGGGAAACGACCGGGCCATCGTAGTTTCAAAGCATCTTGACTTTCCACTTTCCAACTGTCATTTAACGAAGTGGTTAGTAACGCCAGTTGCGCAAGTTGCGCTGTAAACATATCGATGTCGTTGCCAATAATGTGTTCCCATAGTGGGCGTTGGCTCTCGTCCATGTCTGACATTCGGCTTAAGCGCTCGTAACCGGCAACCAGAAAGCTGCCCCAACCGCAAGTGATGTCGGCCAATAAACGTTTGTCTGGCGGAATAGTCTCAATAGGGAGGCTGTCGAGAATACGCCGGGCTAAATAAAGCGGTGTGTCGAAGCGCCCCTCAATCTTGCGTTTCTGGGCATCAGGATAAGCACGAAGATAAAGCTCATCCAGCATATCAGGGGTGAAACTGCTATAACCAGCCTGCTGTAAAAAACTATAGGCCTGTTCCACAGTATGAGCATAACGTTCGGTCAGTTTCCAATCAAAATAACTCGGGAAGCGTTCACTTGCTCGCTTGAACACTTCTACAAAAGCTGCATCTGGTTGGCGATAGATATCTCCTAAAACTCCCTTATGAGCGAGAATAATCGCGCCCAAGAGTTGAACAGCAATTCTTGGAACGAGGTTTTCGTTTGTCCCATTCCGCTTACTCAATCCAGACCTAAGCGAATGAACAGCACTACTGAAATTCTTTGCCAATAGGTTACGTGTTATTGGAAAAATAAATAGCCGCAATTGAAATGGATTCAGTTCCGGAAAAAAACTAAATTTGGTTAAGCCTCGTTTAACATCGATGATACGCTGTGGGTTGATATCAACTTTGTGGCGCTCCAGGAATTCCCCGACAGCATTATAGGGTATAGCGTCGCCCAACGATCGCGGTTCGATTTTAGTGTTGACGTTAGTATTGACATTCATCCCAAATGGCAAGAGATTTCTTTGTCTACCGATAAACACAAATGGCGCACCAGAATAAATCATTTGATCAAGAATAACAGGCTCAGAGTATCGGTTCTCGGGATCATAATAAACAGCAACAGAAGCTGTGTCTGGATCCCACTGGCGCTGATCAGCAAAGGCAACACAGTTCACTCGTAGTCTTCCGCTCTCAACTGTGAAGTCGTGACCATCTCGGATAGCATTAGGCAAAAATGAACACGCCAGTAGGCTTTGCCGGATAGGCTGATAATAATTCTGTGGTAAAGGAAAATAAGCGAGTGGAGTCCCAGCCGTTTGTTGCCCAAGTCCAACACTCATTTCCACCTCCTGCCTTCAGCAAAAATGACAATTGTTTCGAGTCCAAATCCCCCTGAATCAATCCATCTTTCACAAGTAATTTAGTGGCAAAAAACTTAAATACAAGTATAGATCAAATAAATATTTCCTTACCTCCAATCCCCCGTCAACCCAAAACTCGCCCAATACGCCGGATGCCGGTTGTGATGATCGCGCACGAAACGTTGCGCTGCGCGCAGCGCCTGGGATTTGTTCAGGCCAGCATCCAGATACCGATAGAAACGCTTGACCGTAATCGCCGTGGCCAAATCATCGACCGTCCACAGGCTGGCAATGAGCGAGGGCGTGCCCGCAAAAATAAAGCTGCGCGCGAGGCCGATCACTTCGTCGCCGCCGCTCACGCGCGTCAGGCCGGTTTCGCAGGCAGAGAGCATGGCCAGTGAAGTATTGAGTTTCATGCCGAATATTTTATGCGCTTCGAGGCGGCCGGTGGGATTGGCTGAATCGGGCGCCAGCAATAAGGCGGAAAACAGGGGATTGCGATCATCATAAACCCCGTGACAGGAAAAATGGAGCACGTTCGCCGTTTCTACGGATTTCAGCAGTGCCTCCGGTGTGGCTTGCTGCCGCGTGAAGCTGGTGATCTCTCCGAAGGTCTGCTCCAGGCTCTTGATTTCTTTTTCGGCAAAGGGTAAATCCCGGCGCGGATCGCCGACGTCGGGATTGCCTAAAGCCAGGATCTGGTAGTTTTGATGCATTTGCGCCGACAGTGCCGAACCCTTGCGATAACAAAAGCCCAAAACCGTCGCACTGGGCGCCAGGGTCAGGGCATGGGTATCGATCAAATATGAGCTGTCCGCTCTCTGCAAAGCAGGAAACGGCAGATAGTGCAAAGGGCCGTGCGGCACCAGCACCAATTGATTGGCGGATTGCACCAACGGCGCGATCGGTTTGAAGAGCTGGTCGTACAAGGCCTGGGAGAAGCTTTCCGTCGAGGCACGTTTTTGTATGGCTTTGCGGAATTGTACGATGCTGTCGTTCAATTGATTGCGATCGCAGGGTGTGGCGACAGCGCGAACCTGGGCGCGATCGATCACCCAACTGATCAACCGGTCTTTGGCGAAAAAGTATTCTACCAGAGCCACACTATCTGGGAGCATGGCTTGTACTTCGGTGATGGGCAATGGATCGACGGACACGGCATCGGCTAATTCTGGATTGGCAGTTTTGATTTCCACTAGCAAATCAGAGTATGCCTGTTGCAGCGCAAGCAGTGAGTCTGCCAGGGCGGCAATTCGTACGCGGTTGTTCTCAGGTTCCGGCGCTTGTCTCTGCCAGGTCGCTATTTGGCCCTGCGTGAAATTGATGGCCTCGAGCAAGCTCTCGCGGCGGGCAAACAGCCCGCGATCGGCGCCGGAATGCCAATCGACTTCACTATTCGCCAGCAGGTCTGCGAAGCTGCGCGATTTGGCTCGTTCCGCCATGATGAACGCTTCGACTTCGCGCTTCATTTCCAACAGCAGCAAAACCGCTTCTTCATAAATCGTAGATTTGTCTTCGACGAAGCTGCTGCGATATTCTTCGACTTTGATCTTGGCGCTGAGGCGCTCCAATACCGCGATCGCACGCTGATAAAGCTCCCAGGCCCCGTCGAGATTGTTCTCCTGTCGTGCCAAAATGCCCGTTTGCCACAAGCAGCGCCATTGCACTTCGTCGAGCTGCACGGCTTCCGCCTGGGCGACCGCCTCGTTCCACGCTGTGCGCGCCCGTACACGATCGTTCTTTTGCAGATACGCCAAGCCTCGCGTGTACATCGCCTTGGCCAACGAACGTGGATCATGCAAGCCAGCCGCCAGGGTCTCCGCTTGCGCGAGAAAAAACAGCGCGGAGTCCGCCTGCGCCAGGGCTTGATGCGTTTGGCCGAGATAGAGTTGACTATACAACAAATCGCGCTGTGCATGCAATTGCCGACCGAGGCTTGCTGCTTGACGAAAACTCATCAAAGCTGGCTGATAATCTTTCTGCTGCAAATAGACCTTGCCGAGATTGATTTGAACCGTGGCTTGTAGCCGCCGCGCTTCGAGGGAACGCTCGTCTTCCAGCTCGATGGCCTTTTGCAGCGCTTGTTTCTGGGCGTCGAGCGCGCGGTCGGGCTCGTTGAGATCGAGCCAGATCGACCCCAAGGTTGTTTGCCCGCGCACCAGCAACACGTCTTCGTTGCGTGTTGTGGCCAGCATCAAGGCGCGTTGTTGGTGCCGCAAAGCCTCCTGATAGTCTGCATTCAACCAGCGCGTCTCTGCGAGGAACTGCTCGGCGCGCAAAAGATTGGCGGTATCGGACAGTGCCGCATAACTCTGACGGGCGCGCTCGTGCCAGGCCAAAGCCTGGCGATACCCTGTGAGCCTGCTATAAACAGCCCCCAATAGTTGATGGGCTGTCGCCAGAGCACGTTGTTCACTTTGCGAGTAGGACGTTGTATCCGGACGCATCAGCGCAAAGGTCAGGAGCGCGTTTTTGAAACAACTCAGCGCCTGGTTGTAACGATCGCTTTCCAGGGCCAGCCTGCCCAGCAAAGTTTCGGTTTGCAAGAGCGGCAACGCTTGTTGCTGCGCCGTAAGAATATCCACGGCCTTTTGTGCATATGCCATCGCACTGTCATATACTGTGGCGGCCTGATAAATCTTCGCCAATTGCATGCAGGCATTCGCCCGGGCAGGCGCATTCTGCGCGCTGACGGCCAGAGCAAGATATTGGTGCTCGGCCTCTGCTGCACCGGAATAGTCCTGCAAGCGCAAGCGCCACGTTGACAAATTGCGCAAACTTTGGGTTTCGCGCCGGAGATCTTGCGCCTGCCTCGCGCTTTCCAAAAGTTTTTCCTCGTACACTGCCGCCGTGGCAAAGTCATTGGCGGCGACCGCGCTGCCCTTGATCAACAAATATAAATTTTGTACCGCCTCTTCTTCCCCAAGCTGCCGGGCCATGGTCAGCGCGGTTTGATAGCTTTCGATGGCGTCCGCAAAAGCGTTGATTTCCTGATATTTGTTTCCTTCCGCAACAGTATTGCGGAAATATTGCTCCGCAAAATCTTTTTTCTCTTCCGCCGACATACCCGCAAAACCAATCAGCTCGAAACCTGCCCAATCTGCCGGATCGGGATATCTCGCGCGCACCGCCAATTGCGCCGCTTGAAAAGCGTCCGACAGCGAGAATTTGTCCAGGCAAGAGTAATAGGTTTGATAAAAAGCCTCAGAGGCGGCGGGAGAGGGCTGCCATTGATTGACAATCAGAGAAGGCGCGCCGGCATACATCAGGCTGCGCTGCATCGCAATCATCTCTTCGCCCGTTTGATTTTTGTCGTATTGAAAAGCCGCGTGCTCCAGCACGACCAGGCTGCTCTTGAGCTCGAATTCGAACAGGCGGTATAAAGGCAGGAGCACGGTGTTTTCGGGCGAAGCCGTTTCCGGCGAAGCCGCCGCGTACGCCAGGCGAAAAATGAACCCAGAATCCAGTGGGCGATCGGGCAATGCCACAAAAGTATGTTTGAGATGAAGAATTCCCGCGGCTTGAAACTGCTGGTGGGCAGGCGTGGCCGGATCACGCCAATCTGCGCCACGCAGCTCGCGTATGGCGAGGCCGGAAATTTTTCGTGTACCCTCGACGCCCTGTGCGCCGGCGGCATCTTGCACGATCAACAAGGTTTCGCTATTGAGATTCTTGTGGCGTTCGGCGAATTGCAGTGCTTGCAGACTCGGTACACGGCTCAATAAGAACCGTGCTGCAACCTCTGCCCCTTTGTAAGGCAA
>JBOHQX010000078.1:0-80499 GCA_050732395.1 bacterium
GGTGACATCGTCATCGACGCCGAAGCGGACGGCCGGGATGCCAATTCCGGTGTGCGGACGTTCGATTTGAACGCCGCGACCACGGATGATTGGACGGTCATTTCGGGCAATCCCTTCCGTATCGTAGAGATCGAGCCTTCACAGGACTTCGTCACTTCCGGCATGAGCCTTGAGTGGAACGTCAAGATGCGCGTCCAGAATCTGACTTCCACAAACGTCACCCTCAATCTCGCGCCGAGCAAGACTTTTATCAAATTCTTCATCGGCAGCGACGTCACCTCGAGCTATACCATAGATCCACCCGAGACGCTCGACAACGGCGGCACGGTGTTGCAGGGCAATACTACCGGCACGTTGACGTTTCGTATCACTCAAACCGGCAATGCCTTTGGCATCGCCACCATCTCCGGTGCCGTGGAAGGGCTCGATGCGGCGGGATTGACCGTCAGGGATGACACCAATGACGGCGGCGGCGGTGTAGTGACGGTGCAAAGGCGCGGCACGCTGGAGATACGCGAGCCGTTGCAGGTTTCACAGCAAACGGTGACTGCCGGGCAAAGCGCGGACTGGACGATTACGGCACGCGTGACCAACGGCGGACAGAGCACCATCCGCTTTTTGAAAGATTCCACCCGTGTGGTCGTGGGCAACAACGTGAACTATTCATATAGCCCCTTGCCGCAGAATTTTGCCGACGGCGATTCCCTCATCGAGGGCGGTGAAACCAAAGCACTGGTCATCACCGTGCGGCAAACCGGCAATCAAACCGGCAGCCAGAATATCACTGTGCGCCTGAAAGGCCGCGAGTTGAATAGCACTGAATTCGTCACCTCGACCGGTGGCAGCGGTTCGGTGCAGGTGCAAAGCCAGGCGAATCTGGTGATCCAACAAGTGCGCGCCTCGCAGCCCAGAGTCACGGCCGGACAAACGAATCAATGGGTCATCACCCTCGTGGTCAACAATTCCGGTGAGAGCCAAGTCAGCGTAAAAGTCGATACCTCAACGAATGTGCGATTCCGCATTGGCACTCAGATTCAGAGCGGCTATACCGCGACCTTGTCGCCTGCGCGTTGGCTGGGCACGAGCTCGCTGAATTTGGCCGGAAACACCACGGACAGCCTGCGTTTCGCCGTGACCACCACGGGCAGTGTTGCGGACGTGGTGAGAATCCTGGCGAAAGTCGCCGCGACAGAAAGCAATAGCAATGTGTTACGCGTGGCCACCGATAACGGTACGGCTGCCGTGACAGTGCAAACGCAACCGAACGTGACGTACATCGCCGGCAGCCTCGAGCCAAAAACTGTCAACAACGGCAGCCAATACGCTTTCAAAGTGCGCGTGCGCAACAGCGGCGGCGCGACCGTGGAATTGAACCCAACCGTCACGCGTTTCGTGTTCAGCAATTTCACCGCCAATTTGGATCAAAACAAAACCAGAAGCATTGCGCCGGGAGACACCACTTTGTTTTTCATGGGTGAGGGCATTCCTGCGGGCATGCAGCAGCAGACCTATACGCCGACGATCCAATTGCGTGGCACGCACAATGGCAACAATTATTTGCCCAATCTTGACCTGGGCACGAACGAGCTGCGCGTGACCCAACCGGCCCAATTACAGGTCATCAGAATGCACTCCAGCCAACCCACCGTCACCCAGGAGATGGGCAAAGTTTGGTACATCTGGATGGAGGTGGCGAACAATGGCAGCTCCGCGGCCAGGTTTGACAGTGTTGGCCTGCAGCTGTTCAACGGTGGCGACGTGACGCGCGATTTCCAGATTGTAAAGCCCGTGCTGTTTTGGGGATCGAACAATACCACTCTGGCGGCCCAAGGTCGGGACTCTCTGCGCTTTGAAATCCAACGCACCGGACCGCGGAACGGCCCCACGTCGGTGCAGGGTTTTCTACGCGTTGTTGATTTATCCAACAGTCAAAAACTTGAAGCGCGGAGCAGTGGCAACAACGGCAGCTTCGTGGTGGAATCACCGGCGGCGTTGAATATTGTCTCGCTGAGGCCCAGCCAGCCAACCGTCACCGTCAATCAAGACGTAAAGTGGTTGGTCGACATGGAGGTGAGAAACAGCGGCCAGAGCGCCGTGAATGTATCATTTATCCAGCCGGCAACAGGCATCGCGCTTTCGCTGAATGCCAACTATCAGATAACCTGGCCCACGGCACTGGTGGAAGGCGACGCTGTCATTCCGGGAGTTTCTACGCGCACGCTACGATTTGAAGTCACCAAAACCGGCTCACAAACGGGGACAAACAATATCACCGGACGCATTCGGGCCATCGAGTCGAATAGCGGCGATGAGCGTTTGGACGACACCCAAAGCGGCGGTGGCGGCACGGTGACCGTGCAAACGCAGGCACGTTTGAAGATTTCGAGCACCATCGCGACCGCCGCGCCGAATCTGCCGACAGCGGTGAACACGAGCCAGCCTTTCGAGGTGCGCGTCGTAGTTGAGAACACTGGACAGGAATTCGCGGATAACGTAACTGTGCACCTCACTACCAACGGTAGCTCGGTGATCAATCAGAATCAAAAGGTGATTCCAGGCGGCGTTTCGAATGCCTCACCCGGCAACGTGGTATTCAACGTGACGGCAAGCAGCACTGAAAATCTCACTGAAGTATTCACGTCTACGATCACGTCGGCCACGGCGCGCAACACCGGCACCACCGTGCCTCAGGATCCCCACACGGACAACACGGCCAACGTAACAGTGCAGCGCCCCGCGAGCTTGCAAGTCATTAATGTGGCTCCTTCCATGCCAGAGGTGGCAGCATTTTCCAACGTACCTTGGACCATTGCGGTTGTGCTGCAAAACACCGGAAGCGCGGCTGTGGCGCTAGATCCGCCGGAGGTTGCGGATATCGCCATCAGGATCAACAACCAAACGCCGCCGGGCTACACGATTGTGCCTCCGGCTGCATTATCGAAGAGTGGCAGCCTGGTTTTGCCGGGGGGCGGGCAGCCTGACACGTTGGTTTACACCGTGGCCAGCACGGGCGGCGTTGGCGGTACAGCGACCATCACCGCAGCGATCTCAGGCAAGGATCAGAATAGCAACCAGGTTTTGAGCCATACGAGAAATGGCCAGATTATTGTCAGAACCACTGCTTACGTGAAAATTGACGTCACGCGCCCGGCGGTAAACAATTTCTTCGAGCTCTCGGAAGTCGGATTGGTGAATACCAATCAAGGTTTCTCGGTCGAAGTAGAGGTCAACAACGGCAGTTTGGAAGCCGTGCGTGACGTTGTGGTTCAATTGGTGACCAACGGTAATTCGCAACCTCAAGCGCAACAGTTGCCCATTGCGAATCTGCCTGCGAATTCATCGCGGCCATTGACTTTTAACCTGACCGCAGCGGCTTTGCCGGATAATCTTCCAGAAACGTTTGTTGCCAGGATTTTGTCAGCAACTGCGGCGCAGAGTGGCGGCCCAGCGTCCATTTTCCTTGCGGCAGATTCCACGGCTCAGGTGCGGATTCAACTGCCTGCCGAGCTCACGCTCGAAGTCACGTCGGATTTCAATAATTTGACGACAAACCAGGTATTTAGGCTGAGTGCAGAGGTAAAGAATCGCGCAAATGCGGCAGATGTGGATCGGTCCGGTCGCCTCACGCTCAGCCTTCCCAGCGGCTTCACGATCGAAGGCCAGGGCGCCTTCGAACAATCCTTTGATCCCGGTCGGGTCGTGGAGTGGAGGTTACGTGCACCCACGTCGCCTACAGCAGGTCCCCTAATCGTGAACATGACCACTGTGCCTCGGGATTTGAATAGTGATGTGAGTGCGCTGGTGGCAAGGTCTGCCGATAGTGCCTTCGTGAACGTCGTATTCTCAAACTTGGAAATCAGCCAATCCATTATCAATGATCCTGAGGGTGCGAGAGACGGCGTTGTTTCGACCGGACAGACTTTTACCGTAGAATCTTCCCTGGCTTTCAGCCAGGATCTAGCCGACAGAGTAATCACACTCTCATTGCCGTCTAATATCGCATACAGTTTCGGATCCGGTTCGACGGCGGAAATTCACGATTTTTCCGAGAGCGCCAGTTGGCAGATTCAGGCGCCGGATGCTCCGGTGGATGCGCGCTGGTTTCACATTGAGGCCACTGGGAGTACCGAGAATGGCACAGGCCCAAGTGTGTCGCGACGTGACAGCGTACGCGTGGAAGCAGTACAGCGAGCCACACTTGATTTTGCAGTCGAGCTGTTCAAACTAGGCCAAGTAGACACAACGGGCGAGGTAACCGTCGATCAGACGTTCACGATTCGGGCGACGCTGACCAACCAAGGCGGCGCTGCGGCTATTGACACAACCACCGTTCGTCTGCAATTGGGTGAATCTGGCGTTACTACCACAGACAACCTGGACCAGAAGATTTACATCCCAGGTGGCAGTTCGCATGGTACGGTTGAATGGGTGGCAAAGGCGCCGTCTGTACCGACGCCGGAAAGCATTTTGACCTTACAATTGCTCTCCATGTTGAATGATGCGAATAGCAATAGCCCGGCTTTGTGGGTTGGCGGAATTAACAAATCTGTCATTAATAAAGCTATACGCACAGTACCGGCTGGCACTTTATTTGTAGAACAACCTGTGATTAACGGCCCGGCGGGTGCGGCGGACAATACGCTTAGCACGACGCAGGCATTCACCGTTGAAGCCAAAATCAATGGCGAGAATTTGACCCATCTGCGCGCAGATCTGATCGTACCACCGGGATTCGTCGTGGAGGGTGACAAGATCAAGCAATTCGACGAACTAAAGGGTGAGATGTACGTGAATTGGCGAGTGTTAGCTCCAACCAACAGCGCCACGACGCAACACATTCGGGTGGAAGTCGAAGCCTCCGACGCCAACAGCGGCGAGCAGGTTCGATACACCTCCTCGGATCTCGTGATTGATGTTGTTACGCGCGCGGAATTGTTGCTGGACGCGGCAATTACCAGTCCTTCATCGGTCCTCCTGGATCGCGTCGCCAGTATCGGCCAGGAGTTCGAGATCACGGCCACTCTGCGTAACACGGGGCAGGCGCAGATCACGGGCGCAGGCACCATAAGATTGGAATTGCCGGTGGGATACACCACGACTGACACCTTGACAAAAACCACCGTTGGCAATGTTGCCGTATGGCGAGTGACGGCGCGCAACACGCCCTCCGTTGCTGCGGAAGACATCAAGCTCAGATTGATTGAGCCTTTTCCGATCGACGAGAACAAAGGTGACGTGGCGCAAGTGAGCGGCGTGGAAACAATGTTGAGCATTCGCACCGAAGAGCCGAGCTTGACCGTGACCAACGTCAGTGCTGATCGGGGCATCAAGGGCGGGCCGGTCATCAACCAACAGCAAGGTATACCGGTGTTGGCCTTCGAGTGGCGCAACGGCGGCGATGAAGGCTCCAGCAATATCGTGATCAAGGCCTTGAAGTTTCATGTTGTTGACCGGCAAAGCGCAGAATTACCGCCCAATGCAGCCATCTCGCGCATCCAGATTGTGGCCAGCGACAATCCGAGTAAAGTCTTTGGGCAACTCACAGAGATTTCGAGCACGAATCCTTTGACGCTCAACTTCGCGATTTCTGACACCGTTTTCGGCGGCACCTCGAAACAAGCAACAGTCTTGGTCGACGTCGCGAACAATGCGACTGCCGGAGATTTCTTTTTGACCGTGCGCAGCGGTGACGACATCACCGCCGAAAACGCTGATCCACCGTCGCGGCGCGTGCTGGTGAATCTGACCGGCGGAACGATCACCTCCGTGGCGGCGGTGCTGGCAAGCGAAAAATACGAAGATTCATTCTATAATTATCCGAATCCCTTCTCTCCCAAGCGCGGCGACGGTGTGACCAGATTCAATTACTCGTTGCCGCAGGATTCGCAAGTGGATTTCCGCATTTTCACGCTGTTGGGTGAATTGGTTTATGTCCAGAGCTATCAGGCGACCGATCCCCAAGGCCAGGCCGGGCCGCACAATCCAGCCGCCAATAGAGGCAACCTCGAATGGAACGGTCAAAATGGCAACGGCGAGGCGGTGTTGAACGGCGTATATCTGGCGGTGTTGAAAACCAGCGCCGGCACAGTCATGACTAAAGTCGCGGTGGTGAAATAATGAAAACACGGGCATTGCAATCAGCAGGTGAAAACATGAAACACATGCAGGGCAAGGCTGGTGTGAGGACCAGAAAGAGTGTCACTCACCATGCGCGTGGTCTGCGCGCGGCCATCTTCGGCGTGTTATGCAGTCTGCTCGCGTTTCTGCCCCACAGCGCACAAGCGCAAAGCGGCGGCCGCGAATCCATTTTTGCCTTGGGCGCAGGCGCGCGCGCGATTGGCGTGGGCGGCGCCACCATCGCCATGCCGGTAGATGCCACCACGATATATTGGAATCCCGCCGGCTTGGAATTGCTGCCGAGCAAGAATGTAACCTTGTTCTATGCGACCTTATTGGGCGGCGCCAAATACAACTTTCTTGGATATGCGCATTCCAGTCTCCGCGTGGGCACGTTCGGCGTCGGCTGGTTGCATTGGGACGTTGGCGATGTTCCTTTGCGACCGGATCCAGACTTCCCGGTACTGGTCGGGCAAGGCACTCTAGGACAAGATCAGTTCCTGGTTTCCTATGCCAAAGAGTTTTCTTTTGCCTTGTCCGCAGGTGGCACCATCAAGTATGAACGCCAATCATTCACGGATTTTCCCACGACATCCGGCGTTTCCTTTGATTTAGGATTCATTTATCGTCCGCTTCTGGGGGAGGGCGTTTGGCAGGATTTATCCGTCGGCCTAACGATCCAGAATTTGATCGAACCCCGGCTACGTTTAGGTGATGAAACCGAGTCCGTGCCGCGCACGTTTCGCGCTGGCCTGGCCAAACCAGTGCACATCGGCAGCGGAAGTGACGTGCTGAACCTGTTTTTGAATTTCAAAGGCGGCGTCGGAGGCGCCTCAAGCCGCTATCAATTTGGCAGTGAATATGTCTATCAAAATCGCGCCATGTTACGCATGGGCTACAATGGTCAGGCCCTGGGCTTTGGCGGCGGCATTATTTACCAGAATTTTGGCATCGACTACGCGTACGCGCAGTATTCAAACGATGCCAACTCCGTCGAAGACCTGGCAATGCCGCATCGCCTCAGCATCACCATGCGGCTTGGCAAAACCAGAACCGAGCTGATCGAGACCGAACGCCGCAAGCAGCAAGAGCGCGAGGAAAATCAAGTCAAGCGCCAGCTGCATCTGCAAAATATGGCGGATTTCGCCAAAGGCATGGAAGACGGCCACGAGTATTTCAAGCGCGGGGAATATTTCCAGGCGCAATTGCGCTACACCGAAGCCAGCCGCGTCTTCCCGGGCGATGAGGACGCGCGCGTATGGGTGAACAAGGCCAAAGAAAAGTATGACGAGGAACAACGGCTAAAAGAAAATGAGCTGGCGACGATCGCGGCGGAGAAGAAAGCGCGCGAAGTCGATAGCGTGTTTGTCGCCACGCAAATGAAGAACGGCATGCTCTATTTCAACGCCGGCGACTATCGCGAAGCCATTCGCGAATGGCAAATCGGTTTGAACCGCGCGCCCGGCAATCCGCGCTTCAAAGAATTGATCAACAAGACCCAATCGGAATTGGACAATCGCGTCACCAATTTGCTCAAGAGCGCGCGCAGCTTGGAAGCGCAAGGCAAGTTGAGCGATGCAGTGCAGCTTTACAATCGCGCCTTGAGCGACGGCGGTCTGAGCGCCAGCCAGAAGACCGAGATCACGAACATGGTGGCCAGGCTGCAGACGCAATTGAACGTGAAGGACTTGATTTCGCAGGGTGTGGCCGCGTACAACGGCCGTGATTACCGTGCCTCGGTCAGCTACTTCCAAGAAGTGCTGAAGACCGATCCCAGCAACCCGCTGGCGAAGCGATATATTTATGACGCCGAATCGCGCCTGAATGCGAAGGTCAAGGAATTTGCCTCGGAAGAATTGCGCCAACGCTTCACCGAGGCCGCGCGCCTGAGCCAGAGCGGCAACTACGCTGCCGCCTTGAAGATTCTCGAAGAAATTCAACCGGAAGATCGCTACAACAAATATATTCTCGACGCGATCGATCAAGCGCGCGACAAGCTCAACCGGAAGTAGCGCAGGTGTCCATGGCCGTGCGTCGCAACGTTGAAATCATTCCTTGCAACTTTTCTCAGAAATAACGATTTTCGAAGGCGGTTGGTAAACTACCGCCTTCGTTCGCTGTGCTGAATTGATTGCCATCCCGCCCTTGCGGGATCTGCGCAAGCACCGGGCACGGTCGCTGATCGAACGACAGTCTTCAGTACCGGGGAAAGTTTCCAGCGGCATCACCAGGAAAAGAGCGAAGCCTTTTCACGCAAAACGTGTGGCGCGGTCGCGGAGTAGTGAGTTGTTCAAACAAATCATAAAAGAAGAGCTCAAGGTTCCTGCTCATACCGATTACCTGGCGGATCTGCGCGATTTCGTCATGCGCATCGGTAAGAAGTATGCTTTTCCCGACAAGATCGTCAATAACTTCAAGCTGGCGGTGGATGAAGCCAGCACGAACATCATGCGGCACGCTTATCGGGAGAGCGGTGAAGAAGGCTTCATCACCATTCGTGCATTGGTGCGCAAGCAGAGCCTCACCATTTGCCTGATCGACCAAGGCAAGTTTTTTGATCCCCGCCGCATGCAAGCTCCCGACCTGCAGCGCTACGTGCAAATCGGCAAAAAGGGCGGTTTGGGCATCTTCATGATGCGCAAGCTCATGGACGAGATCGATTACCGCCGCACGGAGGAAGGCAATGAGCTGCGCATGACCAAGAACGTCGAGCCGGCCCCCGGTAAGAAATCCTTCTTTGGTATTCCCGTCATCAAGTCTGCGGTCAAAGCGATTCCCTTCTCGCTCAAAGCCAAGTATTGGGTGCGCACCTGTTTGGCGTTGATCGCCGTCATTGCCCTGGGCTATTTGTATTACTACTTCCAGGCGCAAGAAGTCGAGTTCAACAGGCTGCTGACCACTTTGCGTACCGTCGACGTCGAAATCAATCGCAACCTGGAATACAATCCCGATTTGCTGAAAGATTTTCTGGGCAATGACATTTGCAAGCTGCTCCAAGACGCTTACCAGGAACGCGAGAGTTTGTTGTATGAAATTGCTCTGGTCGATCCTTTGGGCAACATCGTCGGGCACAACCAGCAGGAGCTTTTTTTCAGCAAATTCTCGCCCGCGATCTCGGAAAAGCAAAAGATCGACAAAAAGATTTCGCTATACGAAGTCGAGCGCAAGGGCGGCGATCTTCAAGCTGCGCGTATCGAAGTTTACGATGTCACCACCAAGCTGCAAACGCCGGGTGAAGTGCCGGAAGAACGCACCCTGCATATTCGTGCGTACAAAGCCTACGTCGACCAGCGTATTGCCGCGGTGCGTTGGGAGTATGCCCGGCTCGCGGTCTCCATCATTCTGTTGAGCTGCGCCGGCGCGTTTGGCCTGGTTTATATTTTGATGACGCCGCTGCATCGCCTCGCCGAATGGGTGCGCCTCGCCGACCACGGCGAAATCGGCGACGAGATGGACATTGACTCTTCCACCGAAATCGGCGAAATTGCGCAAGCTTTTTCCGAAATCACCTCCAAGTTTCGTGAATCGCAGAAAAGCCTCGCCGACCAGGAGCGCCTGCAGAAGGAAATGCAAGTGGCGCAGGAGATTCAGCAAACCCTGCTGCCGCGCGAGTTTCCGGAATTGGAAGGCTACGAGCTCGCGAGCCATTACGAGGCCGCGCGCGAAGTGGGCGGCGACTACTATGACTTCGTCGAAGTCGACAAAGACACCCTCGGCGTGGTGGTCGCCGACGTGTCCGGCAAGGGCGTGCCCGGCAGCCTGGTCATGACCATGATTCGCCAGGCGTTGCGCACGGAAGCACGCGGCGTGAAAGACGCCGCGGAGGTGCTGGCGCGCGTGAACAAGACCGTCATCGACGACATGAAAAAGGGCATGTTCGTCACGCTCTTTTACGTTATCATCGACAGCAAGCGGCGCCGCTTGAATTATGCCAGCGCCGGCCACAATCCCATGATCCTGTATCGCCCGGCCTCCAAAAAGACTTACTATTTGAATCCGCGCGGCTTTCCGGTAGGCATTCGCCTGCCCGACGATGAACTGTTCCGCAAGTCGATCGAAAGCGATACCATTCAGCTTGCGGAAGCCGATGTTTTATTCATCTACACCGACGGCATCACGGAAGCAATGAACTCGCGGCGCGACCTTTTCGGCGAGGAACGCCTGCTGAAAATCATCCGCGAGAACGGGTATATGCGCGTAAAGCCGTTTGTGGAGCGGATCAAGGACGAGATTTTTTCGTTTACTGCCGGCGAAATGCAGTCCGACGACATCACGCTCGTTGCGATCAAGGAAAAGACTTCGCCGGAGAAGCTGGAGCTGCAGCGCGCGAAGCAGGCACACCAGTTGATCACACAGGGCAAAAGCATTCGCGAAGCCTGTGAAGTGGTCGGCATTACGACCTATGCTTACTATAACAAATATAAAAAGGAATTTGAAGAAAAGGGCGTGGAAAGCGTCGAGGTCGACGCCGAAATCGAAGTCGAAGCCAAACACATCGCGATTGAAGACAAAGTCAAGATTTTCGACATCATCAAGAATCACCCCGAGTACGGTGCCAAACGCATCAGCGAAGAGCTCAATACTGAAGCTTACGCTTTCACTCTGATTGCCGAAAACAAGATTTATGACGAGTTGGTGCGCAACCGGCTGAATACCCGGCAATTACGCGAAGGTTTTGTGGCGCGCGGCGGCCGCACCAAGCGCCCGATGAAGCCTCCGGGCACGCCCATGCTCACCCTTTCCGGCGAAGTCATTCTGGATCGCTCGCGCAACTTTGATTCCCCTGCCAAGTCTGCGCGGTCCGTCCCGCCGCCCGCATCGTCGTCGTCACCGGCCAAGAAAGAAAAAGAAGAAAAACCGGCGGCGCCAGCGAGCCGGGGTGTTGTGGAAGAACGTTCCACCTTCAGGAAGAAGGAGGCAATGCCCGAGGCCGAGCCGGTTTCATTGTACTCCCGCGTTGACGAATTGTTGGCCAGCGAAGATCTACCGCAGCAACATGCCCCGCCCGCGGCAGCCCCGCGCGCGCCATCTTCCGAGCAGCCGCCCCCTCAGAGTATCGCCAAAGCAAAGCAGCGCGTCAGCGACGAGCCGGCACCTTCACGTCCGGCGACGTCTTCCGACACGGTGGGAATCAGTTTTGAAGATCTATTTGCCGGCGGCACGATATTAGAAGAATTCCAACAGCCCTCGATCGGCACCAGACCAGAATTGCCGGCCGTGGCCTCCACACCGCCGGAAGCTGCGTCCATTGACGAGCTGCAAAAGGACGAAGGGCCTGCCGTATCGGAGCGTGAAGTCCAGCAAAAGAGTGAGGAGGCGTTTTCGGCGGTAGATGATCTCCTGCGGAGTGAGATCGATTTTTCTTTCACTGGCCAGCCGTCCGGCGGGCAGTTTGCACAACCCGAAACCTTGTCCGTCGTCGTCAGCGATCCACCGGCGGATACGGAGACAAAAGCGGGCAACCACGCGAGCCACCTTGCTTCTGGAGGCAGCGCGCGTGAAGCTACGGGCGAGGTCGGCTTGCCTTTCGTAGAGCTGGACGAGCTCATGGCTTACGCCGGCGATGATGATTTCGCTGTTCCAATCGCGGAGGATCACGAGGCGGTTGCCACGGTCTCGGTGGAAGAGACCTTCGCTGAGCCCGATCCTCAACCCCCGTCACTGCCGGGAGAGGAGGCGCGTGAACTTCATGGCAACGGCAAAGAGGAAAGCGCGCCCACGCCCATGCGTGCGCACACCTCCGTGCTGATTTTGCCGCCGAAAGACCAGGAACGAATCGCCGAGCCGGGCGAAGACGAGCGCGAGCAGTTGTTGATCGCGGGTTTACGCTATTATCGCGCGCAGCAATTCGAAGAGGCCATTCACGAGTTCGAGCGCGCGATCGTGCTCTTTCCCAATTTTAAGGAAGCCCACAGTATTTTGGGCAACGCCTATTTTCGCAATCGTATGTACGATGAGGCCGCGCGCGCCTATCAGCGTGTCAAGCAATTGGATGTCTCCGATACCACGGCGTACGAGAATATGGGAGTCATCTACGCCAATCGCGGCGAATATCTGGAGGCGATGAAGGAATGGCAACGCGTGCTGGAAATAGATCCGAGCCGTGATGACATTCGCCGGAAGATCGAGCTGGCCGGCCGGATGATGATGAAGCGCGGCGCCACGAATTAGCGACCGATCAGCATTTTGAACGGTTTGTAATATGGTTGCGGCCTTCGTCTCGGAAGGGAGCTTCCCGATAAAACCCTGGCAAAAAACAGGTTTGCCAATTTGTGCAGCGGGTGACAAACTGTTTTATCTTCAAATCGCTTTGCGCACTCCCATGCAAAGGCGGGTATTTTTTCTGGCAGTGCGCAAAGCCATTTTTGCCTTAATTCAGTGTTGACTTTTGGTGACCATTCATTTATATTGCGTAATGGTTCAAAAGATGATATATACGCCTCAGGAGTGAACCATGGAAGGTATTCAAGTGTCCGTGGAAAAAGCCGGTGTCAATTACAATATCGCCATCATCAAGGTCGGCGGTTATATCGACACCACCACCTCTGCCGAATTAGAGCATGCGCTGGACGGGCTTTTGAAAGTGGGCACATACGACATCATCATCGACCTCGGCAACGTTGACTATATCAGCAGCGCGGGGTGGGGTATTTTCATCAGCGAGATTAAAGGCATTCGCGAAAAGGGCGGTGACCTCAAGCTGGTGCGCATGATTCCCGACGTCTACGAAGTTTTTGAATTGCTCGAATTCCATTACATTCTGAAGGCTTTCGACACGATTGAAGAAGCGATTCATGACTTTGATAAAGGCAGCAGCTTGCCTAGAAAACCTTCGGGGAACAAGTCCGCGGCGGTCGCGGGAGACGACGGCGTGATGGTGAAGACCGCGACGCGGCCGGCGGTGGCCGAGCACATGGTGAGCGGAAAGACCAAAACGGTTCAGGGCATCGATGATCACATTCGTGCGATTATCGCCGAAAATCCGGAGGCCGGCACCTTCAAGATCAAACAGCTCCTGGCCACACCCCGCTTTGGTAATTTCCGCCTGGGCTGGTTCGACGTCCGCCGCCGGCTCAAAGACCTGGGCCTGGATTCGAAAGAAAAGCGCATTGCGTTTTACAAACAGCGGATATAGGTTCGTGACAAAGCAAGCTTGTGATTAAGAAAATCGACAGTTGACCGATGAAACCCCGAAGCTTTCGGGGTTTCTGCGTTAAATGGGTAGTGTCGAAATCAAACTGGAAAAGAGGAGAGGAACATGGCGAGTTTTTCCCCTGTAAAAGTTCCCACCGGCGGCCAGCCAATTCAATTCGAGAATAACAAACTCAATGTCCCCGACCATCCCGTTATCCCTTTTATCGAGGGCGACGGTACCGGGCCGGATATTTGGCGTGCTGCGCGCATGGTGATGGAGGCGGCGGTAGCGCGCGCATACAACGATCGGCGCCAGGTGCATTGGATGGAAGTCTATGCCGGAGAGAAAGCCGTTCATACCTACGGTGCCAACGCGTGGCTGCCGGAGGAAACGCTGGACATGATCAAAGCTTATCGTGTCGCGATCAAAGGTCCGCTGACCACGCCCGTGGGGGAAGGTATCCGCAGCTTGAACGTCGCACTGCGCCAAATCCTCGATCTGTACGTCTGCCTGCGGCCGGTGCGTTATTTTACCGGCGTGCCCTCACCGGTGAAGCATCCGGAAAAAGTCGATATGGTGATCTTCCGCGAAAATACGGAGGATATTTACGCCGGGATTGAATATCGCTCGGGCACGGAGGAAGCGAAAAAGGTCATACAGTGGCTGCAGGCCGAGATGAAGGTGAAAAAAATCCGTTTCCCGGAAACCTCCAGCATCGGTATCAAGCCGGTTTCGGCGGAGGGCTCACAACGGCTGGTGCGCGCCGCGATCAAGTATGCGATCGCGAATCAACGCAAATCGATCACGCTCGTGCATAAAGGCAATATCATGAAATTCACCGAAGGCGGCTTTCGCGATTGGGGCTACGAATTGGCGCGCAATGAGTTTTCGGATCGTGTGGTTTCTTGGGAGGAGTGTGGCGGCAAGGCTCCGGCAGGAAAAATTCTAATCAAAGACGCGATTGCGGACGCGTTTTTGCAGCAAATTCTCACGCGTCCGGAGGAGTACGACGTGATTGCCACGTTGAATTTAAACGGCGATTACGTTTCGGATGCGCTCGCCGCGCAGGTGGGCGGCATCGGCATTGCCCCCGGCGCGAACATCAATTACGACACCGGCTATGCCATTTTCGAAGCCACCCACGGCACCGCGCCGAAATACGCGGGTCTCGACAAGGTCAATCCCGGCTCCGTCCTGCTTTCCGGCGTGATGATGTTCAATTATATGGGCTGGCAGGAAGCGGGGAATTTGATTGAAAAAGCGATGGAGAAAACGATCCGGCAAAAAGTGGTGACGTATGACTTTGCCCGTTTGATGGAGGGAGCCAGAGAAGTTAAATGCTCCGAATTTGCGCAGGCGATTATCGGCAATCTTTGATCTCCACCATCATGATGGTGGTATCATCCTCGAGCGCTTTATGCTTCGTAAAACTGCGCACCCGCTCGAGCACGGCATGAATCAAAGCGCCCAAATCGTGCGGTTCACGCTTTTGCGCCGCCAGCCAGTTGGCGATCACTCTTTTTAGGCCTTCCACGCCGAATTGTTTCTTGTAGGCATTGCGCGCCTCGGTGACACCATCCGTATAGAAAGTCAGCACGTCGCCCGCTTGCAGATGGATTTTACCTACCCCGCGCTGGGTCTCCGGATCGAGCCCCAAGGGAACGCCGGGCGCGCGCAATTCATGCCATTCTACCGGCTGGCCGCGATGCAGCAGCGGCGGATTGTGGCCGGCGCTGGCGTACTCCAGCGTCATATTGTCCGCGTCGAGAATTCCGATGAAAAAAGTGACGAAGACTTTGCCTTCGGCGTACTCATAGACCAGGCGGTCGAGATTGTGCATCAATCCCAGCAGATTGTCCTGGTGCGCGACTTCGGCGTACAAACCGCCATGCAACGTCATCACCACCAACCCCGCAGGCAGGCCCTTGCCGACGACGTCGCCGATCGCCAGGATGAACCGTGTATCGCCCAGCGGCAAGAAGGCCAGATAATCGCCGCCGATTTGCTGCGCCGGCGTATATTGATTCGCCATCTCGAATTTGTGATGCGAAAAGCTCGGCGCCGGAAACAGGCGCTGCTGCAGGGCCTTGGCCGCACGCATTTGCTGCTTGAGATTTTTTTTCTCCTGCATCTCGCGCTTCAATATCGAGTTTTCAATGGCCAGAGCGGTTTGATCCGCGAGCACTTGCAGCATGGTTTTGCGATACTGCGGCAAGCCCTTTAAGGGCCGGCGGCTGTCGAGATACAGCATGCCGAAGAGCACGCCTTTGGCGTAGAGCCGTTCGGTGTCCGCCTCTTGCGAGGTGGAAATGTCCACGATGTGCGGCGATTTCAAGGGCAGGCAGATGATCGTATTGAGGCGCAGGGCCTGGATGCTTTGGTTCGCCTGGAAGCGCGGATCGTCGAGCAACTGTTCGCGCGCAAGCATCTCGCCGCTGGCCTCGGCCTCGGCAATGGCGGACAGGCTCACTTCGAATTGATCACGCCCCAATTCCTTCGGCGCGAGGTTGTGGCACACCGTCGGCTGCAGTTTGAGATTTTCATCGTAAAGAAAAATGATGGCGCGTTCGGCGCGCGTGAGCGTGATCGCGAATTCGGTTGCAATCTCCAATACGCGATGGGAAAGGGCCGTGCTTTTGGCACTTTGATTGATATCTTGAATCGCCGCCAGAAAACGATCTTGCGTCGGCAGCAGCCGGTCTTTCCCCGATTCGACCAGGCCGGAGGTGCGGAACAGCAGTAAAATCTTGCCAATAGCGAGCCGATCATAGTCCTTGATTTCGCGGCGCTGCACTCTGGCGTCGTTGACAAAGACGCCATTGCTGCTGCTCAGATCTTGAATGAAGAACTTTCCCTCTTGATATTCAATGCGGGCGTGGTTGCGCGAAATGGAGGGATCGAGCAAAACCATGGTGTTGTCGTAATGCCGGCCGATGGTCGCGCCCGAGGCAAAAATGTAATGCGCCACCATTTGCGGACGATCGCTGATCTCCTTCAGCACGGCGAGATACAAAGGCGTGCCGCATTCGCCGCAGTGCTGAAAACGGGTGGGATTTTCGGCCTGGCATTTCTTACAGCGCATGGTATAATCCATGGATGAAATATGAGGTAAGTCCCCTCAGGGGCACCGGTCTAAAATAGGCGTTGGTGAGTTTATTCTCAAGACTTATTTCTGCTGAGGGATTTGCCGGAAGGTTGCCGCCCTTCGGGCTGACGTGGGCCCAAGCTCCGCCAAAAGAGAGGAGAAGATATCGTGTCAAGGCCGTATTCCCGCCGTGAGGTTCTCAAAACAATTGGAGTCAGTGCTTTCGCCTCCTCGTCCTGGTGGCATAGCGCGCGCCCCCGCGTGCGTGATTTTGATTTACTGATCATTGGCGGAACTTTATACGATGGCAGTGGCAGCGAAGGCGCGCCTGCGGATCTTGGGATCAAAAACGGCAAGATAGCCGGCATCGGGTTTTTGCAAGACCTTTCTCCGGCGCGTAAAATTGAGGTCAACGGTCTTGCCGTGGCGCCCGGCTTCATCGATTTTCATTCGCACAGCGACGAGGAGCTGCTGCTCGGTAGTGCAGCACAATCCAAGATCCGTCAAGGCGTCACCACCGAGGTGCTGGGACAGGACGGCGATTCCATGGCGCCGTTGCACCTGGCGATGCACGAGGAGTTGCAGCAGGATTTGCGCGAACGGCTCCAACTCGAGTTGAATTGGAAGGATTTTGCCGGCTATTTTCACCAATTGGAACAACGCGGCCTGCTGTGCAATGCACTCAGCATGGTCGGACAGGGCACGCTGCGCCACTATGCCGTGGGCCTCGATGGTCGCCCGGCGACGGTCGAGGAAATAGCCAAAATGCAAGACCTTGCGCGCGAGGCCTTCGCGCAGGGGGCCTATGGTATTTCTTCCGGCCTGGAATATACCCCTGGAAGTTACGCCAATGCAGAGGAGATCATCGAAGTATGTCGCGCGATGGAAGGCCACGGCATTTACTCCAGCCACATGCGCAATGAAGACGACACCGTAATCGAAGCCCTCGAGGAGGCGATTCGCATTGCCTCGCGGGCGGAAGTGGCATTGAACGTTTCGCATCTCAAAGCTTCCGGCCGGCGCAATTGGCACAAACTGCCGGCAATGTTCGCGCGGTTGGATGAAGCGCGCATGGCTGGCATGCAAGTCACCTGTGATCGCTATCCCTATGTCGCTTACAGCACCGGCCTTTCGAGTTTGTTTCCACTGTGGAGCCGCGAAGGCGGCAATGAAAAATTTGTTACGCGACTGAAAGCACCCGCCCTGCGAGATTCACTCAAAGCGGCCGTCATGAAAGACGTTGAGAAAATCGGCGGTTGGGCGTCGGTGATGGTATCGAGTTTGTCGAAAAATCCGGACCGCCAGCTTTATGAAGGCAGGAACATGGTGGAGATCGCCGGTGCGGAGAACGCATACGCCAAATTAGTGGATTTGATCGTCACCGAAGAAGGAGGCGGGGGCATGGTTGGCTTTGCCATGAGTGCTGAGGAGGCGGCGCAAGTGTTATCCTATCCGCATTGCATGATTGCGAGCGACGGCTCGGCTTTGGCGACGGAAGGGATTTTACGCCGCGGGAAGCCTCATCCGCGCTCTTTTGGAACGTTCCCGCGCCTGCTGGGCCAGTACGTGCGCGAAGATCGTTTGTTGAGTTTACCTGAAGCGGTTCGCAAGATCACGGCCCTGCCGGCAGAGACCCTCGGCCTGCAGGATCGGGGTTATCTCCGTCCCAATTGTTGGGCCGACGTGGTCGTTTTCGATCCTGCAACGGTGAACGATCGCGCCACCTGGGCCGAACCGCAGCAATATCCCGCCGGCATTGAATACGTCCTGGTCAACGGGGAGATCGTGATCGATCGGCAAAAACTCACGGGCAAGCTGCCGGGGAAGGTGCTACGGGCCCCATGGAAGCGGAGTTGAATACGTTTACCGTGCTGCCTGCCTGTTACAACATTTTCATAACTCGCCGGCCTCCGCGAAAGAGCGAGGATGCTGTTATTGACTTTGAGTTTCTGAATTCATAGATTGCTGCCTTTGGTTCGGTGCACGCATCGAATGATTCAACATCGTGGGCGACATGACAAAGGATATTCAGATGCAAAAATTTCTTGTCACCGGAGGCGCGGGATTTATTGGCAGCAATTTCATCCGCTACGTGCTGCGACAGCGGGACAACGCCAGCGTTATCAACCTCGACAAACTCACCTACGCGGGGAATCTGGAAAATTTGCGCGATTTGAAAGGCCATCCGAATTATCGCTTCACCAAAGGCGATATTTGCGACGCGGCATTGGTCGACGAGCTGATGCCCGGTGTCGACACCGTGGTCAATTTCGCGGCAGAAAGCCACGTCGACCGCTCCATTAGCGGGCCGGATGCTTTCATTCGCACCGATATTTTCGGCACCTTCGTTTTGCTGGAAGCGGCGCGCCGCCACGGCGTGAATAAGTTCATCCAGATTTCGACCGATGAAGTATACGGCAGCACGGAAGGCCGCAGCTTCAAAGAGACCGATGCGTTGATGCCTTCGAGCCCTTATTCCGCTTCCAAAGCCGGCGCCGACCGGCTGGCGTACTCTTATTTCGTCACCTATGGCGTGCCGGTGGTGCTGACACGCTGCTCGAACAACTTCGGGCCCTATCAATATCCCGAAAAACTCATCCCATTGTTCGTGACCAACGCGCTTCAGAATCACTCCTTGCCGATTTACGGCGACGGCAAGAACGTGCGCGATTGGATTCACGTCGACGATCATTGTGATGCAATTCTGTTTCTGCTCGAGCGCGGCCGCAACGGCGAAGTGTACAATATTGGCGGCGGCAACGAGCGCACGAACCTCGACATCACGGATTTCATCCTCTCGTATTTAAAGAAGCCGCACAGCCTCAAGGCCTTCGTCCAGGACCGCCTCGGCCACGACCGCCGTTATTCATTGGATAGCGGCAAAATCGCGGCGCTGGGATGGCAACCGAAGCATCCGCTCGAGCCGGCGCTGGCCAGCACGATCGAATGGTACGCGGAAAATCGCTGGTGGTGGGAAAAACTGAAGAGCGGAGAGTATTTGGAGTACTATAAAAATCATTACGGGCGAGTGTTGTAACACTTGTCGCGTCTTCCCTGGTGGGAATCGTTACTGAGGATCTCGGTTTGTTAAGGAAGGAATACTGTTTATGACGCTGGCGCAGAAAATTGAAGACAATTCCGCGAAAATATGTGTCATTGGTCTCGGCTATGTCGGGCTGCCGTTGGCAGTGGAATATGCCGGCGCCGGATTTGACGTGTTGGGGATCGATGTGGATGCACGCAAGATTGCGAAGCTCAATAAAGGCGGGAACTATATCGATGACGTTGACGGCGCCAAGGTCAAAGCGTTGGTTAAGGCCGGAAAGCTGGCCGCAGTCAGCGATTACCAGACCATCGGTAAGCAAGACGTTATCTTTATTTGCGTGCCCACGCCGTTCACCGAGAACAAGGAACCGGACGTTTCATACATCGTCGATGCGGCCAGGGGAATTGCTTCGGGTTTGCGCCGCGATCAATTGATTATTTTGAAATCCACGACGTATCCCGAAACCACTGAAAAAGTCGTGCAGCCGATTCTCGAAGAGAAAAAATTGGAAGCCGGAAGAGATTTTCATCTGGCGTTTTCGCCGGAACGCATCGATCCCGGAAACAAGAAGTTCACCACCGCCACCACGCCGGTCGTGGTCGGGGGCGTGACAAAAAAGTGCACGAAATTGGCGGGCGCCATTTCACGCAAAATCGTGGCGCAGGTCAGCGAGCTTTCCAATCCTAAAGCCGCGGAAATGACCAAGCTGCTCGAGAATATTTTTCGCTCGGTGAATATCGCGCTGGTAAACGAATTGGCGCAGCTTTGCGATCGTATGGAAGGCGTGGATATTTGGGAAGTGGTGGATGCGGCGGCGACCAAGCCGTTCGGCTTCATGCCCTTCCGACCCGGCCCCGGCATCGGCGGGCACTGCATTCTCGTCGATCCGTACTACCTGAGCTGGAAGGCCCGCGCTTACGATTTCCACACGAGCTTCATCGAATTGGCGGCGCAGACGAATGAAAATATGCCCTATTACGTTGTGGATTTAATTATTCGCTCGTTGTCCAATCACGGTGTGGCAATTCGCGACGCAAAAATTCTCGTGCTGGGTGCAGCCTTCAAGAAGAACGTCGATGACGTGCGCAATTCGCCCGCCATTAAAATCATGGAGCTCTTGTATAATCGCGGCGGTCGCAAAATGGAGTACAACGATCCGTGGGTGCCGTCATTGCACGTGAACGGAAAAATTTACCGGTCGCGCAAGCTCACGCCCCAGCTTTTGCAAAATTCGGATTGTGTAGTGATCGCGACCGATCACGATGCCTATGATTATGACGAGATCAGCCGCCGTGCCAGATTGGTGGTGGACACCCGCAATGCCACCAAAGGCATCAGAAACGGCAAACACAAAGTCGTCAAGCTGGGCTGTGGCAACAACGCGATTGCCGCCAACCTCAAGCATCAAGAGGAACATTGAAACCCATCTCTGCCGGCCTAAAGTGTAAAACGTATCGCTTCGTTTTCTGTAAGTGAAATGATTGCATTTCTCCTGCGTATGGACGCGAGAACCCTATGACGCTGCCCCGCCGGAGCCCGACCTCTCTTTCTGTCATCTCGCGGCACGATGAGAATACGCCGGTCATTCTCGTCGTGCCCTTGCGTCGCCAGGCCCAGAATTTTGCGAATTGCCTGGCCTCGATCGGCCGGCAAACTTACCCGCATCATCTCATTCAGATTCAGTTTCTCGACGACCAGTCTTCTCCCCTGACGCGCAAACTCGTGCGCGAATTCATCAAGACCCATCCACAATTTCAGATCTATCGCCGCTCGGCCAAGAGCGCCGGCCGCCGCAAGCCTGCCGCCGCGGAAGAATGGTTGATTCCGATCCATCCGAACGCCGAGCTCGCGAACGATTTTGTCGCGCAAGTCGTGGCGGAAGCCATGAGCAGCGCCTCGGCCTATATCGGCGGCCGTGTGGTTTATGAGGCGCGGACTTTTTTTTCGCGCGCCGTAGCCGGTTTGCTGGGCTCCTCCTGGACCGTGCCCGTTGCCACGCAAGATTTGCATGTGACCGCGGCACGCCTTGAGGGTGCCAAGCATGCCGCCGTGCGCCGCACCGCGATGCAACAAGCCGGCGTGCTCGAGCACGAAATGTTGGGCAACGAATACGAAGTCGCTATGCGCCTGACGCAATGTGGCCATCGTTGCCACTGCTCCCCCAAAATCGTTTCGACCGTGCCCTTGGGCGGTCACGCGTTGGATCTGTTGGGGCACGCGCTCTGGCACGGGTATGCCTGGAGCAATCGCTTGAAAAAACAACCCTCGGCGTTTCGCTTGCGTTTTGTTTTGCCGGGCTTGATGACGACGGCGGCCCTGATACTCGCGCTCAGCATCTCCGCCGGTTTCTTCAGTATTCCGCTGCTGCTGGCGTGGGGGGTGGCGTATGGTTTTTATAATGTATTGGTGTCTTTTACGATCGCCGCACAGGGGCGCTGGCAACAGCTTCCTCTGTTTCCTTTTTTGCTCGCTGCCTATCATTCGGCGTTCGGTGTAGGCTCGATTGCCGGGTTGATCACGGCAACGCGGTGGGGCTCGGCGATTCCTAAGTGGCTGGAAAAGACCGCCGTGATCATCAGCGACTACGTGGCTATCAACGCGGCGTTCGTCATCTGGACCTTCCTGCGCACCGAGCTCGGGCTTTTTTCTTTCACGCGATTCGAGCCCGCCTTCACCATTTCGAACGTGGTTTTCGTTTTCTGGTTTTTGCTGTTTCTGCTCTCAGGGCTCTATCGCGCGTGGAATGCGGCCTCCCGATTTGATGAAGCGCTGGCGGTCTTTAAAGCCACGGCGCTGGGCGTCCTGCTGATTTTTCTGATCACGTTCGATCTCGAGCACGATTGGCAAGATCCACTGCCCAAAACCAGAATGCTGTTGCTGAATTATGGCTTGCTCGTGGCCGGCGCCGTGATCACGGGCCGGATGATGGTCAGAACCATCCAGCGGCACCTGCTGGAAAACGGGTTGGGCGTGCATCGCACCCTGATTGTCGGCTGGGGCCGCAAGGCGCGCGAGCTCTATTCCGAAGTGAGCAAATATCCGGCGCTCGGTTTTCAAGTGGTGGGATTCGTCGATATCGCCGCGGCCGAGGAGCGCAAGCAGTTTCAGGGCATTCCGCTGTTGGGACGTTTGCCGCAATTGTCCCAGATCATTCGCAGGCATGAAGTAGAGGAAGTGCTGATCGCCTTGCAACAGCACGATCAGAAGGCGTTGATGCAAGTCATTACTCAGACCGACGGCCTGCCGGTGCATTTGAAGATCGTGCCGGACTTGTACGGCATCATCACCGGCCAGGCACGCACGAATCAGATTTACGGCTTCCCGCTCATCGAGATTTTGCCGCAATACATGCCCACCTGGGAACGCGTCACCAAGCGGATGATCGATATCGTGGTCTCGAGCACGATTTTGATGCTGGGATTGCCGATTTGGATTCTGCTCGCCCTCGCCATCCGGTTGGAATCACCCGGCCCGGTTTTTTACCGTCAGGAGCGCATGGGAAAGGATGGCCGGCTTTTCAGCGTCATCAAGTTTCGCTCGATGGTGGCGAACGCAGAAAAGCTCACCGGACCGAAATGGGCGGATAAGGACGATCCCCGCATTACGTCCGTGGGCAGATTCATTCGTAAGTGGCGGCTCGACGAGATTCCGCAGTTCATCAACGTTTTGCGCGGCGAGATGAGCATCGTCGGTCCGCGGCCGGAACGGCCTTTTTTCGTTGAAAGACTCCGCAAGGAATACCCGCTTTATGCCCGGCGCTTGCGCGTGCAACCGGGCATCACCGGATGGGCGCAGGTGAAAGGCGAATACGACACCACCATCGAGAATGTCAAGCAAAAGCTGCAATACGATTTGTTTTATTTGGAGAATATGTCGCTCAAAATGGATTTGAAGATCATTTTGCACACGGTGTATGTGATGCTGGCGGGGAGGGGGCAGTGAGGGAAGGTTGCTCTTGATCTGTAACTGTTGCGCTGAATTCCGATTGTCGATTTGCGATTGCCGATCTGCGATCGTAAATCATAAAGCGCCGTGTTTGTTGTGGCCTTTACCGTTATCTGAAAACAAAGGCGATTGAGAGCTTTCCCAATCGCCCTTTGTTTTTTTGATTCGAATCACGCTTTGTCCTCCGCCTCATACACTAGGCGAGAGTTACTTCACATAGAGCAATTTCCGCACCGCCACGAATTGTTCGGCCGCCATTTGATAGAGGTACAAGCCCGTGGCCAAAGGCAAGCCCGTGTGATCACGGCCATCCCAGTGCACGCGATGTTCGCCGGCGGGCAGAGGCTCCTCCACCAGCGTGCGCAGCTCGCGGCCCAGGGTATCAAAGATCTTCACGGTCACCACGTGGTTGGCGGCGTACCCGGGAATGTAAAATGCGATTTCAGTGTTGCCATTGAATGGGTTGGGATAATTCGGCAACAATGCGAAACGATCGGGAGTGCCGGCGGCATAGGAAGGCAACGTCACTGCATTGGGTATGCCCGTCAACCAATTCAAAGTGTTCGATAAAACTTGCTCGCGTTTGGCAAAGCCGGGTGGTACCCCGTTGACCGCCTCCAGGCCGAAGCCGAAAAACGCGACGCGCGCCGCGGCAACACCGGAAATCGCCTGGTCGACTCTGACACCGGCAGCGTTATTTCTGGTGGTATCGAAAATGATGCAAACATTCGCGCCCGCTTGCGGCAGCAACAAATCCTGCGACGTTTGATTGCTCGCGCCGTCGCCGCCGCCCAGCGCGATGTTGCGCAAGCCTTGTCCAATGGGATCGCCGGTCACGCCGTGCGCGATGGGATCGCGAAGATTGCCTCCCCAGCGCACGCGCAACAGATCGCGGAGGAACAAGCTATCGCTTTGAGACAGATATTCCGCGATATTCTGGCCGGTGAGGAGAAGGCTGCCGCCACGACGCAGATGGGCGCGCAAGCTGTCGCGCTCGGCCGGCAGGAGCAGATTGGTGGTGCCGTTGCCCGTCCACCAGATCACGGGCTTTTGCGGAAAAAACTTCAGTGCCGCTGTTGCCGCACCCTGAGTCGCGCCGTTCCAAACGACGTAGCTGAAGTTTATTTTTTCGAGCGCAGTCGTGTAAAAGGTTTCATAGCTCGAGCCGCCGTCTTTGTCAACCAACAATGCCTGGGCCGCCGCAAGATTGAAGTTCAATACCGTGGGCTGGCCAGCTTCTACGAGCAATTCTTGCGTAGACTCTGCCAGCGGGAAAGGCAGCTCCGGCACGACGCGAACTTTTTGATAGTTGGTCGTTCTGGGATCGGTAACCGGCACATTGGCGAACTCGAAATTGCCGTTCGTGGTTTGCACCGACTGCAACACTTCGCCTTCCACGTACAGTTCCACACGTGCGGAAAGGCCTCGCCCCGTTGCGTCATCGCGCACGGTTCCACGAATGCTGCTGGTGGCAAGCGGGAGCAATTGAAAATCGAAGGACTGTATTCCAGGTGCGGAAAAGCTGACGCTGATTTCGTTGTCTTGATAACCGAAACGCGAGGCTGAAATCGAGAATTGCGGATCGAGCACCGCTCCGAAATAGCGGCCCATTTGATCCGTACGCAGGGCCGGCACCGCAATGGTGTCCTTTGGAACGCGCGTGCCAAGAAATCTAACTTCGGCGTTTGCGACCGGTTGCCCGGCATCGTCAAAAACGGATCCTTCCACTTGCCATTCCGGATATATTTGCGTGATGCCGGCGGCGTCGTCCGCGTGCAAGACACGTTTGATGGTGCCCTGCGAGACGGCATAAAACATGACGGCCCCCGGGATCACGGGCCCGCAGCCGGAATTTGCCTTTGGAACATCCCACCGCCCTCCGGCGTGATCCAGGCCGAGATGATGGCCGAACTCATGCAGTGCGACGCTTTCGATGTCAAAGCTGTTGAGAGTGCTGGGTCCGGCGGTCCATTCATAATCTCGAGCGTTGTACACCATGTCTGAATCGATGGCGCGATAGCCAAGCGCGTCGGTCGTGGACATCGTGCGCGAAATCGCCAAGACCATTGAGCCTGGAACAAAATTAATTCCCTCGACGTCGAAAACCACGATATTGATCGCGTCATTCGCGGAGAAATCCCGATCCGTGAGGCCGGCATCGCTAAATTCAAAAAACGAAGAGGCGATATTGTTCCACGTCGCCATGGCACGGCGCACGGCATTGGCTGTGGCTTCGCCGGGCGCTTGGGTCGAGCCGGTTCGATTGATGGTGATCGGAACCGGCAATGTGTTGGGATGCCACCAACGCGGCTGGCCCGAGCAGCAACGGGTCTGTCCGTTCTGCGAACCGGTATTTCGAATAATGCAAAACGGATAAATGATGCCGGCTAGAGCAAGAACGATTACGAGCGCCGGCGCGACTATGGAAAGCACTTGTCTGAGGGGGGAGCTCATAAGTACCTCCGCAAGGTGGCCATGAACTCCTCCACGCGCTGGCCGTGGCCGGCGCCATTACCGGAGAGGACTTCGCCGCGGTTGGCATCGGTTTTGATGGAGTATTTGCCTTCATACCAGTCGATCAAATCGTGGTAAGGCGTGCCGGCGTACGGCCCCAACATGAGCAGCACACGCTCGCCCGTTGCAAAACGCGGAGCTCCGGCAACGTGCGATTCGATATTGCCGGCCTTACCGCCGAGCTGCCGGATGATCAAGATCGAATCTGCGCGCTCGGATTTGATAATGCGTTGCACCCGCAAGGTGGAGTAGGTGTAAATTTCGCGTCCGAGGTCGTCCCAGGCGCTGTGCTGCTTGATGACCTCGCCCACGACGATTTTCTGCGCACGCTCCACTAGTTCTTTGGTCGTAATCGGGCGGGACTCTTGAGCTAATAATGAGGCTGCACAAACGAACCCAAGCCAGGGCAACAGCACGAATCCTGGTTTTTTGTGACTATGCATGGTATCTCCCTTTTTCAACTGGACAAGATCACATCTAAAGTTGCCTGCCAGCCAAACAAATGTTCGGCTTGCACTTCCCATCAATGAGAAGCTACTCCAGCTCCTCCGCCCGCCACCCGCGACGCGGGTGCGCACCAATTGTCGCCAAAACTTTGTCAACGAACGACTGTACGTATTCGCTAACGGTTTTGGGCAGAAAATACAGCGGAGGGGAAATCGGCATAATGATCACGCCGTCGCGGGAAAGCTTCAAACATTGTTCCAGGGCGAGAGAAGAGAGCGGCGTTTCGCGCAGACATAACACCATTTTGAATCTTTCTTTCAAGGCCACTTGCGCCGCGCGCGTGATCAGGGTGTCGCCCAGGCCTGAAGCGATTTTTCCCAGTGTAGAAATCGTGCAGGGAATGATCACGTAAGCATCGAGATGATTGCTGCCGCTGGCGAGGGGCGCGTGCAAATCTTCGTTGGAAAAAATTTTTTTGACGTACGGCTGGAGATCGCGCTCTGCCATCGCCATTTCATCTTGCAAAACCACTTTCCCCCATTTGCTTGTGACCAGGAATTTGTCGCCGGGACATTGTTTGACAAACTCCACGGCATACACCGCGCCGGAGGAGCCCGTGATGCCGATCCCAATCCTCATCGCCAGCTCACTCCCGCCGCGACCATGGCGAAGATGACGAACCCGAGCACGGCGTTGATCTTGAAGAACGCCAGCTCGACGTCGCCGGCTTTGGCGTGTTCCAAATAAAGAAGGTAACCAGCGCCGGCCAAAAAAGGCAAGGCCAGCCACGAGCGCAGGTAAAGCGCAAAAATCAAAATCAACACGAGGAAAGCGGCGGCATGCAGGTAGCCCGAAATGCGCAAAGCGCGCTGCTTGCCGAGCACGGCCGGCAAGGAATACAGGTTGGCTCGGCGATCGAATTGTTCGTCGAGCGTGGCATAAATGATGTCGAAGCCGGCGACCCACAACATCGTGAATAAACCGAGCACGAAACCGGGGAGAATGTCTTCCAGCGATTGCGTCACCGCCACCCAGCCGGCGAGCGGGGCCATCGCCAATCCCAAGCCTACGCCGAAGTGCGCGAGCCGGGTGAAGCGTTTCATATATGGATAAAACACAAAAATCGCGAGCGGTAACGGCGACCACCTCAGGCAGAAGCGTCCAATGAGCGCGGCGCTGCTAAAATACAACAGCAGCCCCAGCCCCAGCACGCAATAGGCTTCAGATAATTTCATACGGCCGGCTGGCAGCTCCCGGACTGCGGTACGCGCGTTGTTTTCGTCGATTTTGCGATCGATGATACGGTTCAGAGCCAGTGCCGTGGTGCGCGCGCCGACGGCGGCGAGCAGCATCAGGCCGGCAAGCCTCCAGGAAATCGCGCCGCCCGCAAGAGACCGGCGCCCGGCCGCGAGGAATGCACCGGCGAAAATAAGCGGAAGCGAAAACAGCGTGTGCTCAATTTTGACGAAACGCATCAGAGTTGAAAATTGCACGGCCTCGGCCTCCGTAATGAATGCGCAACGCCCTGCCGGTGATTTTGCCCGGGCGGGGGGATCCGGTCAGATGCAGTAGAATACCGGCATGCGACAACGTCCTTCGAAAGATAAAGAGTTTTTCGCTAGAAGCCAAGCCGGAAACGCAAGAGATTTTGCTTGCAAGTATGGGTGAAAAACGATACACTAAATGTCATTCTCTTGCTCACAAGATCGGTTGTAGACGATTCATGCCAGCGCCAACCTGCGTCGATCTTCGCAGCGACACCGTCACCAAGCCAACGCCGGAGATGCGGCAGGCACTCGCCGCGGCGGAAGTGGGCGACGACGTGTTTGAAGAAGATCCGACCGTCAATCTTTTGCAGGAAAACGTCGCCGAGCTGCTCGGCAAGGAAGCGGCTTTGTTCGTGGCCAGCGGCACGATGGGCAATCAAATCTGTTTGCGCTGCCTCACGGAGCCGGGGGACGAAGTGATTTGCGAAGCCGGGGCGCACTTTCTGCATTATGAGAGCGGCGCAATCGCGGCGTTGAGCGGCATTCATGCGCGCACGATCGCCGGTACGCGCGGTGTCATCACCGCAGAACAGATTCATCCTTTGATTCGACCGCCGGCGCATTACATGCCCGTAACAAAAGTGATTGCGCTGGAGAACACCCACAACAGCGCCGGGGGTACGATTTTTCCCTTAGCGGAAATTTCCGCCATTGCCGCACTGGCACGACAGCGAGAGCTCAAGATGCATCTCGATGGCGCGCGCCTGTGGAATGCATGCGCCGCCACCGGCCTCGACCCGCGCGATTTTGCCGAAGCATTCGATTCGGTGTCCGTTTGTTTTTCGAAAGGGTTGGGGGCGCCCGTGGGCTCTGCGCTCGCGGGCAGTAAGGCTCTTATTGCAAAAGCCCGGCGCATACGCAAAATGTTAGGCGGCGGTATGCGGCAAGCCGGAATCCTGGCTGCGGCGGCGCTGCATGCCTTGCAGCATCATCGCCAGCGATTGCACGCCGATCACACCCATGCACGGAAGCTTGCAGAAAACGCCGCGGACTTGCCGGGCGTTCAAATTGATTTGGACTGCGTACAAACAAATATCGTGATTATGAATATTACCCGCTCCAAGCTTGACGCCATGACAGCAGTTGCCGAGCTGCGTCGTGAAGGTGTTCTGGTGGTAGCGTTGGGACCGCATCTCCTGCGCGCCGTCACGCATCTCGACGTTTCTTCTGCAGGAATCGATCATGCCCTCACGGCTTTTCGCAAAGTGTTTCGAAGTTGAGCTGAACTCTCTGCGAGATGGGATGATTTTTAAACGACCTTCGCACAAATTTCAGATTACGCTGCTCGGCTTGGCGGCAGCCCGAAGTTTTGTGAGCTGGGTTTGTCGCAAAGTGGGTATAGTATTTGTCTTTTTTTTATTCTCGCTCGTTCACCCCCCTCCGCTTTCTGCCCAGATTCCCAGCACCTATCAAAGCCATTACGTCATCGCCGGAAAACTATCCGGCAGAGAAGATTATCGTCATTTGACCATCAATACCTCCTCCGGTATCGTGCTGGTGGAGAACCATAGCGCTACGGTTCCCTTCGAGATTTTGGAAAGCAACGAGCAACGCGTGCGGCTGATCTTCACGAAATTGCATCCAGGAGCGTCGCCCTCAAATTCATCTGTGGTTGCGGATTTTCCTATTGGCGTCGAGATTCGCTTTTATACCACCGAGCGCAGCCTGGTGAGCGCGTTCCTATTGGAGGAAGTGGATTATGCCGAGCTCGACAACGAAGCTTCCGCCATGGAAATCGAAAAGGCCAAGAAAAACTACCGCATTTTGCCGACCCGTCCAGAGCCCAACCTGGTCGAGATGATCTGTTATAATTTTGCGCATCCGTTTTTGCGCGAGAAAGCGCTGCGACAGGCGCTGTCTTATGCCGTGAACAAGGAAAAAATCAAAAAGCAGTTCTTGCTGGACAAGGCCGATGTCGCGCGCGGCCCCTTCGAGAAATCCAGCCGGTTGGCGGCTTCGGGCATGCGCGAGTTCGGCTACAGTCCCAGGACCTCGATCACCCTCCTGGAAAAGGCGGGCTGGCGGGAAATCGACTACGATCGCGTGCGGTTGCGCAACGGCCAGCCGATGCGTTTCCGGTTGTTCTTTCCGCAAGGCCTGCGTTTGAGCGAACAGCTCGTGCGCCAGATCAAAATCGATTGGAATCAGATCGGCATCGACGTGGTGCCCGTGCCGTTGAGCGCCGCTGCTCTGAACGATTCTTTGCGGCGCGGCCGTTTCGACGCGGTGCTGCTGCGCCACCAGTTCGAAGAATCGCTCGAGGAGCTGACGGGATTTTTTGGCGATGGCGCCGGGCGAGGCATGTTCAGTTACACCAATGCGCGCTATCATCATATCGTCAAATTCAGCCGTAGCTTCAATAGTCCGGAAGAAATTCGCATGCAGATCATGAATCTGCAATTGTTGATGAACGAGGATCAGGCGGCGACTTTCTTGTTTCATCCCTGGCTGACCTTTCACGTCATGAACGCCGCGAAATTCACGAATTTTATCGGCGCCGAGGGCTTGCCCAAGCCGTTTGAAGAATGGGTTATTCGCCACCGACCGTGAGTTGATGCGATGTTGATCCCTCGAGTTCCCGTTATTCATCGTTTTTTCACGCGCCTGCTGATTTCGCATATTTTGCTGGTTTCAGTGCCGCTGCTGATTTCGGGCTTTTTTCTGGTGAATGCGGCGCAAAAAGCCATTGAAGAGACGATACTGAAAAGAAATCTGGAGCTGGCGCGACGCTCGTCCTGGCTGATTCACTCCACGATTGGCCGCGGCCGCGATCTGCTGCGCCTGGGCGCCATGAATCCGACTTTTTTTCGCGGCGATCGCTTGAGTCAGGAAATGACCATTAACAACATCGTGAATCAATTTCCGCTTTTCAAAAAACTCTCGATTCTGGATACCACGGGTACAACCACCAGCTCGACGGCCTATGGCGTTTTGGGCGAAGTGCGGTATATTCGTGAAGCGCTGGCGAACATCGCGCGGCGGCAAAGCTACACCTCCGAAGTTTATATTTCGGAAGAGAAACTGCCGCTGATGGACATTGCCGAGCCGATCTTTGTTTTGAATGAAGTAGAAGGGGCGCTATGGGCAGAAGTCGATTTGAAGACGATCTGGGCGCTGGTCGACAGCAGCGTGGTCGGTGAGATGGGCGAGGCGTTCATTTTTCGCGCCGACGGGCAGTACCTCGCGCATTCCGATCGCAAAAAAGTACTCGAGCGCCAGCAGTTTCAAGAAAAGGACATTCTGTCGGATATCATGAACGGCCGCAGCGGACACAAGATTTACGCTAACCAACAGGGCGTGGAGATGATCGCGGCGTACGCTGCCATCCCGGAAGAAAAATGGGGCGCAGTCATTCAACAGCCGGCCAGCGAGGCTTTTGCCTCCGCGCGTTTGTTACGCCTCCAGATTTTCCTTTTGATGATCGGCAGCATCATCGGCGCGGCCATCATTGCCACGGTGTATACCCGCCAAATCGTCAAGCCGGTCAATCAGCTCATTCACGGCATCGAGCGGATTGCCCAGGGCGATTTGAGCCACCGCATTTTGCGCCGCGGCCGGGACGAACTGGGCACTCTGGCGCTGCATTTCAACGCCATGGCCGCCAAATTGCTCAAGAGCCAGAAACGGCTGAAACGCAGCGAGCGCTTGGAAACCTTGAACAAGCTGGCTTCCGTCCTGTCACACGAGATTCGAAATCCGCTCAATTCCATGGTCATCAACACGCAGCTTATGTTGCGCGAATTTCGGAAACCCGAAATCGATGCCGAGAAGCTGGAGCATTTTCATCGCATCCTTTCTTCTGAAATTCGCCGCGTGGACGATCTGGTCAGCAACTTCCTGTTACTGGCGCGTCCGCCCAAGCTGGAAAAATCCCCGCAGAAAATAAGCACGCTGCTCGACAATCTCATCAAAGTAGAGATACCCGAGGTCTTGCCCAAAGGCATCCGGGTTACGCGCCGCTACCGCGCGCCCGACCTTCGGCTCAACGTTGATGGCAACAAAATCTATCAAGTCTTTTTGAACGTCTTTTTGAATGCCGTGCAAGCAATGCCAGGCGGTGGGCATTTGATCGTCGCCCTGGACAAACGCACGCGCAAAACCAATGAACGCGCGCGAGATTACGCCGTCATTTCCTTTACCGATACCGGCAAAGGCATCGAGTCGGAAGATGTGCCTAAAATTTTCGATTTCTATTTCTCAACCAAGAAGAATGGCACGGGGATCGGGTTGGCAATTGCCTTGCAAATTATTGAAAAACATGGTGGTACTATCAAAGTCCACAGCTCGGTTGGGCGTGGCAGTCGATTTTCGATTCTATTACCATTGGATAAGGCATAATGAAAAAATTTCAGAATAAATTTTCGTCATATCTCTTGACAAACGATGGCTGATAGCGTATATTTATTATTGTATTTTTTTGCCCAACATACAACAGAAGTTCTAGTTTTTTAACAAGTTGACAAGTGATTTTGGCGCAACTATTGCATTATAAGCGCACATCTCGTTCGTTACGTTCAATTTTCATGACAGTTTTGTTGGCTCTGGTGATCAAAGGGGTACACAGATTAGAGGGTATGTCTCCAGCTTAAGAAATTGCATTTCAACACAATTATATACTTTTGCAGAGTTTGGAACTTTCTCCGCACTGCTACAGTATAGAAAATAAGTTGTGGCAGCAGTGAAAATCTGATCTCTTCATCATAAAATCCCGAGATCGTGCTGGGAGAAAGGATGTTCTATGGTCAGGGTTGTTGTTGGAGAAAGGGAAGCGCTGGACCGCGCGATTATGAGATTCAAGCGTAAATGTGATCGTGCGGGCATACTCCGTGACTTCAAGAGGTCTACTTATTACATAAAACCTAGTCAAAGGAGACGCATCAGAAAAGAAAAGGCCATACGCAGGACGCACAGACAACAAGCTCATGAATTTTGAGCGCATATAACCACGCCACCTCAAGAGTTTAGCGCAGCCATGCATGGCAACGGTTTATGTTCGTTACATATGGCTTGATGTTTGCTGAATTATTTGATAGGTGAAATGAATTCGGACTCTTTTTATTCTTTTGGCTGAGTGCCAAGTTAGGTAGTTATGGAGAATCGCACCAAACAATCTATTGAAAAATATCTCGAAGAGATCGGCGGATATTCGCCGCTGCCTCCGGAAGAGGAAGTTGAGCTCGCACGCAGAATTCGCAAAAGCGACTCCCAGGCTCTCGACAAGCTCGTCAAAGCTAACCTGCGTTTCGTGATCAGTGTGGCAAAGGAATACCAGGGACAGGGGCTTCCTCTGCAAGATTTGATCAGCGAAGGCAATCTTGGTTTGATCAAAGCTGCGCAACGCTTCGATGAGACGCGCGGGTTCAAGTTCATCTCCTATGCGGTGTGGTGGATCCGGCAGTCGATTTTGCAAGCGTTGGCAGAGCAAAGCCGCGTAGTGCGTTTGCCGCTCAATCGCGTCGGCGCCATCAACAAGGTTGGCCGCGCGCTGGAAGAGCTCGAAAAGCGATTCGGCCGTGAGCCCAGCATAGAAGAAATTGCCGATAAAATGGAATTGACGTCGTTTGAAGTCGCCGACGTCATGAAAACCTCGGCACGCCACCTCTCGCTCGACGAGCCGTTCAAGGAAGAAGAAGGCAACAGCCTGCTCGATGTGTTGGAAAGCGATCGATATGCGCCGCCGGATGATAACCTCATGCAAGAATCCTTGCAAGTGGAAATCGACAAAGTGCTTTCCACGCTGAAGGCGCGCGAATCGGAAATCATCCGGCTGTATTTCGGCCTGGATGGCGACCGCCCTCTGACTCTGGAAGAGATCGGCGAGCACTTCAAGCTGACGCGCGAACGCGTGCGCCAGATCAAGGAAAAGGCATTGCGGCGATTGCGACATCGCTCGCGTCTCGAGCCGCTGCGCAAATACCTCGGCTGATTGCAGTTCGATTTGACCATTCAAAAGCCCATTCCAGCCTCACGGAATGGGCTTTGCTTTTTGAAGCCCTCCGCCCGCGTAAATTTCGAGAATTGCGCAGGGCGACATTTTCGTAATCACTTCGGCTAAAATGATGCGCAGCGTGGTCCAGTCGATGAGCGCACGTTACTTTTCTGTCGAAAGAGAGCGCCATGTCACCGGCGCAGATCAAATAATGCAATTTCTCTTACAGACTTGTCGGCAGAAAGGCAATCCTCCTCGTTCGTAACCTCTCCTCTGCAACTTAATTCCCGAATAATCATATCGCTATTTTTTGCCCTGGGCACTGGCACGGTCTTCGCAGTAAGGGAATTCAACAGATTGGGCGCCGGAAAATTTCCTTGCATTTTTGGGCGTTTGTAAACATATTCACGCGCATGAAAAAAAACTTCGACGCATGATCCAGAAGCACTTCATCTACTCTTACAATTGAAGCTTTGACATTTGTCCGCCTATCAGCGCATGATCCTGCCCAAAAGCCGTACCGCGCATTGGTTCCAAATCATATTCCCATGAACTCAGCCGGATGGACTGCTCGCATGCCACGCCTTGTTGAATTTGCACGCCGGAATCCAAATGCGCGCGGCCTCCGGGTTTCGCCGGAGAGCCGCGGGTATATGTATACCGGCGTAATTTGACGTGTGGCTGCAACGGCGCGAATGGCACGCCGAGCTGCTGGATGATCCGGCCTTGGATGATCCGGAAGTCTACAATGCACTCGACGGCCTGCGCAGGCTGAACTTCATCAGCCGCAGTGCGGGGATCTTGTGGGAAGAGATGAAGAACCTCGCACACAGGCGAAAACAGCAGCATCTTCGCGCTCTGGACATTGCCTGTGGCGGCGGTGACGTTCCCCTTGCGCTCATGCGGCGCGCGAAAAGAATCGGCGTTACGTTAGATTTGGAGGCTTGCGATCGCAATCCTCGTTCTTTGGAATATGCGCGCCGATTAGCCGAGCGCGCAGGGTACGCCGTCAAATTTTTCGTGCACGATGCATTGCTCGAGCCGTTGCCCGAAGATCATGACGTCGTGATGTGCTCGTTGTTTTTGCATCATCTGCAGGAAACCCAGGCCGTTGCGCTGTTGCAGGGCATGGCCAGGGCCGCGCGAGGCCTGGTGCTGGTGAACGACATACGTCGCAGCGCCGCGAATTTCGCCATGGTCTGGCTGGGTAGCCGCTGCTTGTCCCGTTCGCCGATCGTGCACATGGACGCAATGCTGTCCATGAAAAACGCCTTTACCAAGACTGAGCTCGCCGGACTGGCGCAGCGGGCCGGGCTCGAGAATTTTTCGATTCACACGCACTGGCCGGCGCGTATGTTGTTGCGTTACGAAAAGACATGAATTTCTCCGCAGAGAACGCTGTTACAAAAGACTGGGACGTTGCCGTCGTGGGTGCGGGACCAGCTGGCGCCTTTATCGCGCAACGGCTCGCCGTCTCGGGATTACACGTTTTGTTGATTGAAAAGCAGAAATTTCCTCGCTCAAAAATATGCGGCTGTTGTTTCAGCGCGCGCGCCGTGGCGGTGCTGCGCACGGCGGGGCTTGCACACTTGCTCGATCGCACCGGAGCGCAGCCGGTACGCAGCTTTGCGTTGATCTGCAAAGAGCATCGCATGCAGCTCTCGCTTCCGGCCGGCAGAGCAGTTTCACGAGCGGCATTCGACGCGGCACTGGTCGACGCCGCGGTCTCCGCCGGCGTTTCTTTCCTGCCGGAATATCGCGCGATTTTGTCAAGCGTGCGGAGCTCGTCCCGTAAGTTGCTCTTGCACCATGGGCAGCGCACGCGCGAAATCCGCGCAAAAGTGGTGATTGGCGCGGACGGTCTGGCCGGGTCGTTGCGAAGAGGTTTTCACGAGCTTTCTTCGCGCCCGCAGCGGAACTCTTATATCGGCGCGGGCGTGATTGCCGTCTCTGCTCCTTCTGCTTTTGAGCCCGGCACGATTTATATGGCATACGGACGTCATGGCTACACCGGTTTGGTGCGCATTGAAGAGAACCGGCTCGCCATTGCCGCAGCTCTGGCGGTGGATTTTGTCAAGAACGCTGGAACGCTCGCGCGGGCCGTCGGGAAAGTATTGCAGGAAGCGGGTGTGCCGCACGCACTCAATCTGCAGGAATTGCACTGGCAAGGCACGCCTGCGTTGACGCGGCGTACGACCAGGAAGAGTGCCCATCGTTTTTTTGCGCTGGGCGATGCCGCCGGCTATACAGAGCCTTTTACCGGCGAAGGCATCTCCTGGGCATTGAGCTCTGCGGAAGCGCTGGTACCGTTGGTGCAGCGTGGTGTGTCGCAATGGTCTCCGCTACTCGAACACGAATGGGCGAGCGTGCATCGCCGCGTCGTTGGACGCCGGCAAGCGGTTTGCCGCATGATTGCGCGCGCCCTGCGCCATCCCGTTTTGATTGAAACGATCGTACGGCTGGCAGAGAAACACTGGCTGTCGCTGGCGCCACTGGCGGGCTATCTGCACCTGGAGGCCGGAACGGAAAGACGGCGGCTCGTACCGGGGGCGTAACTGTGGAGACCCGGGTTGGTTCATTGGTGACTTGAGTTCTTGGTGTGACTGCGTCCTAAAATTCGAGAGTCGATTGGCATGGAGCTGAAGAGCATCGGCACCGCGTTGCCGCAACTCGCGATCGCGCACGAGCGTGCCGCGACGCTGGCCGAAGCCTATACTTGTACGACCGAAGAACAGCGCCGTATTTTCCACCGCTTGTACCGCATGTCCGGCATCGACCGGCGCGCCAGCGTAATTTTAGAACAAGACGCCGAGGGAACGATCACGCAGTCCTTTTATCCGGTGCTGCAACATGCCGGGGACGCCGGGCCGAGCATGGCCAAACGCATGCAGCGCTATGAGCAGGAAGCGCCCAAACTGGCCTCCGCCGCGGCAACGCAAGCCCTGCTCAAGGCTGCCGCCGCGTGTGCTGACGTCACGCATTTGATCACAGTGTCGTGCACGGGATTTTTTGCGCCGGGAATCGACTTCTCCTTGATTCGGACCTTGGCGCTGGCACCGTCGATCGCGCGTACCCACATCGGCTTCATGGGCTGCCATGGTGCGATCAACGGGTTGCGCACCGCTCTGGCCTACGCGCATCAGAATTCCAGCGCCACGATTTTGCTTTGTTGCGTGGAGCTGTGCAGCCTGCATTATCAATACGGCTGGCATCCGGAGCAAATCGTGGCCAATGCCTTGTTTGCGGACGGCGCCGCGGCGGTGATCGCCAAACCCAGGCTGCAGCGCCCGAGCAGCTTCTGGCGGGTCGCAGATTGCGGCTCGTTCGTGATTCCGGGCTCCGCTCACGCCATGTCGTGGCGCATCGGTGATCATGCCTTCGGCATGACCTTGTCGCCCGAGCTCCCCGAGTTGATCGACGCTCATTTACGCGCATGGCTCGAAAGCTGGCTGGCGCAAAATCGTTTGCGCCTCAACGATGTCAAAAGCTGGGCGATTCATCCCGGCGGGCCGCGCATATTGGGCGCGGTCGGCCGCAGCCTGCAACTGAAAGATCAGGCATTGGAAGTTTCACGTGCGGTGCTGCGTGCCCACGGCAACATGTCTTCGCCGACAATTTTGTTTATTATCGAGGCTTTGCAAGCGGGCGCTGCGGAAACACCTTGCGTCGCCCTTGCCTTCGGCCCGGGCGTGGTCGCAGAAGCCGCGCTGCTTTTGTAGTTTCTCGAGTTTTTCCGTTTCTCATGATTCCCTTTTTTAATGCTCCGCGAGGAAGAACTTGCGTGTAGGAATTGATGCCACTTGTTTGCCGTCGGCTTTGGCAGGAGCCGGGCGTTATATTCACGGAGTGGTGCAGGGATTGGCCGGCGTCGATCGGCAGAATGAGTATTTTATTTTCATCAAAAAGCAGCACGTCGGGCAATTTGAGTATTTGCCAGAAAACATGCAATTGGTGCCCTTGCCGGATTTTTCGCGGCCGTTGCGGCTGACGTGGCAGCATTTTCTCGCGGGCGGGCATGCGCACCGATTGAAGCTCGACGTGTGGCACGGCATGCACTATACGCTGCCTGCCTTCACGCGCCAAATGACGACCATCGCCACTTTTCACGACCTGGGTGTCCATATTTATCCGCATTTTTATGCGTGGAGCAAGCGCCTCTATTTCCGGCAGGCGATCGCACAAACGCTGCACGCAGCCAACCACCTGCTCACGGTTTCCGAAGCGACCGGCAGCGATCTGATTCGATGGCTGGCGAAACAACCGGACGGCCCTCGGCAACCGCTGATCACGGCGATTTCATCGGGCGTCGAGGAGAAGTTTTTCACGCGGGTGCCCATAGAAGAACGTGCGCGCGCACGCCAGGCGCATGGGCTTGCAGGGCCTTACGTCCTCTTCGTCGGCACGCTCGAAAAGCGCAAGAATCTCATCACGCTGTTGCAAGCTTTCCAATTGCTCCGCCAGCGCGGCTGCGACGATCATCTGCTCGCACTCGCGGGCCAGTCCGATAATGGCAGCGCCGCCGTGCATGAAGCCATTGCGCGCCTGGGCCTGCAGGAGCGCGTGCGTCTTTTGGGTTACGTACCGGAAGCGGATTTGCCCGCACTATATCAGGAAGCAGCCTTGTTCGCTTTGCCTTCGTTTTATGAAGGATTCGGCTTTCCATTGTTGGAAGCCATGGCCGGCGGCGTGGTTGTGCTCGCGGCGAACAATTCTTCGCTACGCGAGCTGGCTGCGCATCCCCATTTGCTCTGCGAAGGAACGCCCACGGCCTGGGCGGACAAAATGGAGCGTCTGCTTTTCGATGAAGAATTGCGGCACTGGTCGAGCGCCTATGCGCGCGACCGTGCGCGGGCGTTTTCCTGGCGCAAGACCGCGGAACAGATTCAGGAAATTTACGAAACCCACAATGCCCGCATGAGATCGCACCCGCGCAACGGCAGGGTGAATGGAACAGCGGCCGCGCCAAAGCCGGCCAGCACAGAATTGCTACACTCCTTGTCCGCGGCTGCGCGCAAGGGACTGTTGCCTGCAGCCGGCACCGGCATCGAGCTGCAGGAAGCAGTGCGCAGCACCTTGGCTTACGCGGATCTGTTCGACTATCCGCTGGCTTTGTATGAAATTCACTATGGCTTGTTTGGCGTGCGGGCTACGCTGGCCGAAATTCGGCAGGCGACGCGAGACCTGAAAGCACGCGGCGAGATTGGGGAAAAGGAAGGGTATTATTTTCTTGCGGAGCGTTCAGCCATCGTCACCGTGCGCCAGCAGCGCCGGACTCTGAGCCGGGAATTGTTGGACAAGAATCGCAGATGGCTGCGCCTCGTGCAGAATTTCCCTTTTGTACGCGGCGTCGCGATTTCGGGCGCCATGGCATTCCAGAATTGCAAACCCGGCGACGACATCGATCTGTTCCTCGTCATTGAAAAAGGCCGCCTGTGGACGGTCTATTCAGGCCTGGTAGCTGTACTGAAGCTGTTTGGCAAACGACGCCTGCTCTGCCTGAATTGTTTGGTTGACACCGAACACTTGCGCTTTGACGATCAGGACTTGTTCGTAGCGCACCAAATCGGATTCCTGAAACCTTTGAGCGGTGCAGAGCTCTTTCAACAGTTTTTTCGTGCCAACGCCTGGTGCCGCCGTTATTTACCGCAGATTGAAGTCGAAGCCCGTTTGCGGCAAACGGCTGGAGACGGGGAGAGTGGTCGTATGGGGGTGGTGTGGGGCTCGATTTTAGAAAATCTCCTACGTCGATCATGGTTCAGCCGGTTGGAGAGTTTTGTTTACCGGCGATATCGACGCCGCATCGCACGCTTGACCCGGCATTTGCATCCGCAAGCCGTCGTCGCAGCGCGCGGGCAGATCAAGCTGTTCACCAACAATCATCGCTTTCAGGTTCAGCACCAGCTCGCGGAACGCTTGCAGGAGTTTGGAAAAAACTCAGTCTTCACCGAACAAGAGAACGATAGTATACTCATTTAAATGAGCGCAATGCGGCCATGCAAAAACACCGCACTCTATTTCCAGAAGGCTTTTTCAAAAACGGAGGAAGAACCATGCACGTGGGTCAAACGCTGTACCGCCTGAGCGTGATCGTGCTTCTGCTCGCGAGCAGCACACACGCGGGAGATGAAAAAAACAGCGGCAAAGGTTCGCCGTTTAAATTTGAATTTGTGCGACCACCCGAAAGCTCCTCCTCGCCCAGCGTGGCGCCAGACGACTTGCAAAATCAAGTGCTCGATATTCTGGACAGCAAGTGCGCATTCGCAGGCTGCCACACCGGCGTGAATGCCCCGCGCGGCCTGGATCTTTCGGAAGAAGTATTTGTGGCCAAGCTGGTCAAAGTCAAAAGTGCGGATTATTCGCGCATGATGCTGGTGAAACCCGGTGACGCTGCGAATAGCTATCTCATTAAAAAAGTCAGAGGCACGCCGGGCATCAAGGGCGATCGCATGCCGCGCGGCCTGCCACCCCTCTCTGCGGGCGAAGTCGCGACGCTGGAAAAATGGATCAATGCCATGCCGGCGGACGTGCGCGTGGAAGTGCCGGAGATGAAATATGCGCAGCCGTTCTACGGCTGGTCGCTCGCCAATTTACCCACCGCGGAGACGCTGGAGCCCGGGGCCTTCACCTACCGGATCGCACATCGCTTTCGCAGCAACGCCGGCAAAAGCACTTTTGAAACGCTGTGGGGCATCGATGGCGGCTCCTACGTCATGGCCCAATTTGCCTTTCCCGTCAGCAATAACCTGACCTTAAACGTGGAGCGGACCGGCGTGAACGCCACCTTCGAGTTTGGCGCGAAGTGGCGATTCTTGCGCGAAAAGACCGACGGTTCCATGCCGCTTTCTGCCGCCATTTACGCCGGCGTCGATTGGACGACCATCAGCGGCATAGCGGATCCGGCGAATCCGAATAATACGCTGAGCCGGACGGACGGCGAACGCTTTTCCTACTTTGCGCAATTACCCATCACCAAGCACGTGGTGGATCGTATCTCGCTGGCCTTCGTGCCCGGAGTCCTGTTGAACGGTAATTTTAACTTGACCAATGAAGACCCGCTGGTCACCATGGGGGTCGGCGGCAAGTTCGCATTCAATAAAAGCTACGCGCTGTTCGCGGAGGTCGCGCCCGTCGTCTCCGGCGATGCCACTGCGAACGTCGTCGGGGGTATGCAAGTGCAAGGCAACCAATTGGTATTCTACGATACTTTCGTTGCCGGCCTCGAGATCAAAGCCGGCGGCCACGTGTTCCACTGGTTCATCGCCAATTCCGGCGGCAACACCACCAACCAGTACATGAGCGGCGGCGATCTCGATTTTGGCGACGGCAACTATCGCATCGGATTCAATATTTATCGCGTGTTGGATTATCCTTTTGTCAAATAGTCTCGCTGGTTCTCGAAAACGAATTTCTCAGGAGAAGATCATGAAATTGAAAACATCGGCGGCGGTGAGTGGAAGCCTGTTGCTGGTGATATGTATAGTCCTTGCGGCATGCGAGCATCAAACGCCAATGACCGCGCCGCCGGTGCAATTGCAGCCGACTTTGTCGAGCATTCAAGCAAATATTTTCACGCCCAAGTGCGTCAACGCCGGCTGCCATCCGGGAGGCAATGCACCGATGTCGCTTGCCAACGGGCAGTCTTTTGGCATGCTGGTCAACCAAGCATCGGCCTACAACCGGCCGCGCGTGGCACCGGGCAACGCGAACAATAGCGCGCTGTATCTGAAAGTGAGCGGCACTACGTTGGGAGCGAGAATGCCCACGGTCGGGCAACCCTTGAGCGCTGCAGAAGTCAGCACCATTCAAACCTGGATCAACAACGGCGCGCAGAACAATTGAACGAGCGCTGAAGCTTGAACTGAATCAAGGAAAGGCTGGAGTCATGGTCAGGAGCTCACGTCTCTGCGGAAGTATCCTTTTGGGGCTGCTGGTGATGTCGGTTGATCTGCGGGCGCAAGTGCCGGATATTACAGCACTCGCCGGCAAGCAGCTTTATACTCTAAAAAAATGCGGCGACTGCCACGATCAAGGCGCGAAGCAATTCACGCCGCTCAAAGCGCCAGCCGATTCGGCAAAATTAGCGGCGCACGTCGACTCCTTGAAATTGGAAAACGTCTTGCGCAAGGATAACTCTCCGCGCCGGCAGAGAAGAACCAAAGGCGAGGAAGTCGCAGCGCTGACGGCATATTTGAATGCACGCGCGAAGACCGATGCCGCCGCCGCCAATTTGATCACGGCAGGCTTCGCGATGGTGCGTGAACAGTGCCGTAATTGCCACATCGTCAATGGCATGGGCACGAAGGATGGCGCCGGGCCGGATCTCAAAGGCGTGAGCGCTAAACACGACAAAAAATGGCTCGTCGATCACTTTACCGATCCTCAAGCCTTTGTCAAAGACTCCGTCATGCCCAAATACGGCGCCCTTCCCAAAGAAGAGCTCGAAGCCATGGCGGACTATTTGCTGATGCTGAAGTGATAGTCTCCAGCCGTGACGAGTTATGAATTAGAGAGTTGTTTGCGTTGCAGGTTTTGCACGTCGCGTGATCCGTGATCCATATAACGCCATGCGTAAAACCTGGGAAGAAGAGCGAGGAGCGCGATTTTCATCTGGGAGTGTGGAGTTCTTGCAAAACTCATTTTTGCTACGACGGCAAATGTACAACTACAGGAGTTCAGTCATGCCCATGCGGTTTTTTAAACGAGGTGTGGAAGGAGTATTGCTGTTAGGCTTGATATATGGTCTGGTTGCTTGCAACCAGAATTCACCCATGACGCCGGCACCCACGACCGTGCAACCAACGCTGGCCAGCATTCAGTCCAATGTATTCAACCTGAAGTGTGCGGTGGCGAACTGCCATACGAGCACCGGCATCGCGCCATTCTCTCTGGAAAGTGGACTGGCATATAGTAATTTAGTCAATGCGGGTTCGGCTTATGGCAACCCGCGCCTGCTGCGCGTCAAGCCGAATGACGCCGCCAACAGCTCACTCTATTTGAAACTTCTCGGAGGTCCCATAACCGGTGGTCCACAGGCGCGCATGCCGGCGGGCCTCGGGCCCATGCCGATCAACGAAATCAATGCCATCCGTGACTGGATCAACGCCGGTGCCCTACCGGATACCGGCGCCGGTATCGTCAACAGTGTTCGCATCATAAGGCCGATCAATCCGAGCCTACAGGTCGGGGCAACTCTCGACCTCAACGCGCAGGCATTCGATGCGAACAACAACCCGATCAGTGCGATCTTTAGATGGTCCAGCAATGCGCCGGTCGTGGCGACCGTCGATTCAATTAGCGGCCTGGTCACCGGCGTAAGCATTGGCTTGGCGACGATCACGGCTACGGCCAGCGGCCTGAGCGATACCCTGGGTGTCACCGTCGTCGCTGCACCGCCGCTGCAAGCTACATTGTCCAGCATACAAGCGCTCATTTTTACACCCAAATGTGTGAATGCCGGCTGCCATCCGGGCGGCGGCGCGCCGATGTCGCTCGCGGATACTACGACTTCCTTTACGACTCTAGTGAACGTGAATTCCGCGCAATTCGGACGCCCGCGGGTTGCGCCGGGGAACGCCAACAATAGTGTGCTCTATTTGAAAGTCATCGCCGATCCCAGCGTGGGTAGAGGTATGCCGGTCGTCGGCGCGCCATTGAGCAAGGCAGAGACCGATTCGATTGCAGCCTGGATCAATCGTGGCGCGCTAAAGAACTAGGGCGATGAAACGTGGAATGATCCCCTCAGGCGGAACCGAAGCTGCACACACACGGATCAAATTCTCACGCGAAAGTATCATCAATGTTCCGTAGTTTTTGATCCGTGTGCGCGCGCTCGAACTTTTGGCGGTTTATGCCTGCCTGAACGCCGGGATGGATTCATATGAAATCCCGGCGCTGAGTTCACAGTCTGGCCTTGCATGATACGAGCTGTTTGCCATGAGCTCAACTGTCCAACGCATGATGAATAACGTGGCAAATTTTTCAAGCAACAATCGTGTCCCGGCCACAAGATCACGGGAGGGGCCCTTTATTTCCGCCTCCCGCGCGGTGGAAACTGAAAAGCACACCTCATCCCTGACGCCGTGGCATCAGTCCAAGATGCCGTTGCGCATGAAATCCCTCCGCAAAATCCGGCCGCTGCTCTTCCGGTTGGTACTGCCGATTTTGCATTATAGAGTCAAAAAGAACGCGGATACGACCGTTGCTGGACTCCAGCTGGGCACGAGTTCGCAGGTGTTTCATCCCAAATACTTTTTCAGCAGCAAAATTCTGGCGCGTTATCTGGCCACGCTTATTGGCGCGCGGCAAAAGCTGCTGGATATGGGCACAGGATCCGGCGTCATCGGCATTATGGCTGCCAAACATGGCGCAGAGGTGCTGGCCGTCGATCTCAATCCCTCTGCGGTGGCGCTTGCGATTGCAAACGCCCGCCGGCACGGCCTGCATGGCCACTGGCGGTGCTTGCAAAGCGATCTCTTTGCGCACCTCGATCCGGCTGAAAGATTTGACTGGATCGTTTTCAATCCTCCCTACTTCCCGAACCGGGTTCAACGGCCGGCCCAGGCCGCCTGGCATGCCGGCGAGAATTACGAAACCATCGAGCGCTTTCTCGCGCAGGCGCAAAGTTTTCTGGTGCCGCACGGGAAGATCGTGTTGATTCTTTCCTCGGATATGCCGCTGTCCTTGCTGCACGACAAATTTCGGCATTGCGGCTATGATGTGATCGCACACGCCGCCAAACCGCATCTTTTCGAAATCTTCCATCTCCTGCAATTGCAACGGAGCGACGGCAAATGAAGAAGAAAAAAGTCGTTCTCTTTTTTCCTGCTTATGCCAGCAACGAGGCCTGCCCGCCCCTGGCACTCATCGCGATCGCCGGGCCATTGGTGACCGAAGGGTATGAAGTCAAAATAATTGACACCGCAATGGAGCCGGATTTTGTCGGCGCCGTTATGCGTGAAGTCGAGGACGCGCTCTGCCTCGGCATCTCGCTGGTCACCGGCCCTATGATCAAAGGCGCGATCGCGGTGGGCCGCGCCGTGAAAGCGCGACATCCCGATCTGCCGATCATTCTGGGCGGCTGGCATCCGTCGATTCTGCCGCAGCAAACCCTGGCCTGCCCGTACGTCGACGCCGTCATCGTCCGGCAAGGAGAGTTGACGTTTCTCGAATTGATCAAGCGTCTCGAAGCCGGCGAAGCGCTCACGGGCGTGGCAGGGACGTGGACGAAAGAGCGTGGCACGATCATACAGAATCCGCCCCGGCCGCACACCCCCGTGGCCATGTTGCCCAGCCGCATGCCGGGCTATGGCCTGATTGACTATGAGCGCTATTATCGCGCCACGGGCTTGCGCTGGTTAATGTACACCACGAGCCACGGGTGCCCTTACAACTGTTCGTATTGCTCCAACGCCGCCGTCTATGGCCGCAATCTCGACGTGTTGCCGGTCGAACAAGTCGTCGAGGAAGTCACCTATCTGGTGCGAAAGTATCAGATCAAGTTACTCGGCATTATCGATGATATTTTTTTTGCCTTCCGGCCGCGCTCGCTGGAGATCGCCGAAGGCTTCATTCGCAATGATTTGAAGTTTGAATGGTATATTCAGGATCGCGCAGATTCCTGGCAACGACTGACCACGGCGCAAGCACGCATGTTTCGCCGCGCCGGCCTCACGCGCATTCACTTCGGTGCGGAATCCGGCTCCGATGAAGTGCTCAAGTCCATCGAGAAAAAATCGAATACCGAAGCCACTCTGGCCGCGGTGGAGCGCTGCCAGGAAGCGGATATTCGCGCGAGCTTTGGCTTCATCTTCGGTTTACCTGCGGAGAAAGACGAAGATTTATTACAGACCGTCGATCTCATCCGCCAGATTTACGAACGCTACGATCGCGCGGATTGTTATACCAATATCTTTACGCCCTACCCCGGCTCGCCCGCGTGGCAAGAGTCGATTGATCGCGGCCTGGTCCCGCCGGAATCATTTGCAGAATGGGCCGATTTCTATCCCCGCCTGACCGTCCTGCCATGGCTGAATGGCGGCAAACACCAGCGCCTGCAAGCGATCCGGCAATTCATCCGTTTCGGCTACCACCAGGTCAAAGTCGGCGAGCAGCAACACTCGTGGCGACATCGTTTGGTGTTGAACATGTTACGGCCGAGCGCGCAGTTTCGCCTGAAAAACCATCGCTTCGATTTTCCACTGGAGATTTACGGATATTGGGGGCTGCAGCGCCTGAAGAAGGAATTGCTTCATGCCGAGCGTTTTTGAAACCGCCCGAGGCAGCGCGCCGGGCAGATGGCGAGCGCCGGCAGGAATGGAGGAGATTCTTACCGTCACTGCGGCGAAACCTGCCTGCGCATGGTTGATCTTCATAGTTTTTGCCGCCCTCATTTTCTGGAAGGGCGTATGGCCCTCGCTGCAGAACACGCGCGGCGATTTTGCCAACTACTACACTGCCTCGCGTTTGATCGCCGAAGGCAAACCTCTGCAGCTTGCCTATCGCGACTTCGTTTGGTTTCAAAAGCAGATCGACCGCTACGGCATCGAACATCAGCTCGGCGGCTTTATTCCGCATCCGCCGCCGGCGGCACTGGTGATGTTACCGCTCGCTTCGTTCACGCCCCTGGTGGCAAAACGCGTTTGGATCGTTCTTAATCTGATTTTCGCGATTGGTTGCATCATGCTCTTCGCGCGCATTACGGCCATGCCCTGGCTTCCCGTCGCGATCGTTTTTCTCGGCACGGGTTTCGGACTGGTCAACAATTTTCTTTTCGGGCAGATGTACCTGCTCCTGCTCGCGACGCTCGCAGGCGGAATTTATTTGCAGCAACGCGGGTATTCGATTTGGGCGGGCATCTTGCTCGGCCTCATGATCCCGATGAAATACGTTGGCGCGTTCTTTCTCATCTATTTTGCATGGAAAAAAGAGTGGCGGCTCGTGTGCGCCGGAGTGTGTGCCACCCTCGCTGTGATTCTCATCGCGCTGTGGAGGGAAGGTGTGGAAATTTTTCAAGTTTTCGTCACGGAAGTTTTGCCGCGCCACCTGCCCGGCGAAATTCAAGACCCGTTCGCGATTCAGTTTCAATCGTGGAACAGCATGCTGCGGCGTTTGTTCATTCACAATGCTTCACTCAATCCGCAGCCGCCCCTTCCTTCGGAACTTCTCTTTGTCGTGATGAAGCATCTCATCCCGTGGCTTTGGTTCGCAAGCTTCGTGTGGATTTATCGCGAAACGAAATTTGCGAATGCGAGGCAGCAAAGCTCGTTTGAGATCGGCATGATGCCGCTTGCGATCTTATTGGTTTCGCCCGGCAGCGCGACGTATCATTTTTTGCTGCTCAGCCTCTCCACGATTTGTTTCGCCCAAATTCTCTGGGAGCGCGCAGAAAGGTTGCGCGCGCTTTTTCTGTGCGGCTTGTTCATCACGATCAATCTGCCCCACTATCTCGTGCTCAAAAAGTACGCCAGCGGCTGGCTTACCCCTGTCGGTTATATCCGGCTTTGGCTTCTGGTATTTTTCTTCGCAGCGATTTGCGTTTTCTTCTCGCGCGCAGCGCACTGGCAATGGCAATCGAATGCTTGCAAGAGATACTTGTTGCCGGCGCTGGTAGGTGCCCTTTTGATGATGGCGCTCGATTTCCGGCGCCTGCAGGCGCGCGAGCGGGATGCCGCGCTTTGGGTTCCGCTCCATGAAAAAGAATTTGATCGCCACCTCGGCTTGTTGGTTAAAACCCCGAATCTCGGACGCGAACGAATTGTTTTCAGCTACGGCGAATTGCTGGATGAGGATTATGCGATCTTCTCCATGACCACTAACGGCACCGTCGAGGGGCAATGGACGCCGGACACCTCACAAAAGTTTTACGAGCCGGACCTGGCGAGCGATGACCACAGCATTTTATTGGAAAGCATCAATAACGGCCGCGCGGAAGTTTGGTTGAGTCGCAGCAAAGAACACCCGCCAGAACTCGTGTTAGCAGGAGAGAAGCCACGCTGGCATCACGACGGCGCGCACTTTGCTTTTCTGCGCGACCATCGCATCGGCGTTGCCAACGTGTCCACTGCGGGCGAGAAAAAGCCGCAATGGTTACAGATCGACGAGACGTGTTACGATCATGCATTTTCTCCTTGCGACGATCGCCTGCTTTATTGTGGAGAGAGAAGTGCTGATTCGCGTTTTGTGCTGGCGAGCATCGATATTCAAACCGGCGTGCGGAAAATTCTTTTGGAGAGCGAAACGAGCTTCGAACGCCCGGCGTGGGCGCCCGGGGCCGAGCGCATTGTCTTTTCGTGGAATCTGAATGGCAACCGCGATCTTTGGATGATGAACTTGACTGATCTCCGGCCCACACGCTTGACGCGCGATCGCGCCATTGACACTGCGCCGGTGTGGGATGAAGCGCATCAACGTATCTTATTCACCTCGGATCGCGGCCGGGGGTTGGAGTTCAGCACAATGTTCAGCATCGCTTTGGAGAGATGAAGCGGGAAGATTCAATTGACCCCCCGTGCTTTGGATGCTATTTCATGGAAGAATCCAAATGCTGCTCATGAGTCTGCGCATCAAGATTGCCAAGTGGTTGGACGAATACGTTGGCCGCGTGCTCATCGTTCTCGTCCGAGGCTTGCGTCTCCGCAAACGTGGCGCAAATCAGCAGGCATCCAGAGCGCGTATCCTCGTCATCAAGTTTTGGGGAATGGGAAGCATTATTTTGCTGGAGCCGGCATTGCGCAGCCTGCGCGAGCGTTTTCCGCATGCACGCATCGACTTCCTCACGCTGGCGCAGAATCAAGACGTGTTCGCGTTGCTGCCACACATCGATCACGTGTACGTATTGGAATTCGGCAACGATGTCCGGTTCATCATGACGACCTTCTCTGTGCTGGCACGATTGCGTCTGGTCAATTATGATTTGATCTTTGATGCTGAGTTCTTCGCAAACTTTTCCGCACTCTTAGCGCGCGTTGCCGCGCCCAAAACTTTAGTGGGATTCTCGCGGCCGCTCGCGCGCAAGCGCGAGCTGTTGGACCTTGCCGTCCCTTTTCACGATGAAGAGCATGCGACGCAAAATTTTTTGCGCCTGATACTGGCCGCGCCGAGTACGCAAGAGAGTGGTGCCGGCTTCTCGAGTTTGTACAAGGTCTCGCCGCGGTTACGATTGGCGGCTCCCGAGCACAGGCGTTTTGTCGATACCTATGTCGTCATAAACGTCAATGCCAGCCCGCTGGCACTGGAACGGCGATGGCCTCGGGAGAATTTTGTGCAGCTCGCGCGCTGGCTGCTGCGCGAATATGAAATCGAGCTCGCGCTCATCGGCAACGCGGCGGAGAGAGAATACACGCAGCACGTCGCTGGCGCGATCGACGCTCCCGATCGCGTGCGCAATCGCGCCGGTGCCCTGAATCTGCGCGAGCTTGCTGCGCTGATGCATGACGCCTCGTTGGTCATCTCAAATGACAGCGGCCCGCTGCATCTCGCCGCGGCTTTGCATCGGCCCGTGGTCGGGTTCTATGGCCCGGAGACACCGAAGCGCTTCGGCCCTCTCAACGATGAGCAGTTGATTTTTTATCTCGGTTTGCCTTGCAGTCCGTGCATGAGCGTGCACAACGCCAAAACCGTGAATTGCACCAATCATCGCCGCTGCATGTTGCAGTTGAGCGTGGCCATGGTCGTTCCACGGCTGCGGCGCTTTATAGATGAAAATGGACTGCTGCCCAAGCGGGTGGCACAAGGCCAAATGATTGAAGTTGCAGATTAGTACGACCACATTCATTCGCCGCTGCCAGACGGGTATGTCATTCCGTAAGAATCTTCCCACGCACTGGGTATCATTCTAAAATGAGGCTTCATCCAGGCGCTTGGCAAGATTCCTGCGGATTGACAGGTTCGAGGATGACAAATTACGTCAATGCGCATGCCAGAAACTCCAAATAACAAACTTCTCCTGCTCAATCCTCCCGGCAAACGTGTTTATTTGCGCGATTATTTTTGCAGCAAGGTTTCGCAGGCCGATTATCTGAATCATCCGATCGACTTCATTTATCTGAGCGGTTTGCTGCGCGAGCACTACGAGCTGCATCTCCTCGATGCGATCGTGGATCGCCTCTCCGCACAAACATCCCTGCAGACGATCCAAGCGTTGCAACCCGCGGCAATCATCGGCCTCATCGGCTCCGTCTCGTATGAAGAAGACGCGGCATTTTATCGGCGGCTCGCCGAGCAACAGCAAGTACCCCTATTTCTCATCGGCGACGTGCTTATCGAAAATCGCGCCGAACGACTGCAAGAATTGCATTTTGCCACCGGCTTTTTACACGACTTCTCCGGTGATGAGGTACATCGCTTTTTACAGGGCGAGCGCGATCGTCTTCAGAACATGACGTTTCAGCACGAGGGCGAAATTTACGCGGCGCCGATTGTCCGGCCGCGTTGCGAAAGCTTTGATTTGCCCGTGCCGGCGCATGAGCTCTTTCTCGGCAAAGACTATCGCTATCCGTTTGTGCGGCGCCGGCAATTCGCCACCGTCATGACCGAATTCGGTTGCCCCTATCGCTGCACCTTTTGTATCATGAGCACGCTCGGCTGGAAAATTCGTCCGGTAAGCAACGTGCTGGCCGAGCTGGATGCCGTGCGCGCGCTGGGCATTCGCGAGCTTTTTTTTCTCGACCAAACCTTTGCTTTGCAAAAACCGCGCGCCCTGCAGCTTCTTCTGGAAATGCAGCGACGCGGCTATGGCTTCGGCTGGGTCTGTTTCAGCCGCGCAGATGTGCTGGATGACGAGGTGCTGGCCGAAATGAAAAAAGCCGGTTGCCACACCATTATCCTCGGTTTAGAAAGCGGGGATGAAGCCGTGCTGGCCGCAGCGAAAAAAGACTACGATCGCGGGCAGGTCCTTGCCGGGTTTCAGCGTTGTGCCGCACACGGTCTGCGCACCGTCGCCACGATCATTATCGGCTTGCCCGAGGAAACCGAAGCCTCGTTTCAACGCACCCTGGATTTCCTTCGGCAGGTGCCGTGCGATTTTGCTTCCTTCAATGTTGCTGTTCCGCGCATGGGCACGCCACTGCGGCAACAAGCGGTGGCGCAGCAACTCATTCCGCCAGATCTGCACGTGATGGATCAATCGGGAAGCGCGATTGCCATGCCGACGTTGACCTTGAGCCGCATGCAGATCGAGGCCATGCATCAACGCGCCGTGCGCGAGTTTTATTTCAATCTTCATTATTTGTTGCGGCGTCTGCGCAGCTTCAGGTCGCTGGAAGACGCTCGGATTCAAGCACGGCAAGGATATGGTTTGCTGAAGAATTATTTAACGCTTCGCTTCCTGCACAGATGAAGAGTCGAGCCGACATTATTCTGTACTTCCCCCGCAGCGCCAACAGCAAATATCGCGTGCCGATGTCGCTGCTCGCACTCGGTTCGATGTTGGAGAACCGTTACGACTACGCCATTCTCGATGGCAATTTCTTTCACGATCCGATTGCTCAATTGTCTTCCGCCCTCGAGCGTACCGGCGCGCAAATTCTCGGGATGTCAGTGATGCCCGGGCCGCAATTGCAGGAAGCCATTCCATTGGTTCGCCACTTGCGGCGTCGTTTTCCGGGACTACAAATCATTTGGGGCGGATATTTTCCGTCGAATCATACGGATATTGTTTTGCAAAGCGGCTGGGTGGATTACGTCATGCGCGGCCCGGTGGAACGTGAGTTCGCCCAACTGTCGCAGTACCTCAACGGCAACGGCGTCCTGCGCGAATCGATTCTCGGGCTTTCATATCGTGAAAACGGGCGCGTCGTACACAATCCGCAACGAATGCCGCTCGCGCCCATCGACGATCTGCCGCCGTGGCCGTATGAACGTCTCGGCGATATGCGTCGTTATCTCGGCAAAACTTGTCTGGGCAAGCGCACGATGGCGATGCATACGAGCTACGGCTGTCCGTTCAAATGCAGCTTTTGCGCTGTCGTGCCGATTTATGAAGGCGGCTGGGTGGCACGCACGGCGCCGCGCGTTGCCGATGACGTCGAAAGCGTCATCAAAAGATTCGGCGTCGACGCCATTGAATTTGACGACAATAACTTTTTTACTTCCGTGAAGCGCACTTCGGAGTTTGCCGAAGAATTATTGCAGCGCGAGCTTCGCGTCTCGTGGTGGGGCGAAGCGCGGCCCGACACCCTCGAAAACTATCCCGATGGCGTGCTCGCGCAGATGCGGCGCGCCGGCTGTAAAATGATCTTTCTCGGCGCGGAATCCGGTTCGGCACTGCGACTCGAACAAATGAACAAGGGCGGCACGCAAACCCCGGAAACGATTTTGCGCCTGGCGGAAAAACTTCGACGGCACGATATCGTACCGGAGTTCTCCTTTGTGCTCGGCGCGCCGGCGGACGACGTGGATTCGGCGCTCAACGAAGAAATCGCCTTTATCCGCCTGGTAAAAAAAATCAACCCGCAAAGCGAGATCATCATTTATGTTTATGCGCCCGTGCCGGTGCCCGGCTCTTCTTTGTTTGAAGAGGTGCAAAAAACCGGCTTTCAGTTTCCCGCTCGCCTGGAAGACTGGCAATTGCCACAATGGTCGCAGCTCGATTTGCGCCGCAATCCACTAACGCCGTGGCTTAAACCGCGCCACTTCGACAAGATTCATCATTTCGAAGCGGTGTTGAATGCGCGCTATCCGACCAACTCCGACGTCAAATTAACTGCACGGCAACGACGGCTGCTGCAAGTGAGCGGTGCCTGGCGTTACGCCACCGGGTTCTATTTTGCACCATACGAGATCAAACTGTTGCAGCGCTGGATGCACTATCGCCAGCCGGAAATCGAAGGGTTTTGATTTTTGTTGTCAGCGAGCTTAAAACTAAGCCCCTTCGGACAGCATGGAAACAATAAAGCCTTCCAACACAGAGACACGAAGCACACGGAGTGTGACAGAGCGAGAGTTATTTCTCCCGGTGTTCTTTCATTCTCAGTGGCGCTCCGCGTTTTCTGTGTCCCTGTGTTGAAGGAAAAAGCCTTTGGAATTCTTTTTCACCTTCTTCGGCCTCGTGGCCAAGCGAATTGCGAGTGAGTAACCTAAACAAAACTGCTGCGAACCTCATTGCGCTTCTGTTGGGCGGCACGATGGCGATTGTGCTGGGCGAGGGCCTGCTGCGAATCTTTTTCGGTGCGAATGAACCCTTTTGCATGTACGAGCCCAATATTTCGCTCGAGCGGGAATTGTCCGACGGCGAGCGGCAGGGTTGTCCACAGGGTTTACGCTACTCCACCAATCAACAAGGCATGCGGGGCGACGACTACCCGGACGGCGCTTCTTCATATCGCATTTTGGCGATGGGCGGCAGCACCACGATTTGCACCTATCTGGATGATGCCAAGACCTGGCCGGCATTGGTTCAAAAAAAATTGGAGAAAACCGCTGACGGTCGGGCAGTCTGGGTGGGAAATATCGGCGCGAATGGATTGACTACGCGCAGCCATATCCTGCAAATGCTCTATTGCGTGCCGCAATATCGCGTCGAGGCCATGTTGCTGCTGGTCGGCATCAATGACCTGGTGCTGCGCCTTTGGGAGCATGAAAAGCATGACCCCAATTTCATGGAGAGCCCGGCGAACCGGCGTGCGCTCATGCAGCGGATTTTTAGCGTCATGCCGGATAGCATGATCCATCCTGCTTATAAGCGCTTCGGTTTTTGGAAGCTGGCGCGGCGCACCAGAGCCGCCTTGCACAGCCACCATCGCAGAAACCAAACCATTTCCGATTTGATGGCGTGGCGTCAAAATCGCGCGCAGGGCCATAAAATCACGAAGAGCCCCGACCTAACCGCTGCCTTGGAAGAATACGTGAGAAATATTGCCAATGTGGTCGAGCTGGCCAAACAAAGCAATATCCGGGTCATCACGATGACGCAGCCGGTGCTGTGGCATGCCGGTCTGCCGGAGGAAAATGCGAACCTTTTGTTCGGCTTTATCGGTGAGCCCGGGTTGGCGAATGGCCATGCGCATTATGCGGTGGAGATTCTGGCCGAGTGTATGAAACTGTATAACGAGAAACTCCTGCAACTTTGTGGGCAACTTGGGGTCGAGTGCATCGATCTGGCCGCGCTCTTGCCGCAAAACACGGAGGTGTTTTGCGATGATTGCCATTTTACCGAGTTGGGCGCGGAGCTCGTTGCCGATATTGTTGTGGAATATTTTCACAAGCAGCATCCCGTTCAAGCAGCTCTCTATGTAGCGCAACACGCTGCTGGTGAATGAACTCACCAGATTACTGCAACTGGAACTTCGCCTTTTTATCAAAGTTTTTGGTTGCGACTCTGCCGGCCGGTAAGTCTCTGCGAATCTTTGCGAGGCTCTGCGTGAGACTCATTTAGTTGCGGCTACGCCGTGCTGTGTGCTCCGTGTCCCTGTGTTCAAAGGCTCTTGTGTTCTTAAACTGAAAACCGCAGTTCTTTCACCATGCAACTCGAAGCTCCTGATACATTACGGTCGCCGCGCATGCGCGCGGCCAAGCCCAAGGTCATCGTGGTCATGCCGGCTTACAATGCCGCGGCGACCTTGGAGGCGACTTATCACGCCATCGATGCGCGCTGGATCAATGAGATCATTTTGGTCGATGATTGCAGCCAGGACGAAACCGTCGCGATCGCCGAAAAGCTTTCTTTGCGCGTAATCCGTCATGCCAAAAATCTCGGTTACGGGGGCAATCAAAAGACCTGTTATGGCGAGGCCCTGCGCCGCGGCGCCGGCGTCATCGTCATGCTCCATCCTGATGGGCAATACGATCCGGCACTGCTACCGGATTTGATTCGACCGATCGCCGAGGGCCGCGCCGAGGTGGTACTCGGATCCAGATTCATCATCCCCGGCGGCGCGCGTCGCGGTGGCATGCCACTTTATCGCCTCCTCGCGAACCGCTTTTTGACTTTTTTTGAAAACCTCATTTTGCGACAGCGTCTCAGCGAGTACCACACCGGGTATCGCGCCTACAGCCGCGCGTTTTTGGAAACCGTGCCTTTTCTGCACAACTCCAATGGGTTTCATTTTGACACGGAGATTCTCGTGCAAGCCGTGGCCTTTCGCCAGCGTCTCGTTGAAATTCCGATCGCCACGCGCTATTTTTCCGGTGCCTCCTCGGCCTCGCTGCCGCAATGTGCGATTTATGGCCTGATGACGTTGGTTACACTGTTAAAATTCATGCTGCATCGCGGGCGGCTTTACTCCTGCAGGCTTTTTTGCGCAACGCATGAAGATGGAAAATGATGACGGAAAATCGCCGGCAATTGCACACTGATCTCGTCTTGATTTTTGCACTCGGATTGATCTTTCGGCTCGCCCTGCTGATGCTCTATCCCGTGCCCTATGGCAACGATGCCGCTGGCCGGCTTTACTATCGCGATTCGCTCTTGACCTGGCACTGGCTACCTGTGACACAAACGCTGGTTCATTTCACTTTTATGTTGACGCACAACATTGGCGTCGTGCGTTTGGTCTTTGCCCTTGCCGGCAGTTTGGCGGCGGTGGCTTTTGCATTTTATTTGCATACCTTTGCGTCTCGGCGCGCTGCTTTCATCGGTGGATTGTTATTTGCAATCAATACGCAGGCCGTATTTTTGTCCTTGATGCCGTATCAGGAAGTCCTTTTTCTAGGATTGCTTATTGGAAGTCTGGCGTTTTTTGTTCGCGAAAAAGAAACGCAGGCTCCGGCGAGAAACTTTGTGCTAGGCTCGATGCTTTACGGCCTGGCGTGCCTGACCCGTTATGAAGCGTGGTTCATCTTGCCGGCGTTGTTTTTCGCAAGAATCTGGCGGGCGGCGGGCGTTCATGATCGCCGGATCATGGCGGAGGGAATCAAAAGCTTTGTCGGATTGTTTTGGGGGCCGGCGCTGTGGTGCTTGATCAATTGGCAACACTGGGGCAGTCCTACGGCGTTTCTGTTTCATCATCCCGACCGTACGTTTTATGCGTGGGCGCCGCATGCGGAAGCCTTGCGGGTGTTGAACTATGCCGGCCTCCTGCTTTACTGGCTGGTAAGATTTGGATCGCCACTCGTTCTGCTCGCGTTGCCAGGAATCTGGTTGGTCTGGAAAAATCGCCGCCTCATGCTTCCGGCTTTGTGGCCGTTGCTTCTGCTCTTGCTGCTGGTCCTGCTTTTTCTCATTTTCATCGCGGGCCGAGATTTTGCCACGGCGAATCGATTTGTCATGATTCCGCTCGGCCTCGCGCTCATTTTGGTGGCTTTGGGCATTGACCATCTGATCGAGCAGGCGTCGCAATCTTTCCGGCCGTGGCTGCAGAAGTGGACGAATCCGTTTGCTCGGACCGGAATCGCTGCATTCCTGACGTTGCTGCTGTTGCTGTATGGTGCCGTACCGGTGAGGCAGGCCAATGGTCTGCCCGTGTATCGCGAGCCGTACGAGATCGCGAAATTTCTTGAATCCCGCCTGGCGCGCGAGGAAAGCGCCGTCATTGTAGCGGCCTCTCACGAAGGCGAAGTGCCTATGCCGTATCAACGGATTTTTGGCCAGCTTGATATTGATAAAGAACGGCTGCTTTGTTCTTTTTTGATTGAACCGCAAAAGCTCGCGAATATCGAGACCTTTGTCCAGAGGCTTAATTTGCGCTACGTTATCATTTTTACCGGTGATGAGCAATCGCGAAGGGAAGAAGAAACCGTTTTTCTTCGCTTTGTTTCCGATCCCGGCAGCAACATGAAAAGAGTGTTTTCAAATAACGCTGCCGTGATCTACGAACGCACGTAACGCAGACAGCCAGTCTGCGCGAGACTGGCCCTTGAGTGGATGTGAGTTCCCAAATCCTGATTGCTGAGAATCACTATATGTCCGACGTCCTTCTTGCACACAGCTTCTTCTTACGTTTCGATCCCAAGCAATGGCGCACCATGCAGCCATATGCGCCCCTGGGCACACTCTACGCTGCCGCTTACTTGCAGCAGCATGGTTACGACGTGGCGCTGTTCGACAGCATGCTCGCAGAAGGTCCGGCCGATCTCATCCCCAAGCTGCAGACGCATCAACCGCGCGCCGTGGTGTTTTATGAAGACAGTTTCAATTGGCTGAGTAAAATGTGCCTCACGCGCATGCGCGCGGCTTGTTTTGAAATGATCGCTTTGGCCAAGAAACATCTGGGGGTCAGTGTGCCGGTCATCGTCGCCGGCTCCGATGCCACGGATCACCAACAATTATATTTCGATCAGGGCGCGGACTTTGCCATTATCGGGGAGGGTGAAATCACGCTGCACGAATTGCTCGGCGCATTGTTGAACAGACGTGAGAACAGAATCAATGACGTTGCCGGAGTCGCGAGGCCGGCAAACGGGAGGACACAAACGCCGGCGGCGCGGGGCTTTCAAAAAGATCTCGATATCTTTCCGTTTCCCGCGTGGTCATTGTTGGAAGTGGAGAAGTATCGCGCGGCCTGGAGGAAGAAGCACGGTTACTATTCCCTCAATCTCGTCACTACCCGCGGCTGCCCATTTCGCTGCAATTGGTGCGCGAAGCCGATTTATGGCGACCGCTACAATTCGCGCTCGCCGGAAAATGTCGTGACAGAAATGCTGTGGCTGCGCCGGAATTTCCAACCCGATCACGTCTGGTTTGCCGACGATATTTTCGGCTTAAAGCCCGGCTGGGTGGAAAAATTCGGCGACGCGGTGCAAACTGCGGGCGCGGTTACGCCGTTCAAGATTCAAGCGCGAGTGGATTTGCTGCACGAAGAGGCCGTTACAGGGCTGAAAAAAGCCGGCTGCAAAACCGTGTGGGTCGGAGCGGAATCCGGCTCGCAAAGAATCTTGGAGGCCATGGACAAAGGCACAACCGTCGAACAGATTTATGCCACCGCCCAGCGTTTGAGACGGCATGGCATCGAAGTGTGTTTCTTCTTGCAGTTCGGCTATCCCGGCGAAACCGATGAAGACATCGAAAAGACATTGAAAATGGTGCACGATTGCCAGCCGGACGACATCGGCATTTCCGTTTCTTACCCGATGCCGGGTACGCGTTTTTACGTGCGCGTGAAAAATGAAATGGGCGACAAGCATAACTGGGAGCATAGCGACGATCTCGATTTGATGTTTCGCGGACAATACCAGCCCGCATTTTATCGCCAATTGCATCGCGTGGTGCACCAGGAGTTTCGTTTGCGCAAGGCCGTGGTTTTGTTTTCAGATCTGTGGCGGCATCCGGGACAATTCACTCTGAACAATTTGCGACAGCTCATTGGTACGGCCGCGCGCTACCCGCGGCTCTATGCCGACCGCGCGCGGCTGCAAAAATTGAAAATGCCGCGTCCGCTGCATTCGTGAGCTAGCTCTACAACGTTAAGTGATGCTGCCCTTCAATGCTGTCATTCAGAAGGAATCCTGGTAAGCTCTGTCAAAGCCTTGCTGAGTGATGCTCGTCCCAGACGCCGTGGAGAGCGCTAACCAAGATTCCGTCTGAATGACATACTCTGAGTGCAGGGTAAAATTCCAAACTTAACGTTGCAGTACTAGCGTCTCAGTCTCTTGATCAACTATGGACATTCTTCTCACCCACGGCTACTTTCTCGCGCAAGACCCCAAAGAGCTCGAAATCATGAAGCCCTATCCACCTTTGGGATTGCTCTATCTCTCCGCTTATCTTAAACAAAAAGGCTTTGCCGTCGAGATTTTTGACGGCACCTTTGCCGGAAAAGACCGTTTTGCGGAGTATCTGAACACGCACCGGCCGAAGCTCGTCGGCCTCTATTCCAATTTAATGACGAAATTCAACGTGCTGGAAATGATCAAACGAGCCAAAGCGCAGAATTGCATCGTCATCATGGGCGGGCCGGATCCGCCGAACTATGCCGAGCACTATCTCGATTTCGGTGCCGACGTCGTTGTCATTGGCGAAGGGGAAGAAGCGCTGCAGGAATTGATTCCGATTCTAGCCGCGGGAAAAAGTGCGCAGCTTGCAGAAGTGGCGGGTATTGTTTTCAAAAACGAGAGTGGCAGCTTTCAGCGTACGCCTGCGCGCCGTCTGCTGCCCGATCTCGATGCTTTGCCGCCGCCCGACCGCCAGGCCATCGATTTGCCCAAGTACGTTGACACCTGGCGCACACATCACGGTATGGGCGCGGTTTCTTTGATCACCTCGCGCGGGTGTCCCTATTCCTGCACGTGGTGTAGCCATTCGGTTTTCGGCAAGACGCTGCGTAAGCGCAGCCCGCATCTATGCGTGGAAGAAGTCGAGCAGATTCTTGCGACGTATCGCCCCGACATGCTGTGGTATGCCGACGATGTATTCAACATCAACCACAAGTGGTTTTTTGCATACGCCGCAGAGCTGAAGAAGCATGGGATCAGAATTCCGTTCGAGTGCATTTGCCGTGCGGATCGCTTGAATGAAGACGTTGTGCAGGCTTTGAAGGAGATGGGCTGTTTCCGCGTGTGGATCGGTTCCGAAAGCGGCTCGCAGCGCTTGCTGGATCAAATGCAACGCGGCGTCAAAGCCGAGCAGGTGCAAGAGATGACGCGGCTGGCGAAACGCTATGGCATTGAAACCGGCATGTTCTTGATGTGGGGCTTTGAGGATGAAAATGAAGATGACATTGCGGCCACGATAGCGCATGTGAAAAAGGCCAGTCCGGATCTGGTGTTGACCACGGTGAGTTACCCGATCAAGGGCACGGCTTATTATCAACGGATGGCAGAGCAGAGCCTGGTGTTGGCAAATGGCAAATGGCAATCGACCAATGACCGTGATTATCTGATTCGCGGGCGGCATAGCAAACGCTATTATGAGTTCGCCAATCGCTGGATGAACGGGGAGCTGGCGTCGCAACGTCTGCGCGAAAGCGGGAACGGCCAGTGGGCGGCCCGGATACGCGCACGGGCGCAGGCGCACCTTGGCAAGCTGGGCATGCGGCTGTCCGCCTATCAGCATGAGGCATGAATTCCACATTTTTATGGTAACAATTCAGATCACCGGCCGGGCGCTCTTGCTTTTGCTGGAGTTGGAACAATGAGTTGAAAAAGTGATCTTATCGGCTGGAAGATTTACAGCGCCCGGGCGAAGCCGTCTTATTGATTTGCTTCTCTTGATCAAATTGACTATGTTGCACGAAAAAATGCAGGAGGACGTATGCGTATGTTAAAGGAAGGAGACCGCGGGGAAGAGGTTAAGACATTACAGCAGCGCTTGAAAGACCTGGGCTTCAACCCCGGCGCCATCGACGGTGAGTTTGGTTTGGGAACGGAAGCGGCCGTACTTGCCTTTCAGAAGAGTGAAGGCTTGCTTGCCAACGGCATGGCAGATGAAGAAACGCTGCAAACCCTGGGATTCGAGCCCGACATCAGCCCGCGCTCGACGACGCCCGAGGTCACGGTTGCGATGGTTACCAAAATGTTTCCATTCACACCCATCGATAACATCAAGAAAAACCTTCCGATCGTCCTTGACGCTTTGAAAGCCGCCGCTCTCATGGATAAAGACATGATCCTGATGGCGCTCGCTACCATCCGCGCAGAAACCGAAAGTTTCGAGCCCATCAGCGAATGGCCGTCCCGGTTCAACACTTCTCCCGGCGGGCATCCTTTCGATCTCTACGATCATCGCAGAGATTTGGGCAATCAGGGAGCACCTGATGGCGAGAACTTTCGCGGTCGCGGTTTCGTCCAGCTCACCGGCCGCGCGAACTATCAGCAGTACAGTGGCCTCATCGGCCTGGGCAATCAATTGATCAACGCGCCGCAAGTGGCGAACGATCCTCCCATTGCCGCCAAGCTCCTGGCCACTTTCTTAAAGGACAAAGAGAAAGCGGTCCGTGCCGCGCTGCTGGCTGATGATCTAGGCACTGCCCGCCGGCTGGTGAACGGGGGCAAGCATGGTTTGGATCGTCTTGTCGACGCCTTTCGTATTGGACAGCAGTTGATTGTTTGAAACTTGTGCCGCAGCTTTTCTGGTAGTATCAGTAGTTTGTTACTGTCCAGCCTGAGCCGTTTACTTTTTCTTTGAGCTTAAGAGGTGCAGAATTTCTATGAAAAAGAGCATATTTGAAATGAACGGCGGTTTATGATTAGCGATCTGCGATTTCAGATCTTGACATATCCTTCGGAAATCGAAAATCGTAAATCTTCAATCGCAAATCAATCATTCGGCAGAGGGAGAGCACTATGTACGATCGTCGCGAATTCTTGGGCGCCCTCGGGCGAACGGCCGCTCTGGGAATCGCCGGGTCGGCCTTCCAGCCCGCGCGCGCTGCACGTGCTTTGGAGATGCTGGCGCACCATCCGGGCGCGCCGGAGGACGTTGCCGCCGACGAGGCGTTATGGTTCGAAGTGCAGCAAGCTTTCACCGTCGATCGCAGCTTGATCAATTTGAACAACGGCGGGGTCTCGCCTTCACCTGCAATCGTACAAAGCGCGATGAAGCGGCATCTCGATTTTTCCAATAACGCGCCGGTGTACACGATGTGGCAGGTCTTGGAGCCGCAGCGCGAAGGCGTGCGCAAAAGCCTGGCGGCAGTTTTCGGTTGTTCGCCGGAGGAAATCGCGCTCACTCGCAACGCCTCGGAAAGCTTGCAAATCTGTCAGCTTGGCTTCGATTTCAAACCCGGTGACGAGGTCTTGACCACGAGCCAGGATTATCCGCGCATGATCACCACCTGGCAGCAACGCGAGCGCCGCGACAAAATCAAGCTCAAGCAGTTCTCCCTCCCCGTGCCCTGCGAGAATCCCGACGAAATCGTTTCCCTCTTCGAAAAAAATGTTACACCCAAAACCAAATTGATACTGATGTGCCATATGATCAATCTCACTGGCCAGATCCTGCCGGTGCAGCAAGTTGTGCATATGGCGCGTAAAAGAAATATTCCGGTCATTGTCGACGGCGCACACGCTTTCGCGCATTTCGATTTCACGCACGCGGATTTGGATTGTGATTACTATGCCACCAGCCTGCACAAATGGTTGTTCGCTCCGCATGGCACCGGTATGCTGTACGTGCGCAAAGACAGAATCGCCGGCTTGTGGCCGATGATGGCCGCGCCGGAAAAAATGGACAATGACGTCCGCAAATTCGAAGAGATCGGCACGCATCCTGCGGCCAATTATCTGGCCATTGCCGAAGCGCTCACCTTTCATCACGGGCTTGGCGCCAAGCGCAAAGCAGCGCGCTTGATCTATCTGCGTGACCGCTGGGCGAATAGACTGATGCAGCACGGGCGCATCAAGTTGAATACCAGCTTGAAACCAGGCTTCGCTTGCGGCCTGGCGAACGTGCAGGTGCTCGGCCTTGACTCCGTCGAGCTCACCAATTATTTGTGGCATCAGCACCGCATGATCGTCACCCCCATCAAACACCCCGAGTTCGAAGGCTTGCGCATCACCCCGAGCGTGTATACGACCGTTGCGGAAATCGATCGTTTTGCCGAGGTGATTGAACAAGTACTGAAAAGCGGTTTGCCAAAAACGTGAGGGCTGCTCGCCGGATTCAGAAGAGGAGAAGTGGCCTTATACGAATTTTTACACGTTACACCTTACACGTTACACGTGTAAAGTGTAACGTGTAAGGTGTAATTCGTACAGAGATGTTTGGAGATTATGGAGGTTGAATGGATCGCTACCGCGTCAAGCCGGGCACATGGACACTTCGGGGAAAGATGGTGTGATTCGCCATGTTTTCGAGAACGTCGATCCCCTGGGCGTGCGCGCGATTTCTTTCAAACAGCCCACGCCGGAGGAATTGGATCACGATTACTTAGAGCCTATCCTGAAACCTCATTCTGTCATGCAGAAGGCATCTTGGTAGATTCGGCACCTAGGCCTGAAATCGGCACTGTGCCCGAGTCAACCAAGATCCCTGTGGGATGACATTTCAGGGTTTTCGGACAGGCTCTTAATCACCTAACATCAAATACGACGAGGAGGCACAGATGGAAAAAGAACATTTACGCTTACAAGAAGCGCGGGAACAAAATGTGTGCTGGAAAAAATGGGGACCTTATCTCAGCGAACGGCAATGGGGCACGGTGCGGGAGGATTACAGTGAAGGCGGCAACGCCTGGGACTATTTCACGCACGATCAAGCCCGCTCGCGCGCTTATCGCCGCGGCGAAGACGGCATCGCCGGCATCTCGGATGACAAGCAACAACTCTGCTTTGCTCTCGCCCTGTGGAACGGCAAGGATCCCATCATCAAGGAACGGTTGTTTGGCTTGACCAACAGCGAAGGCAATCATGGCGAAGATGTCAAAGAGTACTATTTCTATCTCGACAGCACGCCGACGCACTCGTACATGAAGTATCTCTACAAGTATCCCCAGGCGGCATATCCTTATGACCATCTCGTCGCGACCAACAAGCAGCGCAGCCGCGAAGAGTTTGAGTACGAGCTGCTCGACACCGGCTTGTTCGATCAGGATCGCTACTTCGATGTCTTTGTCGAATATGCCAAAGACTCACCGGAAGATATTTTGATTCGGATCACCATTCACAATCGCGGACCGGAAGCTGCGACCCTGCACGTGCTGCCGACGCTGTGGTTTCGCAATACCTGGTCGTGGCACGAAAACACGGCGAAGCCGGTGATGAAACAAACAAAAGCCGGCAAAGACTTCAGTGCGATCGAAGCTTCGCACCCCGAGCTGGGCGCGCGCTATTTTTATGCCGAAGGAAACACGCCGCTGCTCTTCATCGAAAACGAAACCAACACCGAGCGCCTCTTCGGCGCTCCGAATCGCACGCCTTACGTCAAGGATGGCATCAACAATTATATTGTGAACAACCAGCAAGGAGTAGTGAATCCGGAAAAAGTTGGCACCAAGGCCGCGGCGCATTATCAAGTCACCGTCGGCGGCGGAAAATCGGCAACCATTCGACTGCGCTTGATCAACGCCACCTCCAGCGGCAATCCCTTCGGCAGCCAGTTTGATGAGATTTTCAAAACGCGCCAGCAGGAAGCCGACGCTTTCTATTCTGCGATCACGCCGGCCTCATTCAATGATGATCAGCGCAATGTGTTTCGCCAGGCGCTGGCCGGCATGCTGTGGGGCAAACAGTATTACAATTATGACATCGAAGAATGGCTCGCGGAGCGTGGCTCTGACCCGCTCTCGCCGGGAAAACGTCCGGCCCCGCGCAACGATCAGTGGTTCCACATGGTGAATGCCGACGTCATCTCGATGCCGGACAAGTGGGAATATCCCTGGTACGCGGCGTGGGATTTGGCTTTTCATATCCATCCCTTTGTGCTGGTGGATCCGTATTTCGGCAAGCAGCAACTGGATTTGATGCTGCGCGAGCATTACCTGCATCCCAACGGCCAGATTCCGGCGTATGAATGGAATTTCGGCGACGTCAATCCCCCGGTGCATGCCTGGGCCACCATTTCCACTTACGTCCACGACCGGCTGCACCGCAGCGAGGGCGACATCGCTTTTCTCAAACACGCTTTTCAGAAACTGCTGCTGAATTTTACCTGGTGGGTGAATCGCAAGGACCTCACCGGCAAGAACGTGTTTCAAGGCGGATTCCTCGGTTTGGACAATATCGGCGTTTTTGATCGCAGCGCGCCGCTCCCTACTGGCGGGCATTTAGAGCAGGCCGACGGCACGGCGTGGATGGCGCTGTACAGCCAGAACATGTTGGAGATCGCGCTGGAGCTTGCGCTGCACGATTCCACTTATGCCGACATGGCGCTGAAATTTTTCGAGCATTTCATCTGGATCGCCAGCGCCATGGATCGCGTCGGCGAGCATCAGGACGAAATGTGGGATGAGCAAGACGGTTTCTTCTATGATGTGCTGCGCCTGCCTGATGGGAGTGCGCAGCGACTGAAGGTGCGCTCGATGGTGGGCTTGCTGCCGCTTTGCGCTACCACGGTATTTATGCCTGAGGTTTTGGAAAAGATTCCGGAGATTCGCGCCCGCGCTCGCTGGTTTGCGGAAAAGCGCCCCGCGTTGCTGGCCAATATGCATCAACCGACCCAGCCGGGCTACGGTGACCGCCGCTTGGCGGCCATTTTGGATGAGAAAAAGCTGCGCCGGGTTTTGGCGGTGATGCTGGATGAAAATGAATTTCTCAGCCCATACGGCGTGCGCGCGCTGTCGCGCTATCACGCGCAGCATCCGTTTGTGTTTCATACCGGCGGGCAGGAGCACCGCGTGGACTACTTACCGGGGGAATCGAATAACGGCATGTTTGGCGGCAATTCCAATTGGCGCGGCCCGATTTGGATGCCGGTGAATACGCTGATCATCCGCGCGCTGTTGAATTTTTATGTGTATTACGGCAATGATTTCAAAGTCGAATGCCCCACCGGCTCCGGCAAGCAGATGACGCTTTACCAAGTCGCCGAGGAAATCACCCAGCGGCTGTCGCGAATTTTCCTGCGCAACGAACACGGCCAGCGTCCGGTTTACGGCGGCTCGGCGAAGTTTCAAAACGATCCGCATTGGCGCGATCATGTGCTGTTCTATGAGTACTTCCACGGCGACAACGGCGCGGGACTCGGTGCCAGCCATCAAACCGGCTGGACCGGCGTGGTGGCCGGGTTGATGCATCTCTTTGCCTCGATCAACAGCGAACAGTTGCTGGCCGGCGGACGCCGGGCCATCGTTGAGGCGAGGAAGCCGAAAGCGTAAAGGTAAGCGTCGCCGTTTATATCAAACCGCGAATGAGCGCTAATAAACGCGAATTGAAAAATAATTAGCGCCCAACACACAAATGGAGAACAAATACTTTGCCGCTACCTCCCTATCCTTCATTGTTCCAAATCAACACCCGCGTCTGGCTGACGGAATTGTCGCGGCAGTTGGGCCGGGCGGCGACTCTCGACGACATTCCCGACGCCGAGCTGGAGCGCTTGGCGAAGATGGGGTTTGACTGGGTGTGGTTCCTGAGCGTCTGGCAAACCGGTCCGGAAGGGCAACGGGTTTCCCGCACGAACCACGAATGGCGCAAAGAATTTGAGGATACACTGCCGGACCTTTGTGATGACGATATCGCGGGTTCCGGATTTGCGATCACTGGTTACACCGGACACAGCAATCTACGCGGGGATGCGGCTTTGGCCCGGCTGCGAGAACGGCTGCGCCAACGTGGCCTGCGGTTGATGCTCGATTTTGTCCCTAACCACACCGGCCTGGATCACCCCTGGGTGGAAGATCACCCCGAGTATTATATCCCCGGAAACGAAGTGGCCCTCGCCCAAGCGCCAAAAAATTATACCTGGGTGAAGCGCAAGAACGGTGACTTGCTGCTCGCCTACGGACGCGATCCGTACTTTGCGGGATGGCCGGACACGCTGCAGCTCAACTACGGCAATCCCGCGACCCAAGAGGTGATGATCGGAGAACTCGTGAAGATCGCGGGGCAGTGTGACGGCGTGCGCTGCGACATGGCCATGTTGGTTCTGCCGGACGTCTTCGAACGAACCTGGGGCATCCCGTCTCAGCCGTTCTGGCCGCAAGCGACGCAACGGGTCCGTGAACGGTTTCCGGATTTTTGTTTCATGGCCGAGGTCTATTGGGATATGGAATGGACCATGCAGCAACAGAGCTTCGATTACGCCTACGACAAACGGCTGTACGACCGCCTCCGCGAAGGCCATGCCCGGCCGGTGCGAGAACATTTCCACGCCGGGCTGGATTACCAGAACAAGCTGGCTCGCTTTCTGGAAAATCACGACGAGCCCCGCGCGGCAGCCACTTTTTCCGCAGGAGTCCACGAGGCGGCAGCGGTGATTACTTTTCTATCACCGGGCCTGCGTTTCTTCCATCATGGACAATTCGATGGACGCCTCAAGCGCATCTCTCCGCACTTGGTCCGCGGCCCGAATGAACCCGTGAATCCTGCCTTGCGGCAATTCTACGAGCGCTTGCTTGAAGTATTGCTGCGGCCTGCGGTCCGGCAAGGACAATGGCGATTGCTCGAATGCGCTCCCGCTTGGGAGGGCAATGGGTCATCCGATGCTTTTATCGCCTACGCCTGGCAGGATTCCGGCGGCGAGCGTCTGCTGGTTTGTGTGAATTATTCTGCTCATCCCAGCCAGTGTTACGTGCGGCTGCTGTTCCCTGATTTAAGCAACAGACAGTGGCGGCTGCAGGATCTGATGGGAGAGGCGCGTTACGAGCGCGCCGGAAACGACCTGCAGGCACGCGGGCTTTATCTTGACGTGCCGGCGTGGAAGTATCATGTCTTCGAGATGGTAAATGTTCACTAAACTACGTTGTCATTCCGGAGGAATCCTTTTTCATTTCGAGCACAGTGCTTGCACGAAAAAGGATTCTTCCAGAATGACATGAAGCTGAAATAGGTAAATCTTAAATCGTAAATCACCTTTATGAACCTACCGATTCCCGCCCTCACTTGGCTGCGTCATTACGACATGAGCTGGCTGCGGGGTGACATGATCGCGGGCATCACGCTCGCCGCCTATCTGTTGCCCGCCGGACTGGGAGACGCCTCGCTCGCCAATCTCCCGCCGGAGGCCGGGCTTTACGCCTGCCTTTTCGGTGGGTTGATCTTCTGGCTGTTTTGCAGCTCGCGCTACACCACCATCACCGTCACCTCCGCGATCTCGCTGCTCGTCGGCGCGTCGCTCGGCGGCATTGCGGGCGGCGACACGGCACGTTTCGGCGCGCTCGCGGCTGGTACGGCGCTGCTGGTGGCGCTCATCGGCTTCATTGCGTGGCTGGCAAAGGCGGGCGCGATCGTAAACTTCATCTCCGAAAGCGTGATGACGGGCTTCAAGTGCGGCGTGGCGCTCTTCCTCGCCAGCACGCAGTTGCCCAAGCTGTTTGGCATTCACGGCGCGCACGGGGATTTCTGGGAGAACAGCGCACACTTCCTCAAGCATTTGGGTGAAACCAACTCCGCGTCTCTTGGCATTGGCTTGGCCGCGCTGGCGATTTTGGTGCTGGGCAAAATATTTCTCAAGAACAAACCGGTGGCACTGTTTGTCGTGATCGGCGGCATTGTGGCTTCAGCCTGGCTTAGCTTGGAAGGCCGGGGCGTGAAGCTGCTCGGCGAAGTGCCGCAAGGCTTGCCGGCAATCGGCCTGCCGGCGATTCATTGGGCTGATCTGAATGATTTGCTACCGCTGGCGTTCGCGTGTTTTATGCTTGGCGCGGTGGAAACCGCCGCCATCGGTCGCATGTTCACCGCCAAGCACGGTGGCAGGCTCGATGCAAACCAGGAATTCCTCGCCCTCGCTGCGTCCAATCTCGCCGTTGGGTTGGGCCGGGGCTTTCCCGTAAGCGGCGGCATGTCGCAGTCTGTAGTGAATGAAGGCGGCGGCGCGCACACGCCATTGTCCGGGCTGATCGCTGCCGGAATCGTCTTGGCAGTCATCCTGTTCTTTTCGCATCTCCTGCGCGCCCTGCCACAGCCCGTGCTCGCCGCGGTGGTGCTGGTGGCGGTGGCCGGCTTATTCAAACTCTCGACGCTGAAGCATCTTTGGCGCGGCGACCGCCCTGAATTCGTCGTTGCTATAGCTGCCTTCCTGGGCGTGCTGGGATCCGGTCTGCTTCGCGGCGTATTGATCGGCGCCATCATTTCGCTCGTGCAATTGTTGCGTAACGCGTCTAAACCTCATGTCGCTTTCCTTGGCCACATCCTTGGCACGCGCCGCTTTTCGGATCGCGAGCGGCACCCGGACAATGAGCTGATTCCGGGGGTGCTGATTTTCCGTCCGGACTCCGGCCTGGTTTACTTCAACGTGGATCACGTCTGTGAAGAGATTCTCGATCGTGTGCATGCTCAATCCACCCCACCCAAGGCCGTCGTGTTGGACCTCTCTGCCGCGCCGCGCGTGGACATGCAAAGCGCCCACGCGCTCGCCGGCCTTGCCAGTGAGCTGGCTGGCATGGGCATCCGGATCCAAGCCGTTGAAGCCCGCGCCTCGGTGCGCGACCGCCTGCGCGCCGAGGGTGTGGACGACAAGCTCGGCGGCATCAATCGCTTTACCTCCGTCGCCGATGCGGTGGAGGCGTTGTGACGCAACATTCATGTTGCCGTCGTTGTTTTTTCTCAACATAAATGTTGAGCTACAAGGTTGACAAGGAACAAAGACAGAAATATAAAGGACAGAAAAATAAAAACCCCATATGAAGTAAATGCCGTCGAAAACATTTTTCTGTCATCTATTTTTCTGTCTTTTGAATGTTTCTTTCAGATTACGACAATCTATCCTGGTTAAGGCCGCTATGAAAAAAGAAAGACTCTACAAAACCCACACAACGCTGGAGCGAGCCTTGCGGGTCGCGTATCCGGCCGGGAAAGGGCGAATGGTTCTGCGCACCGAGCAGGACTGGGATAAAGACGTCGAAGGGGTTGCAGTCAGCGAGGACGGCAACACCACTACTTTTCAAGTGCAGGCCGATCAGCCGTTTCTCTACTTCAAACCTTGCCTGGTGGGAGACGGCGGGTTCCATTGGTCGGTGGGACCCAACAAACTGCTGCTGATGGGAGAGGATGATCAGCGCGTCTCGTATCCATTCTTCTTTAGCCCAGAGCGTGGGCGATTCTCGCAACGAGTCGAGTTTCCGTCCAAGATTCTTGGCCGCACTCATCAGCTTCGCGTTTACGTGCCGCCGGGGTATGACGAAAACACCCTGTCCTCCCATCCCGTGGCATTCATGCAGGACGGCCAGAACCTGTTCTTTCCGGAGGAAGCCTTTCTCGGGCGCGACTGGGAAGTCGATAAGACCAGCGGGACTCTGCGGGCGATGAGCGCGGTCGAAGACTTTGTCATCGTCGGCATCCACTCCGGCGACCGGATGCACGAATATACCGCACCCGGCTACGAAGCCTACGCCCGGTCGCTGGCCGAAGAGATCGTGCCCGAAACACAGCGATTGTTGCGCATCGAAAACCATCGGCGCTATCGCTCGGTTTGGGGCTCTTCGCTTGGCGGAGTGGTTTCCTTTTATAGCGTATGGCAACACCCTGAAGCGTTCGGCACCGCCGTTTGCATGTCGAGCACCTTTTCACATAAGGACAATCTGATCGACCGGGTTCTGAACGAGCCAGTGCGCGACGTGGGCTTTTACCTCGACAGCGGCTGGCCCGGCGACAACTACGAGGTGACGATGGGAATGGCAATGGCCCTGGTCTCGCGTGGGTGGAGATACGGCCTTAATTTTTTGCACCTGTGTTTCCCTCAGGCCGAACATGATGAGACGGCTTGGGGGTTGCGGTTGCACCTGCCGATGCAGTTCCTCAACGGCGCGGTTGCCCGCGCCTCACGAGTTGGTGCTCCGGTGCTTGGTGATAAAGCCTGAGATTCAGGGCATGTAAGAGTTTTCCGGCTACCCTTCGGGGCTTTGATTTGCGGCATGCGCGCAACTCGGAGTAGGCGAATAGCTGACCAAACATAGAATAAGATTTTGAAAATTTCTTGACAGGATGAACAAGATTTACAGGATGAGAATCAATCTTGTTCATCCTGTAAATCTTGTCGAAAAAGAAGCGGCCGCGTAGCGGCTTCTGTTTTCAGCTTGACTGAAAACCGGCGTAGGCGCTTAGAGAACCAAAGATAGAATAAAATTCTAAGAGTTTTTTTGGCAGAATAATTTTTCGGCAGAATGATGCGGAATCATTCTGCCGAGAAATTATTCTGCCTGAAGTCTTTTGTGCTGCCCAAAGGGCTCCAGTTTTCAGCCAGGCTGAAAATCTGGTGTAGACTATTAGAGGTGAAGTCTTTGCAAATGAATAAAAACACTTATCCCGCGAAGGACGGAGAGTGTCGTAAAGGATCGCAAGGAATATCTCCGCGTAATCTCTGCGTATGCTTTGCGTGAGACACAAATTCTGTGCATAAAAACAGATTTTGACCGATCTGCGTCTGGCAGACAAGCGCCTCTGTCTTTTGATCAACTTTGGTGAGCGTTATAGGAGAAATGACCTGGACATCATGAAAGCAATCATTGTAGAGCCAAAGAAGCCGGGAACTGCCCGGCTGGAAGACGTCCCCGAGCCTGACGCGCGCGAGGGCTCAGTGCTCGTGGAAGCCGTCGCCGTCGGAGTGTGCGGGACTGATGCTGAGATCGTGGAGGGGAAGTACGGCTGGGCTCCTTCCGGCAAGACGCACCTCGTGCTAGGCCACGAATCCCTTGGCCGCGTGGTGGATCCTGGCCCTACCGGCGGGCTGCAGAAAGGTGATCTCGTCGTCGGCATCGTTCGCCGTCCCGACCCTGTTCCCTGCCCCAACTGCGCGGTGGGGGAGTGGGACATGTGCCGCAACGGCCAATACACCGAGCGTGGCATCAAACAAATTGACGGATTCATGTCGGAGCGCTGGCGGATCGAGCCCGATTACGCGGTGAAGGTCGATCGCTCTCTTGGCCTCCTCGGTGTGTTGCTCGAACCTACGACTGTCGTTGCGAAGGCTTGGGAGCAGATCGCGGCGGTCGGTCAGCGCGCCTTTTGGGAACCGCGGACCGTGCTGGTGACGGGTGCGGGGCCGATCGGTTTGTTGGCCGCTCTGCTCGGAAAGCAACGCGGCTTGGAGGTGCATGTGCTTGATCGCGTCGAATCGGGGCCCAAGCCTGATCTCGTGCGCGATCTCGGCGCGACGTACCACTCCGGCGTCGTCTCGGGCGTTGGATTCGAGCCGGACATCATCGTCGAATGCACCGGCGTCGGGCAGGTCATTGCCGACTCGATCCTCACCATTGGGGCGGGAGGCGTTGTGTGTCTCACCGGTGTTGGGAGCGGCGGCCGCACGACTGGGCTGCCCTTGGCCGACGTCGCGGCCGAAATGGTGCTCGGGAACAATGTCATCATCGGCAGCGTCAACGCCAACAAGCGGCACTGGTACAAAGCCGGAGAAGCATTGGCCCGCGCGGACCGTTCGTGGCTGGCGCGTCTCGTGACGCGACGTGAGCGACCGGAGAACTTCACGCACGCCCTGCAGCGAGAAGCGGAGGATATCAAGGTCGTCGTTCAGTTCGCAGAACTTGGAACCTGAACAAACAAGAAGGGAAATGGCTGTGAGCTTATCCACAAAAATCCTCATCGGGATGGGTCTGGGCATTCTGGCGGGAATCTTCTTCGGCGAAGACGTCGCTTTTCTGAAAGTAGCCGGAGATGCCTTTGTTCTGCTGATGCAGATGACCGTGCTCCCCTATATTATGGTCTCCCTGATCACCGGCCTCGGCGGGCTTTCACTTAAGGAAGCTGCCGCTCTGGCGCGCAAAGGTGGGGTGGTGCTTCTGCTGCTGTGGGGCATCGGCCTGGTGATGGTTCTCTTGATGCCTCTGGCCTTTCCCAATTGGGAGATGGCCTCCCGTTTCAGCACCAGCCTGATTGAGCAAAGACCGCCGTTCGATTTTCTGGGGCTTTACATTCCCTCCAATCTGTTTTTTTCACTTTCGAGTAACACCGTTCCCGCTGTGGTCGTATTCAGTTTCGCGCTGGGCGCGGCGCTGATCGCCATCCAAAACAAGGAAGCGCTGCTCAAAAGCCTTTCGGCGCTTGCCGACGGCCTGGGCCGCATCACCAATTTCCTCATCAAATTTGCGCCCATTGGCGTCTTTGCCATCATCGCCAGCGCCACCGGCACCATGCGCTTCAGCGAGCTTGAGCGTTTGCAAGTTTATATGTTGACGTACATGGTGGCCGCGCTGTTGTTGACCTTTTGGATTCTGCCGGCGCTGGTGACCAGTCTCACGCCCTTCAAGTACAAGGATTTGGTCGGCCCGACCAGGACCGCGCTGCTCACCGCCTTTGCCACCGGCAACATTTTCGTGGTGCTGCCCGTGCTCGCGGAGAGAAGCAAAGAACTTTTGAAAAAGCTCGAGTCCAGCCACGAAACTGAATCCACCGTGGACGTCATCATTTCGACTTCCTTCAGCTTTCCGAATTTGGGCAAGATTCTGACCTTGAGCTTTGTCCTGTTTGCCGGCTGGTTCGCTAACTCTTCCGTGCCGGTTTCAAAATACTTTACCTTCGCCACCACCGGCCTGTTCAGTTTTTTTGGCGACCCGACGGTCGCCATACCCTTTCTGCTCAATCTGCTGCAGATTCCCTCGGATACCTATCGCTTCTTCCTGGTGGCTGATAATCTCGTCGGCGCGCGATTCGGGACGCTTTTGGCGGCGATGTTCACGCTGGTGTTGGCCGTGCTCGGCGCTTGCGCCGTCAGCGGGTTGCTCAAAATCAGTTGGCCGAAATTGCTGCGCTTTGCGGCAGTGAGCCTGGTGTTGACATTTGGCGCAATTGGCGCCACGCGCTGGTTCTTTGAATACGTTGTCGGGCATGAGTATCAAGAATATCAGGCCTTCATTACCATGGACCTGTCGCACGAGCACAAGCCGGCGACTGTGCACCGCTCGTCATTGCCCTCGCCGCCTTTCCACGACGCGCAGAAGTCCCGGCTGCAGGAAATCCGCGACCGCGGCTATCTGCGAGTCGGATACTTCAAGGATGCGCTGCCTTTTGCATTTACCAACGAGGCGGGCAACCTCGTCGGTCTTGATGTCGAGATGGCTTGCACGCTGGCGCAAGAGATGAACGTCCGGCTCGAGTTCGTGCTCATTGATCGCGAGAAAGCTGCGGCCATGCTCGACGCCGGATACGTTGACCTCATCATGTCCGGCCTCGCGGTCACAGTCGAAAACGCCCAAAAGATGGCGCTCTCGACTTCCTATATGGATCAGACTCTGGCCTTCATTGTCAAAGACTATCGCCGCGAAGATTTCAACAGCCGCAATAAATTGAAGAGCCTGCAAAAGCTCAAACTTGGCATTCCCGGCGTGCCGTATTATATTGCCAAAGTAAAGGAGTATCTGCCGCAGGCTGAAGTGGTGGTGTTGAATTCGCCGCGCGAGTTCTTTACCCGTAAGGAGGAGGATCTCGATGCCCTGGTGTATTCGGCGGAGGCCGGTTCCGCCTGGAGCCTGGTCTATCCCGCCTACACCGTTGCCATTCCCCGGCCGGATGTTCTGGCTGTACCGCTCGCCTACGCGATGGCCCGCGGCGATCGTGAGCTGGTCGATTTTGTGAACACCTGGATCGATTTGAAAAAGAAAGACCAGACCATTGCCGCGCTTTTCGACTACTGGATTCTGGGCCGGAACACCGTCGCGCAAGAACCGCGCTGGTCCATCGCCCGAAATGTGTTGCACGTAATGAATTGAGCCCTGAGCTTTGAATCTTGCGTTTTGTGCTTTGAATTTTGGGTATTGAATATTGAGGAGGAGGCTTTATGCAATCCGTCCGAAACCCGCTGGTCACGCTCGCGGCGGCCATGATTATCATTGCCGGCATACACTTCGCCGCCCCGATCGTCAATCTCATTTTGTTGTCCTTCCTCCTGGCGATGTCGGTGACGCCACTTATGGAATGGGTCATCCGTAAAGGCGTGAGTCCAGGCCTCGCCGTGACGATCACCATTCTGGCAGTCGTCTTCGGCGGGTTGGCGCTGGCGACTCTGATGGGCGTATCCATCTCACGGATGATTGACGAATTGCCGGCTTATCAACCACGCCTGGTTGAAATCAAAGATTCCCTCACCTCCTTTCTGGCCGGACTTGGGATTGATGTCACTGCGTTGTTTTCCAGTAACCGGCTGGAACCGCAGCGGCTCATGCAATTAGTGACCAAGCTGCTTTCGGCCGGCCTGGGCATGGTGAGCATGTCGTTGGTGATCATCCTGATCGTGGTGTTCATCCTGATCGAAGCGGCCTCACATCTCGGCAAACTGCAACGCGGAGAAGAAGACAAGGGCGCAATGTCCCGCTACTTCACCTTCGGTAAGGATGTGCGGAAATACGTGGCCATTGTTTCCCTTACCGGCTTGATCGTCGGCGTCTGCAATACCATTCTGCTCCTTGCGCTCGGTGTCGATTTTCCGGTGATGTGGGGCGTGTTGTCATTTCTGCTCAATTTCGTCCCCAGTGTTGGATTCCTCATTTCCCTGCTGCCGCCGGCCTTGCTGGCGCTGCTGGAATTCGGCTGGAGCAAGGCGCTCATCGTCGTGATTGGATTTTTCCTGTTCAACTCGGTGTCGGAGAATATCGTCAAGCCCCGCTTCATGCAAAAAGGACTGGAGGTCTCGTTTTTGCTGATCGTGCTGTCGCTGGTGGTGTGGACGTGGGCGCTGGGGCCGATGGGAACGATCGTCGGCGTGCCGTTGACGATGGTGCTGTACCGCATGTATCGTGAGTATGGCGAAGCCGGACAGACTAGTGCACCGTTACCTTAATTTTTGCAGCCCCGAGCCCTTGTGGGTCGTTGTCGAAACCATTGAATTCGAGGGTTGCAGCAATGCTCCCAAGCTAGCTCCGATGATGCCGCGTGAAATAAAAAAGTAGAACTTTATAAAGCGTCGGATTGATTGATATCCTACGGCGTGAATCTAGGAGCAAACCAGTTGTTTGAGCGAAGCGCGCGAGGGGCGAGCGCAAGGGCGCGGAGCGAGAACAACGAGCATGAAGTTGTAGATTTTGTCTCTATCGCTGATTATGCTCGGGTAATCATGAATACGCCGAAGGCGTTAAACACCAGAGCCGAGGGTAGCGCGCAGCGCACCCTCGGTATATGACCATTACAATCAAGAAACCTGAAAGGGTTCAACAAAAACTGAGGGCAAGCAAGCCGCAATCGCTTGCACAGGTGTATTTACACATTTGAGACTAACTGTATTTGTGTGGAACCCCGATTGGGGTTCCATTGCATTGGGATATTGGTTCCCAGGGCGCCCATCGGATGGGCGCCCTGGGCTGTGGAGTGAAACGCCTTCGGCGTAGAAGAAGAAAAACGCCTAAAATTATGGACTATTCACTGCAACCCATAGTCCTCACATATGCAAATTAAGGTAACAATGCACTAGCTGATTTGATTTTCATGCTCAAGACGCATCCCGAAATCTTCGCCAGCGCAAAAGGAAGCGAAGGCCATGAAGACCACGGAGGGCGCTGTAGCGTTGCACGCGCCGTTAAGCGCTTAAAGAACCAAAGATAGAATAAGATTCTAAGAGTTTTTTTGGCAGAATAGTTTTTCGGCAGAATGATGCGGAATCATTCTGCCGAAAAATCATTCTGCCTGAAGTCTTTTGGGCTGCCCAAAGGGCTCCAGTTTTCTGCCAGGCTGAAAATCTGGTGTAGGACTTTAGTTGCCGCCTCTCGGTGTTGGCGGCCTGGATGAGTGAGATCATTGCGCTTCACAAATGGAACTTTATTCTTGCGCAACCTCTTAATGCATTCTATTACCTTAATTTTGCAACGAAAAGAGAACCGCAACGAAAAAAAGCCTTTAAGATAGCGAGTTCTGTTTGCGTCGACGATGCGCCTGAAACCACCTAACGGGTGGTGCAAGAGCAGGAGAGATTCATGATTTCCCCCCTTTCGTTGCGGTTCTTTTTTTGTTGCAAGCCAGGTTTGGTGCAAAATTAAGGTAATACAAACTTGTAAAACTTTGCATTTTTAGCAAAGTTTTTGGTTGCGACTTTGCCAGCCGGAACTCTTTGCGAATCTTTGCGAGGCTCTGCGTGAGTCTTTTTTGTTGCGGCCACTTAAGGGCCCTTGAGGGCTACGCCGCGCTGTGACTCTCCGTGCGCTCTGTATCTCTGTGTTAGAAAGTTTTTGCATTTTTATGCTGCCCGTTTGAGTTTTGGATTTTGAGTTTTGAATTTCGAAAACCTATGCCTGAAGCTAAAATCGAAAAACGCCGGCGGGTGCTGGATCCAGTCGAGCGCGCCTCGGAAGTTCTGTTCGGATTGATCATGGTGCTTTCTTTTACCGGCTCATTGAGCGCCGCCACCGCGGGCCGGGAGGAAATCCGGACGATGCTCTTTGGCGCGCTTGGCTGCAACCTGGCTTGGGGGCTGGTGGATGCGGTGATGTATCTCATGAATACACTCAGCGAGCGCGGGCGCGAGATGCTCATGCTGCGGCGCGTGCGCCAAGCCGCAGCTCCGGAAGAGGCCAGTCGCCTCATTGCAGAAGCGTTGCCTTCGGGGATAGCTTCCGTTCTGCATCCAGCGCACCTGGAAGCGATACGCCTGCAATTGCAGCGCTTACCCGAACCGCCAGCTCATCCGAGCCTGAGGCGTGATGATTTCATCGGTGGCGCCGGCGTATTCCTGCTGGTCTTTTTGTCCACGTTTCCGGTCGTGATTCCGTTCTTGGTGATGCACAACGCCATGCTGGCTCTGCGCATTTCCAACGGCATCGCCATCATCATGCTGTTTATGGCCGGCTATTCACTGGGACGCCACGCAGGTTATTCTCCGTGGGGCGTGGGCCTCGCGATGGTCGCCATCGGCCTGGTTTTGGTCGGCATCACAATCGCATTGGGTGGATGAAGATGAGGCCTTTACTTGCACCTGCGGTTGCCGGCTTGCTGCTGTGGGCCAGCCCAGCACGAGGCCAGACCGTAACAGACGGCGCGCCATCTGCTTCGGCCGCGCTGCACGTTTGGTCGTTTTACGCCTCGGGCTATGCTTATTTCGTGCCCGATGATCAAGACTACCTGGCGCCCATCTTCACTGCGGATCGCGGCCGGCTTCATCTCGAAGCGCGCTACAACTACGAAGATCTCGAAACCGGATCGGTTTTCCTCGGATGGAACTTCAGTGTCGGGGACGAGTTGTCGCTGGAGGCGACGCCGATGATTGCCGGTATCTTTGGAAACACCGCTGGGATCGCGCCGGGCTACAAATTCACCCTGGGCTATGTATTTGCGCTGGGCTATGACTTTTGAAAAATTTTGACTTTTGGAATTTGAGATTAGGAACAAGCCTCGGCGTGCCGTTGACCATGGTGCTGTACCGCATGTACCGGGAGTATGGCGATGCCGGACAAACCAGTTGAAACCATCCTTCCAGTGGTTGTTCATATTCGTGCCGATTACGCTGGCGCTTGAATATGCCGGACACGCTTCACCACCACGCCAATCTGTTGTTGGCGTTGGGTATGTCTTTCTTCGTGGGTGGCGTCAGATATCACAATCAGGAATACAATCCCGCCGGCACCCGAATGGAAGCCCTGGGCATGACGCCGACTTTTATTGGCATCGTTTTCCTGGCCATTATCGGCGGAGCGGCGGAGAGCTTGTCCGCCGTCACCATGGCACGAAAAAACAAAATGGATTTGACCATGGGCATTGCGCTGGGCAGTTGCATCCAGATCGCTCTGTTCGTGGCGCCGCTTTTGGTGTTGCTCAGTGCTTTGATGTTTTATTTTATTCCCGAAGTATGAAGACAAGCGCTCCCATTTTGGCAAGAAGTTATTCGCGCCGCTACGCGACCCTGTTCTACTCGCTTCTGCTTACCATCGCCGCCGGCCCGCTGTTCTAACCCAAGTTCGACACTTCAAAATTCTTTCGGAGCAAAATCTGGGTTGGCCGATGGAAATTCCTCAGGTTTTTCGGAAAATTTCCGCAAAACGCCGTGTGGTGAAGACCTACCCCGTTGCCCAGCGGGGTAGGATTTGTTATATTGCGGCATGCACCTGCGGAAAATCTGCCGCAAGAAAGATGGCAAGTCGCATGAGTATTGGGCGCTGGTCGAATCCTATCGCACCGCGCGTGGCTCGCGACAACGCATCGTGGCTTATCTGGGCAATTTGGATGCCGCGGCACGGCTCGGGATTCAACAAGCGGCTTGTCCTGCCGCGGCGCACAGTCATTTCTGATCAGCAGACCTCGTGCCTTCACAACGCAATCACTGAAGGGCAGGCCCCGCCAGAATGGGTAGAAGTGATGTTAGCGCCGTGCGCACTGAACGTCCACGCCGCTTTGGCGATGTGTGGCTGGCTTTGGAACTGCTCCGCCGATTGCACCTGGATCGTTTCTTTCAAAAACAATTGGCGAGCACACGCCCGAGATTGCTTGGGCGGATTTGGCCACCATCTTGATTGTGGCTCGCTTCTGTGAGCCCAGCAGCGAGCTTCATATTGCCGAACATTTTTACAAGAACAGCGCCTTGGCCGATTTGCTCGGCATTCCGGCGAACAAAATTTATGACAATCGCCTGTATCGTGCTTTGGATCATTTGCTGCCGCACAAAGACAAACTGCAACAACATCTCAAAGAACGCTTTGGCGAGTTGTTTCACATCAACTATGATTTGATGTTATACGATGTCACTTCCACTTACTTTGACGGCGAAGCGGCCGCCAATCCGACAGCGCAACGCGGTTATTCACGTGATCACCGCTCGGATTGTAAACAAGTCTGCATTGCGCTGGTGGTCACCAAAGAAGGAATTCCGTTAGGCTATGAAATTTTCGCCGGCAACAAGCACGATTCCAAGACCGTCGAAGACATTATCACCAGAATGGAAAAGCTCTATGGCAAAGCCGATCGCATTTGGATTATGGATCGTGGCATGATCAGTCCTAAGACCCTCACCCTGCTGAATCAGGAGCAACGCCGCTATATTCTGGGCATGCCAAAAAGCCAACTCAAGCACTTCGCCGACGAGCTCGAGCAAGAGGGCTGGCAAACGATTCGCGAAGGTCTGGAGGTCAAGCTCTGTTCTTCGTCATTGGGCCATGAAGACGAGGTCTTCATTCTCTGCCGGAGCCCGCGCGAGCGGCCAAAGAAAAAGCCATTCATGATCGTTTTCTCAAACGTCTCGAAACGGAATTGTGCAAGCTGCAAAAGAGCTGCGACACTGGTCGGGTTCCCAGCGTCCAACTTGCCGAACGTCGCCTTGGTCGTTTGTTGGAGCGCCATCAACGCGCCACCGCATTTTTTACGATCACCGTCCGCGACAACAATGGCGTGGTGCAAGTTAGTTGGTCACGGTGTGAGCCGCAAAAAACTTGGGCACAAATCAGCGAAGGTTGTTATGTGTTGCGCAGCAATGTCAAAAACTGGACAGCCATCGAGTTGTGGCAAGCGTACATTCAACTAACGGACGCAGAAGCCGCGTTCCGCATTCACAAAAACGATCTTCAATTGCGACCCATTTGGCATCAAAAAGAAAAACGTGTTCAAGCTCATATCTTGGTCTGCTTCTTGGCCTATGTACTGTGGAAATGCTTCGGCCAAATGTGCAAACAAGCGGGCTTGGGCGATGAGCCGCGCAAAGTGATTGCAGAATTCAAAAATCTCCAATTGACCGATGTGGTACTGCCCACGCGCAAAGGTGTCGATATTCGCTTACGCTGTGTTTCCAAACCCGACGCGGACTTGGCGCTATTAATGCACAAACTCAGACTTAAGCCGCCGGCGCGATTGACGCCCGATCGCGATCTGTAGTGAAGACTTCTGAAAATTTCTATTGAAAATATTCATCTTAACTTTGGCAACTGTCGAACTTGGGCTAATACTTCGACTCCAAATATAATCGAGCGGGTGGCTCACGCAATAACCCCTGAAGATATTCTTGGTATTCGAGACCTTCGGGAAGTGCAGCTCTCTCAAGATGGCAAGCGAATTGCCTTTGTAGTCAGAGAACCTGCCGACCCAAAGAAACCACGTGAAGCTCGGCCCTCGAACATCTGGAGTGTGCCAGCCGACGGGAGCGAGCTTCCGCGACCGCTGATTCCTGCCCTGCGGAATGCCGCTTCGCCACGCTGGTCACCTGACGGTCGAACGTTGGCATTTATTTCCGACCGCGGAGAATCAACTAATGATGACGCTGAACAAACTGTTCAGATTTATTTGCTGCGTAACAATGGTGGGCAGGTTGAGCGACTGACCTCCGTACCGGGGGGCGTGGAACAGTTCGCGTGGTCGCCTGACAGCAAAATGATTGCTTTCACCGCACGTGATCAGGCCACTTCGGAAGAACAGGAGAGA
>JBOHQX010000079.1:0-30581 GCA_050732395.1 bacterium
CCATACTGCGTCACTCGGTGATCAATCATTTTTATCTCTATGATGTACATTTCCAGGTTAAACAGAGTATTTGCTCAAAATTAGGTATATCATACCAGCGACTCCAACGGCTAAATCCAGCGAATAAGCTTCTGAATTCAACTACGCAGCGCTCCAAGGAATCCAGAAAATAGGTCTATTTAGAATTCTCCGCTTTCTCAACTCAGAGTTTTTCGAGCAATTTCCGAGACTCTGTGATCATGCGCGAATTGATGCATCTTTGGCGACATGAGAAATCGCATGCTGTCCGGAAAAACCATCGGCACGGCAAATCTCACGAAACTGCGCCATGCACTCAATTGCAGGCCTCATAAAGCTCCCAACATCAAAGGCAGACGGGGGGTGGTGAGTCTAGCCAAATACAAATTCCATTGAGGGGGTTTTCAAATTTTGCGTAATGAAGAGGCGTGAATGCTCAATACTTGCGTTTCTTGCGGCGGGCTAGGATTCTTTCAAGATCCTCAAGTATCTCTGGCATTTCCATCGCTTTGGAAAAATCTCGCACCCAGCGACGAATGCGGCGTACGTCCAGTTTGGCTTGAACTTCGACAACTGCTGCAATGTCAATGAGGTCGCGAGAGCGATGTGCAACTGCTTTCATGATAATCAAATCCTCCGGCGTCGGGAGTAGTAATTTGATATCGCTCACGTTAAAAGATACGGCTCTCGCAATACTCTCTTCCTCAAATGGTAAAGCGCCAAAGGAAATGTCAATATCGATACCGCTGGGTTGATGACGCATCAAGAGAACTCGTGTCTTGCGCGCAAAATCCAGAGGATCGTCAATGCGAGGACTAAATCCGAATTGCTTTCCGGCCGTGAGGAATTTGCCCCAATTTTCCAGCGCCAGCAGCACCATGGCGTCAACATCGCGGGTTACGCGCGGGCGCCCGTGCAAGGAAGCGGCCACACCGCCAATGATGATGCCCTTAACGCTTTTTGCTCTCATCCAATTCATGACATCGCGCAGGGCTTGCAGCAGATGAGCCAGGTGAGCGGGCTCAGACATTATAAGCTTTCCGCAAACGTCTCCACCTTTCCCTCACTTCCGTCTCTTCCTGCGCCAGCGCTTCGCTCCAGCCCATGTCTCGTACCGAAGCCATCAATACCGAGAGTTGCTCGAGCTTTTGCTCGATCGAGGCGTTGCGTAATTCTTCAAGTTCGGCCTCATTGACCGCTCGCCAGCGCGCTTTGAAAGCCTTGGCTTGTGCCTTGGTCATCGCGTTTTCCAGTATGGATGAATATCGTATAGTTTCACACCCAACGTACAGTTTTTTTTTTGGAAACGCAAGATGGCGAGAACACCCAATTTCTGCTGGGGATATGCTCTTCAAGGAATTGGGATTCTTCACCGCTTCCACGAACCCACAACCTGCACCCCGACAAAACTCGAGGTCACAGCGCCTTCGAATTGAATAATCGCCCATCGCGCAACCAGTTCGGGCGACAAGGACAGGTTTCTTGCCAGTTTAAGTTCATACCCAACGTCGATGCCGAACAATGGCCCGAGATCAGAGCTCTCCACGCGCTCGCTTCCTGACCAGGAGCGAAATTGCACACCGAGACTGGGCCGCAGTCGCAAGCTCTTTCCCAAGCTCAGCGCAAACAAAAGATTGTATGCCTGAAAAGATTCGTCCAAGATCGGACTAGTAACACGTGTCGGATTGAACTCTGCCATCAAAAGCACATGATCGCCGGGGCTCACCCCCAGCCGGCCATGCAAACTGACGACTTGGTTTGACTTGGATTCATCGCCGACATTCATTGTTCCTTTGCCAATACTGAGGCCAAGACCAAATGCCCGCGGATCTTCCTCACTACTCGCTTGAGCAATTGCATTTGAATTGCTCAAAGCCGTGGCGGTGACAAAGACGACGATAACCAAAAGACCGTTCATGACTGGCTCCAATACAATCTCACGGTACGATTCGCCCTTACCCCTGTGCTTAGGAAGAACCCGAAGCTGCGGGATGACCTCACCGTGGAGGCGTTGACTCAACGCTGAAGCATTGGAGAATTACCAGGCCTTCGTCACACCTACCATAAAGGTCATAAATTCCGGCGAGGGCCCAGCAAGATTCTGAAGATTCTGATGCCAGCGTGCCTCGGTAGTCAAAGCATATGGAGTGTCGCCCAGTTGCAGATCGAAGCCACCGCCCAGGCTGGCGGCAACATAACTCTGTTGTCCGTGATAATACCCCACGCCCATTGCCCCAAATGGGCGCCATTTGCCGTGCGAGCGTGCAAAACGAAACATCCCATTCACATGCCACACGTTGTTGTCCACCGTGTAGGTGTTGCCGTCAAAGTCCGCGAACTGGCTCGAACCTAATCTGTAATAACCGAGCTCCGGCCCGAGGGCGAGATGGCGATTAATTCTGGCGAACAAGTTTAGGCGGCCTCCGAAAGAGCCCGCGCTCGCGCGCGGCTCCACGCTTTGCGCATAGCCGAAAAGCAGATGCAGCGATCCCAAGTTCTGAGACGAGACCGGCGTCATTGCGGGGCTCTCCTGCCGGCGGATCTGAAAATCGCCGGCAGGAGCGGCAGCACGATAATGTTGATGCCACTTGGGAATTGCGGCGCCGATCACCCCACCGAGCAAGCCGCCGCCGGCCGCTCCGACAAGGCCGCCGGCGAGGGCACAACCCCAGACCTCGCCTTCATTGCCGGATACACCGTCCTCCGAGAGGGCCACAGTGCAAAGAATTAAAACATATGCTCCCACCCCAATGCCGCCGAGCGTGGCGCCGGCGATCGCGCCAGTATTGGTGGCTCGGCCGCGTGTCCAGAGCGCTTGGATCGCGGCGTGCGGTATCCCGCTCTTGCTTGTGCCAGTATTGATAAATAATGAATCGTTCTGCGTAGAGAGCAACTGGCCTTGCAGCCTCCCAAGATTTTTCACCTCAACCATTATCAAAGCCCCAGGTGGGAGGCCTGCAATGGTGTGGGAGAGAGGAGCTGGTGTCTGGTCGTTCTTTCGTTCTTGCACCTGCCGAACTTGAGAAAGTCCATTTGGCTGCCAACAACAGATGATCGAGAATGCCAACAGCAGGGTTCGCATGACCTTTTCTCTTCGCGGCTGCTTAGTTAATGATTACGTTCTGTTGCCGTGCAATTTTGTGAGCCTGCAATTTCGTTCTGGCCCGCCCGGGTTGGGCGATTATGCTAGGAACTCAAAATGAGGGCGGAACAAAGTCGCAAAGGATCGCAAAGAAAAGCATTGCTTAAGCTTTGCGTCTCTGTTCCACCCTTGCGGGATTGCGCTTTTTCTTTTTGGTTGCGGCTCGTCCGCGTTGTGTCATTGTTCGAGGATATCAAACTCTATGCCGGCCCTGGAGGCTGCCAACCGATGTATTTGCTTGAGGAATGGATTTCAAATACGCGGTGGAATGTCGCTAGGATTTGCGAGAAAACTCGAGGTTTGTATTTGCTGAGATTGAATTCGCCAAATCACACGAATCCCCATCATAGACTCAACCTGCGAGCACCATTTTCATCAAATCCGCCAAATTCTCAATCCTTAGCTTCGGCGCGTCGAACACTTTCTGGCCTGCACCCCAGACGCAAGTAGGCACGAGATTCGTCGTATGCATCTTCGTGCCGAGGTCTTCGAAATTGCCATGATCGCTGGTGAGAATGACAGTGGTCTCATTCAGATTAAGGTGGGATAAGACTTCTTGCAGCAGGGTATCCAGCCTTAGCACCACGTCTTGCGCGGCCCGCATATCCTGGCTGTGACCCACAATATCCGTCAAAATGAATTCGAACAAAGTGAAATCCGCCTGGCTGGCGATGTCCGCGAGAATGCGCGCGCTCTGTTCCGGGCGGCGCAGTGGCACCTCCGCGCCCATCTGCCGGAGAAACTCATTGGTAAGATCGTGCGACACCGCGCGGCCGGCGCGCAAATCTTCAAAATTCAGCCACGGAAAACCGCCGGCGAGCAGCGCGCGCGTTGTGGCTGAGATCCGTTCGCCGCGGCGGTCAAAGTATTCCTGCGAGAGTGCATTCGCAAATACGCCTTTCTTGTCGAGTGCACGCACCGTTTTAAAGATGCTCGATTCATCGATAATTTTTCTCAGCGTCGGCGTGGGGAAGCCCGACATGTGACGGCCCAATTCCTTGGCCGCATTTCTGCCCGTGAACAGCGCCGCCTGCCCGGTCGCGCTTTGCGGCAAGCCTGGCATGCCCATGTCCGCACATGTGGGAATCACGATGCCGTTGAAGGGCAATTGCGGTAAAAGGGCATCTGAAAAAATCGAAAAAAAACGCGGCTGATAGCGCGAGAGCGGATTGGTTGCTGGATTGTTTTGGCCGATCCCTAAGCCATCAATGAAGATGAGAAGAATGCGCATAAGATAATGCTCAAGAAAGTATTGCGAAAGAGCGAACGAGGTAGGAAAAGCTTGCCCCGGGGAGTAACGGCATGTGCATCAGTTGTCATCGCTTCTTTTGTTCAACGCATGGTCATTTTATACTTCAAGTGAGATTTTCTTTTTGCTTTCAAAAAGAAGCCAAACAAACAGCAGGAGATACAATACCTTTAAACTTGGCTCTTTTGCTTCCAATGATGTTCCAAGATAAATTAAACTATACGCATATAACTTCAAGCATACTACGACTGACATAGCAACAAATCCTAAAATTCTGGCCTTGCCCTCGCTATCCATCAGCAACATCGCAATACACCAAAACACAAATAAATCGACTAACCATGCTTCTAACCGTTGCCCTAGCACTTGAAAGACCAGGTGAGTGAGCGCATTGTTTTGTATCAGCTCACTCACCCCTTGCAGAAGAAAAATGGCAGCTAAGGCGCCCGTAGATGCACAGCCTATCCAGGTTATCCATCTCGGTATCTTAAAATCGAAAACAGAAAAGGAAATGAGAACAAAGCCTGCCGCGAGCGCCACATGAATCACTGTGCCGGCTCCGTTGTCAAAAAACATCTGATACAGTGCCGTTAAAGGGAGTGCTAACAACAAAACAAGAGCTGCAAAAAAACCTCGCGGTGATCTCATGATGAATTATCCTAGGCTTTTATTCTATTCATCAGTGTATGATTCTTCTGAGGTAAGAAACAAATCAGTATTCAGTAATCAGTGTTCAGTGATTAGTGATTAGTGATTAGTGATTAGTGTCTGGACACTGATCACTGATTACTGAACACTGGCCATCAAAACTACACCCTCCGCAGCGGAATGCGCACCAGCACGAATGCAATGACGGCGAAGACGGCCAGCGACAGCCATGCGCCGGCGGGGCCGGAGACAAAGTCGAATTCGGCAAAGCCAAAAAAGATTTTGGTGAGGGATTCGAAGTCCTTCACTGCCAACACCAGGCCGGCCAGGAAGACGCCGGTCAGCGCCTCACCGGCAATGAGGCCGGAGGCGAGCAATGTGCCGGTATTCTCCACGGATTCTTTTGCCGTGCGAGACAAATTCTTCTTGGAGACGCGGCGATCAACATAGAGCTTGATCAAGCCACCAACGAAGATAGCGAACGTGGTTTCAAATGGCAGATACATACCGACGGCGATCAGCATCGGCGAGGGGGCTTTCATGAGAATAAGCGCAAGAGAAAAACTCATGCCGAAAATGATCAATCCCCATGGCATCTCTCCGCCGACGATGCCCTTGGCCAGTTGCGCCATGAGGCCGGCTTGCGGGGCGGGCAGCAGCTTGTCGCCGATGCCGATACCGCCGGTTTTCAAATTACCTTCATGCAAGATCATGATTGGTATCACCAGAACAAAAGCCACGACGATGGTGCTGATCAAACAGGTCAGCTCCATACTGCGCGGCGTACCGCCGAGCAAGTGGCCGACTTTCAAGTCTTGAATCATGTCGCCGGCCATCGCGGTGGCGCATGCCACGACGGCAGCCACACCCAGCACCGCGCCGACGCCGCGCAGGCCGGTCACGCCGAAAGCAACCATCAACAGAGCGGCCACAACCAGGGTCGTGAGCGTCAAGCCGGAAACGGGTTGATTGGAGCCGCCAACCAAACCCACCAGCCATCCGCCCACGGCCGAAAGCAAAAATCCCATGACCAACATGATCACCGCAGAAACGATGGCTCCGGTCACGCTTTGGCTGAAATAATAGTAAAGCAGGCTCATCGGAACCACCAGCAACGCGGTAGCGATAAAAATAATCTTCGGATCGAGATCCTGCTCCAGGCGCGAAGCCGAAACCGCCCGGCTGCCCTTGCGCATGGCGCGTTGGAAGGCTTCGACCAAAGAACCACGTAATCCCCACATTGTTTTCGCTGCACCTACCAGCATCGCGCCGACGGCGATGGGGCGGACTTGATTGTACCAGATCGAATAAATGATGTCACTCGTCTCCGGCGTTTGGCCGTGCAGCGAAAGCTGGCTTGCCAATTGCGGATTGACAAAAAACGCGAGCGGAATGAATACCAGCCAGGCCAGCACGCCGCCGGTGAAGTTGATGGCCGAGACTTCATAGCCGATGATGTAGCCGACGCCGATGAGCGCAGGTGAGATCGCCGGCGTCGAAAAAGCCACGGCGCCGGAATGCGCGACGTCCCCAATAGGCGTGCGGTCGCCGCTGAAGTGATGAATCACCGATTTCGGCAAATAGCGGATCACTTCGATCGTTTCGCGAAAGATGCTGAGGCCCTTGGAGTCTTTCAGAACTTGAATGAGCATGCCCAGCCCCATCGCCCCGAAGATGTATTTTGCGCCGCTTTCGCCGTGCTGCCCGGCTTTGACGATCTCAAAACAAGCGCGGCTTTCCGGGAAGGGCAGGTCCGAATCCACGGTCAGCGTGCGGCGCAGCAGGATAATGAAGAGCACGCCCAGCACGCCGCCGATCAACAGCATGATCGAAGTTTCCCAATACTTGAATTCCGTCCATAGCCGCTCGCCGTTCATTTCAACGATGACAAAGGCCGGCACCGTGAAATCGCGCCGGCGACCAGAGCCTCGCCTACGGCCGCGGCAATACGCATGGTGTTTTGTTCGAGAATCGTGCCGCGAAAAAACGGCAACCGAAACGCCGCAATCGCAATCACGGCCGCGGGGAATGTCGCGGAAACAGTCTGGCCGGCTTTAAGACCGAGATATGCGTTCGCGGCGCCGAGAATGGCGGCCATGATCAATCCCAGGCCGAGAGCCTTGGCGGTCATTTCCGCCATCGAAGTTTCCGCGGGAACGTACGGTTGCTCGTGCTTAGGGTTGGCCATTCTTCCTCCTCAGGTTGAATGAGAGCGTGTAGGCGGTATTGTCTTCGATTCTTTTTATTTTGCAGCTATCGTTTTTACATAAAATCCTGCCACCGCCTTCAAGCGATTCACGAAAGATTCCTCTTTAACAAAAGCTCCCAACAAGCCGCCTTTGAAGCGCAGCCATTGCCACGCGGTGAAATCAAGATAACCGCCTTGCTTTTGAATTGCAATCAACAAAATACAATCGCCGACTTCGGCGAGCTGCAAGCCGAACTTTTTCAGCGGCACGAGATTCGACGCGCAGAAGGTAACCTGTTCGCCGGACGCTTTGATTTCAGTGCGATAAATGACGGTGCCCAGGCGGTTGTCAACTTGGCGAATGTAAATCGTTGTATCGAGCGGTAACTCATGGAAGAGGGGATCCGCACTCGCCTTGGAGGAGCGCGGATGCGCGAGCACTTCACTGACTTCGAAGAGCGTTTTCATTTTTTTTTCGGTGTGTGAATAATAAGGCAGGCCCACGAGTTTTTGCATGGCGGCCAGTGAATCGGCAATTTGCAGAATCGTGGCGCGCGCCGGCACCCGGCTTTGACATTTCAGCAGCAGTTTTGCCGGGCGATGGCGGGGAAAGACTTCGGGCAAGTCGTTGAGCAGAGAGATTTCTTCATCATGATAAACGCTGACGAACAGAGAATCTGCCGCGCGTTCCTGGGCAAAACCGGTTTCTGTCACGAGCCAGAGCAAGACCAGAAGGTGAACTTGTTTGGTAAGCACGGTCATTCCAACTAACGATCATTTCTGCCTAAATTCTTCAACTGCTTCGCACTTATTTGCAAGAATCATGACGTCATACCTGCAAAATAGTTCCTCAAAGTTCGCGGAAAAAGGCCATTTTAAATTCCTGAAAGGCTCAAGATCAATAACCAAGTATTTGCTATCTGCGGAATTTGAACGAATAAAGGATTGAATTTCTTCGGGTAATTCTTCCTGGTTATCAAACGCATTTTTAGCGGCTGGAGAAAAGGGGCCATGATGATTTTCGTATCCGTTTAGACCTTTGACCTGTATGTGAAAGGAGTTGAGTCTATTGTAGCGAGCCACCTCCGCGACAAAGTTTCCGACATCATAAACATGAGAACCATTTTGCCCTCTGCCAAGATGGTCATACCCCATTTTAAAGACGACTTTGGGGAGAGAGCCTGCCCGTAGCGCTTGGTTATAGTAGTTGGTGAAATTATCCTTCATGATGCTGGCACGTAGGTTGTTGCTCCAGTAGCTTTCACCCTGAAACATCGCTTGGTTATACTCTTTGCTTTTCCAAAGCAAATGCAAAAGCCTCTTTTCCTTTCTATCAGCATGCAATGCAATTAGATTATTGTGAATGATTTCGTTGTATGGATAGAACATGAACTTCCTGGATAAGAACAAACTGGCTTGTTCTGATTCTCTCCAAGAAAAAGGAACTCTGGGCTTTGTTGTCTGGAGTTTCAAGATTCTCCATTATAAAGCTATGCTCAAGAAAGACTCTATTTAGGGTTGAGTCACTCGGACAATGTGAATAGCTTGCAGTATTGCACCAAAATAAAAGCGCTAGAATAATCGGCAGGATGGTGTTCAAGTTTTCCTCAGTGTTTGCTGAGAGGCAGATCCGCTTTATGAGCCGCGTGGGGCGAACGGGAACGAAGCGGAGATTTGATTCGCCTTTAGTCCAAACCGTGCCTTTGCAAGGTTTGCAGCAACAATTCACAGTAGCGCTGGGCCAGGGTGGAATGGGTAAACCCGATCCAGCCGATTTCAGAAACGGCGTCAGCCTGGCCGTCGAACGCTGCGCCGCTGGGGGACAGCAAAACGACGCCCGCTTCGTGCGCGATTAGCCACGTCGAAAGATCATAAGGATGCGCACACAAAACGGTGGGTTTGTTTTGCGCACGCCACATCCGGTTGAGTTGCGGCCGCACATCGACCACGAGCTTCAATTGTCCCTGCCACAGCGCTTGCAACTGTCCGGCGGTGGAGAGATGCTGGTCTTCAAACACCGGCGCTGCGGTGAAGGCTTGCTGTGCGAGTGCATTTTTCAAAAAGTCCTCTTCCAATGCGGCCATCGTCGTTTTGCCGTGCGGGAAAAAATTCACAAAAGATACGAAACCGTGTAAAAATTCTTTGGAGGCACGAGCATGCACCTCTGCAATCGTGTGCGTGCCGGTCAATAAATTCTCATGAAAATGAAAAGCCCCACGGCCGGGCATGGCCCAGTAAGTCTCCGCATAAAGATGCTTCAACAGCGGAATCTCGGTTTGCAGGGCAAACAAAACGTCGGCGAGGCGAGAGTCTGCGCCCTTTTCAGGAAGTATGCCGGAGAGAATCCAGCCACTGTTTTTAGCATACATCAATAAACGCGTGCCGTCGATGGGATCGAATAATACGCGATAACGGGGCTCGCCTTTGCCGAAAGCGAGCGCTTCGCCCGTTTCGAATTCGCCCACCAACAAAAATGGCGGTGCTTCGGCCTGGTGCGCGTCGAGATACTCGAGGAGGCTTTTCTCGGCGATTTCATCGATGCGAAACAGGGTGTCCATTTGGGTTTCTGCCGCCACCGCCGCCAGATCGGCTGCGGAAGATTGCATGAGAGCTTGCCGCACGCTGGTGCGAACGTGTTGGTGCGCGTGCCAGAGCAGAGCGGCTAGTTTTTCCAACGCAAGATCTTGTGCAAAGTGAAATGCAGGCGGAGAGAGGGTCGCTCGGTGCGGAGAATCGTTCATCATGTATTTGATCTTGAGATTTTGTGGCAGTTGTGCGAGGCAACCTTTACTCGGGTGAGATGACGAGTTAGTGAGGCATGTTTCAAGTTTCAATGTTTATGAGGTAGGAGAGACCGGATCGACTAAGTTTTGGGCAAGCTGCAAAAACTGTTCGGCCCGTCGGATTTGTTCCTCAGCCTGCTCTGAAGTTATGGAATGGATGGGGCCGTAGTCACCGGTCTCGCGCAACTCTTGTGCTTCGATCAAAAAGCGATGAAATGCAATCGGTACCCTGCCAGCGTGAGTAAAATGTTTACCAAATGCAGAAATGACGGCTGAGTGCTTGGAAAAAGCCAATCCTTCTCCTTCAAGAAAGGCCTGTGCCGTGTGAAACATAGCATAATAAGCACGAGATGCGGCGTGATCGGGAAACTGACCTTCGAGTAGCCATTTTGCTGCGGCTAGACTCTCCTTGGCCTTGTTCAAAAGATCTCTTTGATCTTCGGTCATATTTCAACCCCTTCCCTGCGAATATTACGTAGGAGGGGGCCGTTACGATGAAGGAAACGATCTTCATCTATGAACAAACAGCTAATCACCACTTCCCAACGCAACGAAAGTTCGGCCACCAATTCACTGGTTTTTGCAATTTCCTCTCCTGGTCTAACTGGACCTTTTAGCACAATCATAACATCAATATCTGAACCTGGCGCTGCCTCGCCTCGTGCTTGCGAACCATAAAGCAGTGCTTGGAGCAATCGATCACCATAAAATCCCTTGAGCCGATTGCGCAGTGCCGACAAAATTGTTTTTAAATTTTCTTGAGACATGTATTTGGGGTATTGTGCCTGCCGAAACAGTATACTTATAAGGTACTGGATCGAAGAATTCTCTGCAAGCCTTAATTTTCTGCGCAACTATCCCATTATGACGACAGGCTTTTCCGCATTTCTTCAATCAACGCTTTCAGCTCTTGAATTTCTGCCGAAAACAAACCTGATTTTTCATACAGTTTAAAAGCCTCTTGCGCGAAAGACAATGCCGATTGATAATTGCCACGCTCCGCCTCTGTTTCCACCAGCGCTTTTAGAATCCAGCGAAACGTAAACCACTTTTTTGTTTTTCTTGCTAACTCCAGCCCTTGGCTGGCGACTTCAAAAGCAGCATCATACTTTCTGAGCTCATAACAAACTTTCGCAAGATCTCCCAAGACGCCTGCTAAAGTCAACAGATTTTGTTCCCGCAGGATGGGCACTATCGCCTCCAATTCCTCTCTAGCTTTTATGAGCATTCCCTCAGATGCAGTCAGCATGGCCAATCCTCTTTTGAAACTAGCGATGGCCAACCCTTGATTTGAGGACTCGGCTAAGCACATGCCTTTCTCATAGCATTTTCTCGCCTGATCATAGTCTCCTTCGAAGCGTAAGGCTGTGCCCAAGTTGTACTGAGCCCAGATTATGCCTTGCGTATTCTGAAGTTCTTCGAATATTTTCAAACCCTCTCGAATCTGTGCTTGTCCCTTTTTCTGATTTCCTCCCATTAGTTCAATCCACCCGATACCATGAACAAGTAACCAAGCTAGATCCTCGGCGTACCCCACGTGTCTTGCCGCCTCTAGGGCTTTGGGGCCGAAAATCGTGAATTCGTATAGATACCCTCTTAGACTCATGAAAAATGTCACGGATTTTGTCAATCTCATCCCTTCCATAAGCCTCTCGTTTTTGAAACACCAGTCAATCAAAGTGAAAATATTGTCCTCTTCTTCAATTTCATCATATCTTTCCCAGGAATATTCATGACCGCCAGCATTCTTGGCGAAATTCTCAAAAAACCTGACCAGCCTGACTCTTGCTTGATGTTCCAATATTGGATTTCCAACAAGCCTGCTTTGCGCGAAAGCGCGAGTCAATGGGTGGAGGCTATATCGCCGCTTGGATTCATTGAGATTGTCGCTGGCTTCCAATAACCACAATTCCACCAACTGCCCGAGCCCTTCATCCAAATCCCATTCGTGAACCTCGCTTGCCGCATCGATAGCAGCTTTTGATGCCGAAGACGCAAAGATGGGCATGACCAGCAGAATTTTTTTTGAAGTTTCCGACAGTAACGACCAGGCCCGGTCGAAAATGAATTCAAAAATATCACCACGTGCGCCGTGCAAACTGTTGAGTACGCCGTCAATGGACTGGCCGCGCTGCCGGATTTGTCCGATCGACCATTTAATCGCAAGCGGCGCACCGCCGGTTGCTTCATAAAAGCGGTTAAAATTTATTTGATGAACTGTGAGGGCCTTTAGATCAAGACCCAGACGGTCGCCTTCGTTTTCGATGAGCAGGAACGTTTCTTCTTTTGCCAAGCCACGTATCGATACCGCCCGGGCTTGACGAAGGCTCTGCGTCCGGCTCGTGATCAGGCATTTGCTGGGCTCGGGCAAATTCAGAATAAAGTCCTGCACAGTGTCATCTGTGACGGTTTCAAAATTATCCACCACCAATAAACAAGGCCTCTCTTGTAGCCGTTTGGCGATTTCATGACGTTTTTCGGCAAGATGTAATTGGGTGAGAAAAGGACAGTCCAAGGTATGCGCGATCACGTCCAGCATATCGTTGATGATGAGCTCGCGATCTTTAGCGGAGGTCCAGATGAAAGCATCGAATTTTTGCGATTGATTGCCTTCTATTTTGAAATCTTGGCTTGCCGCAAGGCAATCATGCAAAACTTCCAGCGCCAAGCTCGTCTTCCCGATGCCGCCGATCATGATGATATACGAACGGGATTTTAGAGCTTCATGAACTTGCCGCTTTTCCTTTTCGCGACCGACGAAATCGCTGCGGTGAGGAAGATTATGTGGGACGGTGCGCGGCGAAGAGGCACCCAAGGACGCCAATTGATGCCGTTCGTTATTGCCATGCTTCTCTGCGTTCCTGTCCCGCCACCATTCCGGAATGCTTTTTTGGCCAATGATGAGAACGTAGACAAAGGCAAGTATGCCCGCAATCGCCGCAGCAACGGCCAACACGTCCATGCTCTTTTTCCCCGAGGCAACATTTTTTGACTTCCGATCGACGATTTACGATAGTAATCTTCAAAGGCCTGGACCAAGCTCTTGGGAAGATGCTTACAGCATGACAGATTGATATGGGGCGATTTCAAATGAAAGTTGTCAAGTCAGATTCGTCCGCAGATCCTTTCATCCGACAATCCAAAAATCCACCAATCCAGCACCCCAGGCTCTACTCGCTTCCCGGCGGCCACAAGCTCGTACCGACATCCGTACGATAATAGCTACTCAAACATTTTATCTTACGGATATTGTCATATGCCCGTGCGATCGCGTCTTCGAGTCTGGCCGCCACCGCGACGATGTCCGCGATGCGATGGCCGGTCATGATCAATTTGCCGCGCGCGTTTTCAGCGACTTCATTCCACCAAATGTCGCAGGTGGGAGACTCCCTCATCGTGACCGGCAGAGACGGGCCCTGAATCGCGGTGTAGGGATAGCCGAACCCCGCCAACGTCAAGTTACAACCGAATTGCACCTCCTCGCGGAACTCGAGCTGCAATTTCTCATCACGCGCGGTGCTGTAGACGGCTGCGAGTGGATTTTTCAAGAAGCGTAAAATCATTTGCGTGGAGGTCACGCCCATGCGCACGTTGTATTCCAGCACGTGCCATTTACCCTCTTTCATGGCAGCGGTAACTTGTACCGGGCCGTGAAATTTCGTCTCGCGGAACCAGGGCAACAACGGATGCAGCAGGCTCTGCGCCAAACCGTATTTGTCATGCGGGTCCTTTTCCGCCAATCCACCCAACGGCGCGCCGGCCACCGGGCCCATGTTGCCGTTGAACGCGCGCTTGTATTCCTGATTCGTGACCAGCGAATAAATCTCGCCGTTGCTCACCAGCGCGATGTGCCCGGCTTCGCGCCGGCCCACGTACTCCTGCAAGAAAACGCCTTCAGCATAGTCGATGCGTTCGAGCCAGCCCAGCGTGTCATCCACGTTCTCACAAACAATCGTGTGAATGGGGCTGGTGGGTGAGCATAACGGGTTTTTGAGCACAAAGGGGCGCGGGTCTCGCTGGACGAGCGCTTCGGCTTCCAAACGATTGCGCGCGACATGAGCTTGGGGAAATGGCACGCCGTAGCGCTGGCACAATTCGCGGGCAAAATCGCGCTCCCGCTCGAGGCGCAGGGCCTCACCGCGGGCGCAGAAAATCGGAACTCCCAACGATTGTAGTTCTTCCGACCATGGCTGCAAGACCCAATCAATGGACATCGGCACGAGCACGTCCACTTTCTTGTCGCGCACGAAGCGGCAAGGGCTGGGAAAATAGGAAGCGGGATACACCTCACCTTCGAGCGAGGGGCCATAGTGGCCATAGCTGCGAGTGAGGTAACAGCTCACCCCGGCGCCGCCTTCTTTGAGAATGCGCATCATGGCATGCGCGAAGGCGCCGACGCCGAGGACCATGACGTGTTTTGGAGCTGACATATTTTTTTGATAGAGTAGTGAATTGAAGAATAGTGTTTTATCCGCGTGTTCCCGCGCCGTCTGCCTTGTTTTGTGTTCAAAATTTTCCAATCATATAAACTTTATGCAGCCCGCTCTACGCAAAATTGGATGGTTAACCATCATCTGGGACACACATGTCTTTGATTGATGCTTTTTGCTTTCATTAAGTTTTGCTTTTCCGTTTCTAATTCTTGTCCTTCTGCTTTCATACATAGCGCCTTGTTCAAATAACTTGACTTTATCGGGGCGACGCTTGCCGAAGCGTTTGAGGTAAAAATCTTTCTCGCTGATGGCGAAGAGCAATCAGATTTGGTGTGGATTCATTTCAATCCAAAGATGATGAATTAAAATCCTGTTATTTGATGTGTTATCGGCTCGAGAATGGACGGAACGATAATTCGAGAAGCCCATTGCTTCATCTTCATCAAGCTGTTCAAGGGTTTCGCCGTCGTTCCAGATACATTCATCCTCTATCGTGCCGTTACAAAGCTCGGAGATCCATGCATTGATTTTGTTATACCAATCTCGCGCAGATTGCGCCTGAACATATCCAATCATTACCGCCATATTCAGCTCTGCACCGTGTACTCCTAACTTGAATCTTTGAATCCCGCCACTTCTGTGATTTTTTCCACCTGTGACATATTCCATTTCTCGATCAGATGATGGAGCCGGAAGTCGTTTGCATTCAAAAACGAGAACAGAATCATAAATAGTGTATTGCTTTGCTCTGAGAGCCATACCCTGAACGAGTTTTGCGGACAAATCGACGCTACTACGGCCTGTTTGACGCTCCTCGTGTTTGAAATGAACCATGGGGAAAAATCTATTAGCGTGCGAATCCAGAAAATCGCAAAGTTGGGAATTCAACCTGGTTTCAGATACTTCAAGAGTTCTCTCAGGATCGTCACGCCATAACGGAAGTTGCTCACGTACAAAATGTAAGGTACGCATGGCAAGATTATCCTGTCTAATAAGGCCGGATGTGATTTTGTCGCCGTTCTGCTTTTTGTAATTCTCATTTTTCATGTTTAGTACCCCTGTCGACGCAAATCGACAAGCGTCTCGTCCGCATCGCGAATCGCTGTGGAGCGAATCCAATACCGCAAGCGGTCTGGTTTGACAAGCAAGAAGACGTTCTCGGAATAGAAGCGCATTATTCGAATTGTTCGCAAAGATCCATGCATTTGCTCGTCGTAGACAAGCTTTTGCAGCTCTTTCCCATTTTGTTTCTCGAGCCAGGCGAGATTGGGCTTTTCCCCAAAATAGAATGGTTGGCACGTTAAACCATTGAGAAATACAGGATCCGCACCTTTTAAGTTGTCATATACGCTGCCAAGCAGACGGATGAACATGCTGGAATATTCTTTAAGGTCGCTGATATCTGCCGCTGCTTTCAACAACTCAGAATTCTGTCCGAGACGCACGTACTCAGTCATATATCTTAGGACTTCTTCACATAAAGCCTGTTCCCAAAACGAATAAGAGAGGCGTCTAGGATCCTCCGGATAAGGCAATATATCAATGTCCTGCTTAAGAATTGCCGTTGCCTTTCCCACAAGAGATTGTGTTCCATTCAAGGTGGAAGAGAACCTGTATATATCGTGATTCAGTTGGAACGCTTCATAAAGTCTGCCGAGTTCGGAAGCTTGGGATTTTGGTGCATGAATTCCAACAATCTTATGACGGTATCCAAGGAACCCTTTATCCCAATAAGTAACTGGAAGAGAATCCGTCTCTTTTATTAAGACAAGTGGTGCGCTATAGCGGGCTTCCGTGTACGCCGACCGAAAGTGTGTTTCTTCAACGACTGTGATTTGGGTTTCATCAATACCGGAATCGGTAAAAGCAGCAGTAGGGAGAAATGGCTTGCCTGTTAGGAATGGCGCAGGCTCGCGTTTTCCCGTTTTCGCTGCGATGAACCCTTCGCCGTAGTCCCAACCTTGCTGTTTCACGTATTCTGCCAATGTTCGCATACTCCGAAGGCGTTGTGACATGTCGAGTAATCTTCCGCCGCCTAGGAGGTTTGCACGCCACACATGGCGATCGGTTTCAGCCTGTTTTTGTAGTACGCGGTGACGATCGTAATGGTCAAGTTCAAAACATATTCGCTCATGAACGCTCACCGTTCGCCGGAAAGTCCAATGATTTATCCGATGTTCCTCCGAAGGTGCGTTATCGCGAGCGAACACAGCAACGGTTTTGGGGTCGGCTTCATAAAGTTTGCGTATGGACGTGAAGTCAAAAACTGTTTCGATTTGATATTTTCGATGTAGTGCAATCCAAAAGTCTTGAACATTGCGATTGTAAAGCAAACCAGAAGGTTGGATCATACAAAGTCGACCGCCTGGAGGGAGAACGGCCAAGGCTTGTTCAAGGAACAAGTAAGCCGTTTGATTGTCCGGAAGCGGTCCGCGACTATTATCTTGCCTTCGTTCGTTTTGATTAATTTCTGCTCCGGCAGTTGAAAGCTTGGATTCGAAGGGCGGATTTCCGATAATGACGTCAAATCCCTTTTCAAAGATTGTGGGTTCGCCTTTCTGGGAATCGAGAAGAAGGCGAAAAAAGTCTGCCTCAAAGAGATTGGATTCGCGGAGTCGATAGAATTTTAAGTCATTCCAAATGATCTCAGGCTGCAGTGCATCACAAATAGCTAAGGACAAGCTGAATGCTGTCAGCTCAATAGCATTTGGATCCAATTCAATTCCGTAAATGCTGCGCTTGAGAATCATTTTTAGTGTATCAACGTCAGGGCGCTGCCAGCGATTTCGGCTACGCCAGACATTGATCAATCTTCGGAATACACCAACAAGAAAAATTCCCGATCCGCAAGCCGGGTCTAAAATACGCTCCTCACCTGTGAGCCTCCCGTAAGGCATTGCATGATCCAGCAACAAAGAAGAAAGGAAAGGAGGTGTATAAACGGTGCCATGCCCACCCTTAACAAAACGCTGATACAGATGGCTGATGATTTCAACGGGCAAATGCTCGAAAGAAAATTGCGCCCAGAGACACAGTTGCCGATTCAACATTTTTGCATCAACGAGATCGGCAATGCGCTTGAGGAGCGTTTTTGTAAGCTTTTGTCGTCCTTCCTTTGGAAGGATAAAGATATCCCCATTGAATTTGTGTTCGAGGGAGACTAAGAGCTGCTCTACTTCTTCGAGTTCACCACCTCGCAGGACGTCGCTAAACTTTTTTGCCCCTTTATGGAACGTTCCGAACCAATCGTTAGGAAATACACGCCGATCTTCCAAGTATTTAATCAATACCATGAGCAAAAGTAGTCGACGCAGAATCGGGTTACGTTCGCCATCAAGATCTTTGTCCGTGTCAACGACAGCTTGGATCAGCGACTGGTGCGCCGCCCTATCGTGGTCCACTAACTTTCTATTGTCAGAATCCTCCCAGAACGTTCCATCGGCGAGACGCAGTGCTGAAAACTTTTGCAATTCTCGATTGATTTCGCCGGCAGTCTGCAACATCAATGCGGGCATGTATCGACATTCTCTATCTTCAGTCTCCCAAAAGTCCGGCCCTCGCGCACATGTTAATATGTCAATGCGGCTAGACCATGCAACGTAGAGCAATGGAGCCGTCCCCTGCAACCAGACTTGCTGGTGAAGTTCGGCTAATGCCTTCTCGTTAAGCTGCTGGTTAGAATTGTCGACGATGTAGGCCGCTATTTGGGATGAGCGGCCATCCGAAAAACGTCGAAAGAATACGAAATCAATGCGACTAAATAACTTTGCATTGATGATCGCCGCTTGCTCGTCAATGCTTAGATCAATTGGGCCTTCACTTCGCGTCGGCACCAACCCGGGGGTGGGTTTACCGTCAGCGCTAACAAGGCTAACGAACTGCAGGGAACTATAGGTCATCGTCTTCCATCCCATCACAGTCAAGAAGAAAACGGAATGTATTCTTCTATCTCGAGACAATATTCAAGAAGTCAAATTTCTAAAAAAACTCTCACAGATTCGCACCCAGTCATGATATTGTTCATCAACTCTCCATAAACCCCGCCAATTGCTGCACCGTCGGGCTGGTGGCCGTGCGCACGTAATAGCCGGAGGTGCTGACGCCTGCGAGCAGGCTTCCCTCCAATGAAAGATTCAATAGTTTTCCCAGACAAAATCCCGCGTTGAAGTGGTCGCCGGCGCCGGTGGAGATCAAGGGTTTGGGGTCGAAGGGGCCGGGCACGTGTGCACTTGCTTCCTTTTCTGCGGCCACGGCGAAAGCGCGGGGATGAATGACGATACAAGAAATATCCAGACGCGCGCGTAGGGCTGCAGCCAATTCACGCAGGGAGTCCGGGCGATGATCGGGCACGGGCAGTCCCAGCACCCCCGCGATTTCGTGGCATTCTTTTTCATTCAAGCCTAAAATCACGGCGAGGTGTGCTTCGAACTGGCCGAGCAATTCCAAAGCTTCTTGAATATCGCTGGCCAGGCGCTTTTCCGGATCGGCCAAATCGAAAAAGGCGAACGGCCGCGCCACCGGGCGCGCGATTTTCGGAAAAACTTCCCGCAGCAAATGCCGCCAAATGTTGGACATGAACGGCAGCATCGTCCAGTTCAAAAAGCCGAACAGATTTGCCTGCGCGAACATGGCCACCATTTTTTCTACGCCCACGCGCTGCACCAGACAGTCCCAGGTGAGCTCAGCGAGTGGCTCGAGCTTACCCATCATCAGTTTGCCGTCATCAAACTCCAACGCATCGGTGTGGCCGGGATTGGCGATGGAAATCACCTGGGCGCGCTCGGTCAATTCTCCAAAAACTGGATGCACGGCCGGATAGCCCAATATGCCGATGTACGTCATGGGCAGGCCCAGGGTGGCGAGCGCATTTGCCATGATCGGGCCATTGCCGCCGATTTTGGTCTTTTGCACGACCAATTCTAGATTGGTGCTTTTGCCGGCGGATTCCGCCACGCGCTCAGCCAGGTGGCTCAAAGTGGCCAGCACGGAATATTCCTGCAGGGATTCCCTTTTGTCGACGATGCGCACAATTTCATCGACGAAGCCGTCGAAGCCCAATACCGCTTGTTGCTGCGCGAGGCTGGGTTGCCTGGCGCGCAGAACGGCGGCGGTTTGCGTCCGCAGATCGAGAAGATCGGCAAAGGTTTTGGAAGAAGCATCGGAGGAAGGCATAAGCATATCCTTTCGAATTGCCCGGTCGCCAAGGCAGATTCTTTCGGCATGACGCAGCCGCAATACGAATGTGAACGCGCTGAAAACTTTCTTTTTCGAAGCATTGTTACAGAACCCATGTTACAAAATAAAAAGAAATTTGCATACTCGCAACGGCTGTCTCGTACCAGCGAGAAACATTGTCTCAGCGAGAAACAAAAGGCCTTTCTAATCACGACCTTCAGTCGAAATGCGACAGCCAAATCGTTGAATAAGTGGCGACGTTTGTACGCACTCACAAGATCAAATGTGGGCATGTTGTTTGCTAAAATTGACTGCGTTTTACAAATCGGGCTTAAAGTTTTGCGCGAGCAGCCTTCCGCCTCAAATCCACTGGGAAATTTTACAGCAACTCGAGACACAGCAGATGGACTCCAAAAAACTATCCTCGCTCATTCCGAAAATCGTCCGGGGAGATTATTCGCAAGGGGAGTTGGTTGAATTCATCAACTTCGTGCAGAAGATTTCCCTGAGTTACCTCAAGTATCAGGAAGTCATCGGCAAGCACATTCGCTGGGAACGCCGCCGCAAGAGCGGCGAGCTGGAAGATCTGGCCATTGATTGCGTCGCCGGTTTGTTCATGCGCAACGATAACAACGAGTTCATTCAGTTGCGCCGGTATTTTGGGCCTTATCTCGACAGCACGATGGCACCCAATGACGTCGAGCTGTTGATTATGCTGCGGCGCCTGGTCATCAAGAAAACCAAGCAGGAGTTGTCGCGTATTTTCAAGGAACGCGACCCCGAGGGCGCGAAGATCATTCGCAACATTCGGGTGGCCGTGAAAAACGCCGTCGATCTCGCCACTTTCCGTGAGATGGGTCGCGAATACATTTACGTGCGTAACGGCAAATCTTCACGCGTGGCCGAGCCCGAAATAGTTGTGGAAGGAAGTGTGCGCACTTACGAGCGGCCGGCGTATGCGGGCGCTACCGCTGCAGCGCCAGCGGGCAATACCGCGGTATCGGCTTTTTCCATCGAGGAGCTGAACTATTTGCGCAAAGTAAAACCGACGATTCCGGAGAAAGCCCTGAAACAGCAATATCTTGAGCTGTACACCCCTAAGGATCACGTTTCCACGACGATCCGCAAAATGCTTTCGGTCGTGCATACCGACGAGCGCTATCAGAACTATCTGCCCACGGACGTCGTGGCGCGACTGATTCGCCATACCAATCTCGAAGTCGTGCGCAATCGCCTGATCGCGCAAATCGAAGACATGTCGCCGCTGGATTACGTCCGCCTGAAAGAAATTGAACGAGCCAAACAAAAGGTGTTGCAGCGCATTCGCCAAAAGATACAAAACCAATACGTCGCCAGCGGCAAGATCGACACCGACAAAGGTGAAATCTATTACCGCACGCTCGCCGACGTCCTCGAAGACATCACTCATAGCAAAAAAATCGAATCATATTTCCGCCACTTGCGCAAATATATGGACGAGTTGACGCAGCGGCGTTACCGGCAAGAGGAGCGCACGATCTTCGAGTATCTGGGCAAGCTAACAAAAAAATGGTTCCGCGAATATCTCAAGGACTTGCTCTAGTTGTAAAATCAGGATTTAAGGGGTGCAACTTTTTTGCGTTTGTCGGAAAAGAGTTTTTCCGCAATAGCGGGTGTATTGCGGGTATATTAGAAGTACAAATTCGAAAGTACAGCGTCCTGAGGTGAGACAGTCGGACGGCGGTCGCATCGCGAAGGGCGCGCAAACCCCGAACCCTCCTTTGGCTGTGGATTGCGGCGCAATCTCAGGGAAGCAAGGAGAAAAATCACGACAAATGCATGATGAAACAAAATTTTCGCCAGCGGGAATGGATCCCTCGCGCGTTCGAGGCGATCAGGGAAGAGTGTCTGGATTCTGAGTCGTTGGAATTCGTGTTGCTCTCCGTCCAGCGCAATCCTGCGCTGTTTGAGAAATTCGAAGAACATTTCCTGTCCTGTGAGCACTGCAGCCAACGCGTGCGCGCGCTGGCCGCGTTCTACGGAATTTTGGAAGGCGAGCTCCAACAACCGGTTTCCCCCAAAGTCGTCACCTGGGCTCGAACGCTGGCGGAATCGGAGGAGTAGGTCGCGAAAGGATGTAAGTCGCGATATCTGACTTTGTTCGATTTGAGTTTTGACGACTCATTTCCTGATGGCTTGCTCTCGACAGGATGACTGAAAAGTCGTTCCCGCGAAAGCGGAATCCATTGAATGTTGACCGTGCAGTCCTCACTGGAAAAGGACTTGCCGGCGGAATTTGCAGTAGAATAAAATCCACTGCTCTATTGCGCAATTCCGCCTCAGCCATTGAACCACGCCGTTGCATAACTATGCACACGTGGTTCCTGTGCGCAGTTCGTTCTTCAAACCTATAGCCACGCGCTTGCCGGCTGGCGTGCGCCGGGTGAATCTGTCCGCACACACCGTGGACCTGCTGTGCTGCCCGTGGGGTTCATTCCGTTCGCTCCAATCCTGATACCCCCTGCCATAATGCGTCTAATACCGATCAAACAGTGCGTGAAGTGGATTGTTATTTGGGACTTGTTTCTATATTGTTCGGATGACTCATCATTTCATCTCGTCCGATGAAATGCCTCAAATCGCGTTGCCGTAACGGCATTGTTACACGTTACCCTTTCTCGTAAGTTTTAAGTGGTTGCAGCGAAAAAAATCTTGACTGCCGTTGGCATTTCCTATATATTGCTCTCGAGATTGTGAACGATTTTTGCTGCAAATAGCTTCGGTTTTTGGTGGGATTAACAAAATTGGTGAGTGGGTTTTATGGGTGTTCGATGGAGAGTTCCTTTCATCAAGCCCAAATGGTCATCTCGTTAATCCCGTCAAGAATTTTGTTATTCGCCTTTTGAACTTCAACAGTGGGCGAAGCTTTACACAAGTTTGAAAGCTTCGTCACGGCAACGGCATCGCAGGCGGGTTTTGTGCCTTGCTCATTGGACTGTCACTCCTCGCGAAAGCGGGAGTCCACAATCAGTGAAACAGAATGGATTCCCGCTTTTATGGGATGGCAAGTTCTAAGCATCTGTAGCAATGCTTGACGACTCCGCCGCTGGCAAAAGTATGGCGATCATGGAAAATCCGACCATTCTGGTCGCAGATGGCGACCCGAAAAACCTTCAAATCCTGCGCGAGAATCTCGAATCTTCCGGGTTCGAAGTCATTGTGGCTTCAGACGGCTTGCAGGCCTGGCAAAAGATATCCGCCGGTCTACCGGATCTCATTCTCTCCGAAGTCAATCTGCCCCAGCTCGACGGTTTTCAATTGCTCGAAAAGCTCAAAGCCGATCCGGCGACTTCTGCCATTCCCTTGATGTTTTTGACCAATCGCCGCGAATTGCAGGATCGCGTGCGCAGCTTGCGCGGCGGTGTGAAAGATTACATGATTAAGCCGCTGCACGTGAAGGAAGTGCTCGCGCGCATTCGCATGATTTTGCGCCGCATGGAGCGCTTGAAAGAAGACGAGGTTGAAACTTCACATAAGCTCGTGGGCCGGCTCGAAGAATTCAGTCCGGTAGATTTGATTGAAAGCTTCGGCGTGGAACGTAAAACCGGCATGCTCACGCTGCGCAACGAAAACAACCGCAGCGGTGAGATTTATTTTCGTGAAGGCGCCGTGGTCAATGCTTCGCTCGGCAACTTGAAGGCGGAAAAGGCCGTGTATCAAATGCTACCCTGGAAGCACGGTCATTTTACCATGATTTTCAAAGAGCTCAACGTGACGGACGAAATCTCGGTGAGCAATCTTGGGCTTCTGCTCCAAGGCTTCAAGCGCATGGAAGAGCGCGAGCGGCTGTTCAAATTACTGCCTTCTCCGGAAACCATTTTCCTCACTACGGAAACTTTCCGAAGTATTGTGACGAAACGCGAGCTCGCGCCGGAGGTGTCGAAATTCATCAGTTTGATCGACGGGCGCCACGATATCCTGCAGGTTATTGATGAAAGCACGTACGACGACATCAAATCGCTTGAGCGATTGGTGAAGTTGTATCAACAGGGCTTCATTAAGCCGGGCAAAGTGACGTCGGCGCCGGCTGAAGATGACGCCACTTTGTCGCAATCTTTGGCCGAGCCGAAGATTGTACAGAAAATAATGGCGGAGCCGGAACCTGTTTCGAAGAAGACAGCCGGACCAGCTCCGGATAAACCGAAACGCGCGGAGAAGACGCCGGCCCCGGTCATGGCAAGGCCCTCGATCGTGGCACCGTCACCGCCCACGGGAGATTTGCCCTCCTTCCGGCCCACAGTCAAATTGCCGCCGCCATTCGAGCGCTCGCCCTTTGCAGGATCGCCCTTTCCTGGCGCCAATGAGAAAAAGGAAGAAAAGAAGCAAGCCAAAGCTTCGTCTTCGCCGGACCAGCAAGAACCTCCGCAGCCATTTTTCTTCCCAGAACCGCCGAAAATATCCGAGCCAGAGCCTATAGCCTTGGCGCTGCCAGAATTGGAGCACGAACCGCCGGAAATGGAGCGCGTCGAGGCTCCAGGGGATTCGGTCAAGAAAAATGGCAATGAAAATCTATGGCCGGATGCGGGCATGGCTATTTCGGCTGCAGACGCCGCGCCGTCGCCAGAAGAAGAGGACATGATCGAGATTCGCGAAGCAGAAAATGAAGCTGTTGAAGAGCCTGCTTCGACGGCAGAAATCGATCGCATATTGCGCACGATCGGCCGGGGCCTCTCGCCGGAATACGTCGAACCGGAGTTACTGCCGCTGGATTTGAACGAGCTCATGCAGCGGCCGATGGCGCCGCCGCCCTTCATCAAAAGAGAGCAGCCGGCGGAAGACGAAAAGCTTGCTCCCGCCATGAAGGATACCACCGCACTGCACTTGCCGTTGCCGCAAAAACTGGAATCGCCCGAAAATAAGATCCCGGCGCCGATGGCACAGGCGGTGCAAGATTCCGCAGCCACCAGCGGCCTGCCGGAAGAGGAAACTTTCTCACCAATTATTGATTTGCGTAAACCGCAGGTTGCGCCACCTCCTTCCATCGAGCAGGTCGAAGTGTCGCAAGAGCGTGTATCCGCAACGGAATTACCGGTTTCGCAACAGGGCACAGGGCCGGAGGTATTGCCGGAGCCGATTGCACCAGCATCGGAAGCGGCGCCAATCGTCGCGCCAGCGTCCGGGGAGACTCTGGCCGCAGCGGTTGAGGCAAAGGGAAATGTTTTTGCGCAAAATCTCTATGACATTCCGCGTGAGATTATTCCGGAATTTGTTGATGTCGCAAAAATGGAGAAACAGGCTGCTGCACCGATTCCAATCGCACCTGCTCCGATGCAGGAGGCGGCGCCGGCGAGTACACCGGCTGCCACGCCCGTGGCAAGCACTTCGCCGGACAGCGAAACACCTGCGCCGGTGGGCAAGCCGGCAACGTTGAATTGGAACGCTGAAATCTCGAACCATTTGTGGCGCTTGGCAAGCACGCGTCAAGTCGTGCGGCCCAAGCTCGTGGTGATCGGCCGCGACGGCTTTCACATTTCAGCAATGGTGAAAAACTTGTTGGGCCCGGAATCCAGCCTGCGTAAGGTGGCCAGCGCGACGTTCCAGCATCTCGAATTAGGCGAGCGCAAAGTGGGGCAGGGCCAGCCCTTCGACCTGATCGGTATTTCCATTGAGCAGCAATTCACCAAGCTGCTGGCAACGGTTGCGAAAGATCTGGCAGCCTACATCATGCTGGTGGAGGCCCATCGCCAGCAGGATTTGAGCTACCTTGGTTATTTATTGAACACCCTGCGTTCGTTGTATCGCGTGCCTGCGGCCGTGGCCGTCGTTCGCGCCAAAGATCACAAAAACCTCTCCCACGAAACCGTACGTGATTTGTTGAACGCCGATACGGAGTTTCTGGAAGAATGTAATCCCATGGATGCCGGTTCAGTCGCCGTGTTTCTGCAAGGTTTGACCAACGACGCCACGCTCGCGCGCTGGTTGAATCCGGCATAAGCTGTTGCAGGTCTTGCCAGGGTTGCTCGAAGCTGCCGCCTCGCTTTGGCGTTGCCGGCTTGACTCGAGGCCTAGACCTCGCATGGATTCGTCCCCGCTTATTACGCTCGCTGATCCGCTTGTAACAAAAATTTAGCGCTCTCCTGTCGCCCTTCTGGCGCAATTTCTGCCACATTTTTCTCGTTATGGACCGCAAAAAAATAATAATAAATGATAGCGAATCAGCGGACGTGGCCGATCTACGCAAATGTCTGGTCACTGTCGGCTACGACGTGCGAATTGCCGCCAGCAGCAGGGAAACCTTAACTCTGCTCGACACCTTTCATCCTAATTTGATTATTTGTGAAGTGCGCATGCCAGAGATGGACGGCCCGCATTTGTTGCAGGAGATTCGTAAACGGCCGGCCTTGCAACGGCTGCCTTTCGTGCTCACCGGCAAATTGAAGACCCTCGATGAGCGCATCAACGTCATGAAGCTGCCGCTGGACGATTATTGGCAGAAACCTATTGAAGCAGCGGAAGCGGTGGTGCGCGCTGAGATGCTGATCAAGGACGCCGAGCTGCTGTCGGCCTCGCTGCGGCCGAAATGGCGCGGCTTCAACGGCAATCTTACGGAAATGAGCCTCGCCGACTTGCTTCAGACCATCGAAGTGGGCAAAAAGACTTGCGTGATCAAACTGCAAAGCTATGGAAAAGAGGGAGCGGTTTTCGTCACCGAAGGGGAAGTCATCGACGCGGAGCTGGACCAACTCGAAGCAAAACGTGCATTGTTGCGCATGTTCACGTGGTTGGAGGGCAATTTTCAAGTCGAGTTGCGCCCGCATGAGCGTGCGCGCTTATTCACCACGCCCACGCGGGATTTGATTTCCGAGGGGTTGACGCGCCACGAGCGGTGGGCGCGATTGCTCACACAAATCCCGCCGCTGCCCTCTCCAATCACCCGTGCGAAGGACGTTGATGCCAGCCAATGGACTGCAGAAGAAAAAACGCTGATGGCGTTGTTGGATGGCGCTCCCGCCAAACCTATTTCCGCCCTGGTGGAGGAAAGTGCGACCGATGATTTGCGCACGTTGACCGTGCTCAAGCACCTGATGGAAAAAGGCGCGATTATAGCCTCCTCCTTGCCGGTGGAAAAAAAGAACGGCGATTTGTTCGCACGGTTGCAGGAAGTACGGCAACAAAGCCGCGATGAAACCAAGAGAATCGATGCGCTCGTCGATTTAATGGTTACCTCGTCGAATACGCCGGTGCCCCGGCCCATCGAACGGCGCCGCACCGACCGCCGGCAGCAGAACGAGCGGCGGCGCGGCTCTGCGGTGCGCGAGAGGACCAAAATATTCTTGAACAAAGGCGAATTGCTCATGATTCGCGAAAAGCTGGCGCGCTCGTAGCCCGAAATGCCTTGCATTTTCCTTGCTCGCGTAAGCCCAGCACAACGGATCTCCGCCGTGTATGAGGCGGCCCAAACTTTGAACGAATACTTTTTCAGATAGCTCATGCGCATTGGTGAAATCGCCGTCCTCGGCACGCACGCGAACGAAAGAAGAAATTTCATTGCCTCCGTCTGCGCGCAATTGGAAATGACCACGCCCCATTTCGCCTTCGGCCGTTTGCCGATCAATGAGCAGCTCACGTTACATTTTTATGGGCTCGCGGTACAGCCCGACGATCAGACTTCTTCTCTGGACTTGCTCTCACGGCGCATGCTCGGCTACATCGTGCTTTTCCCCTGGCAGGATGAGCCGGCGTTCTCACAGATCAAGCCGTGCATTGACTATCTTACCACGCGCCACGAGGCTGCTCTGGTGGTGGCGGCACACACGCCTCAAGCCCGTCTTCTGCCCTCGCTGGCAGTGTTGCAGGAGGGCATAGCCGTGAACAACGAAGGAAAACTTGCCTTTTTCGAGGAAGACGACCCCGCCAGTGCAAAGAGAGTATTGTTGAGCTTGATAGATTTGCTCATCGAGCGTGCGGAAGTTTGAGGGCTTGCGCCTCTCCTTTCGCAGCGTGCGGGAAGTTTCTTCACCAACGGAGTTAAATTCCCTGGGCGAAGATTCAGACTTTGGCTTCATCGTGCGTCCCAGGTCATCTTTCAGCCGTCCGGCCGTTTTGCCGCGACGGCTTTTTTGCTTTGTTTCCAGTCCAGTATTTTTTATACTTGACCAGAATTGAGGTCGCCATTCATGCAAGTTGCTGGGGCGCGGAACACCTGAAAAAATGAGAAATGGTATTTCTGGTGTTTCGAGTGTTTTTCTCGGGCAAACGGTGCTCAAATCCTCCATTTCTAAAGTCTGCCATGTCGAATCAAGTCTACGACAGCATCGCCGCAGCCATCGGCCAGACGCCGCTGGTGCGATTGCGCCAGGTCGCTGCCGCCCTCAAATGTAAAATCTACGCCAAGCTCGAATATCTCAACCCCGGTGGCAGCATCAACGACCGTACCGCTTTACGTATTTTGGAGGGCGCGCAAAAAAGCGGCAAGCTCAAAGTCGGCGGCACTATTGTCGAAGCCACTAATGGCAATGCCGGCGGCGGACTGGCCATGCTCGCCTCCGCCCGCGGCTATCGCGCGATTTTCACCGTGCCTGACAAAATCAGCCAGGAAAAATTGCGGATGCTCAAAGCCTACGGAGCTGAAGTGATCGTTTGTCCGACCGGTGTACCGGCGGATTCTCCGGAAAATCACTACAATCTCGCGCAAAAAATCGCACAAGAAACGCCCAACGCGGTTTTTGCGAATCACTATGCCGAGCCTCTAAATGCCGAAACGCATTATTGCACCACCGGGCCGGAAATCTGGCAGCAAACCGAGGGAAAAATCGACGTGCTCGTGTGCGCCGTCGGCACGGGCGGCACGATTTCCGGAACGGCGAGATTTCTGAAAGAAAAGAACCCCAAAGTGCGTGTCGTGGGCGTCGATCCCGTAGGCTCGGTGGTGCGCGATTATTTCTACACGCGCCAAATGAGCAAAGGCCAGCCTTATCTGCTCGAAGGCGTGGGACAGCATGCCATTCCGGTGCATTGGAGCTTTGAAGGCATCGATGATATTTTTGCGGTGAGCGACAAAGAGGCATTCTTGATGGCTCGCCGCCTCGCGCGCGAAGAAGGATTGCTGGCGGGCGGATCGTCCGGTGCGGCGGGCGCCGTGGCCTCGCGTCTGGCCCACGATCTCGGCGCCGATCAAACCGTCGTCACCATTTTTCCTGATACCGGCATGTACTATCTCTCCAAGTTCTATTCCGATGAATGGATGAAGGAAAACCGCTTTTTCGACATGAGCAAAGCGTCGGTGCAGCACTTGCTGGACTCGAAAGGCAAAGGCTTGCCGGTTCTATTGAGCGTCTCGCCTGAAGCCACAGTGCGGGAAGCTTTGCTGCTCATGGAGGAGCGCAATGTGTCGCAATTGCCGGTGATCGAAGACGGCCTCAGCGTGGGCAGTCTGGAAGAAGCAACCCTGCTCAGCCGCGTGCTCGAAAACGCCGAGCTGCTGGAACGGCCCGTGCGCGGCTTGATGGACGCCAGCTTCCCGATCATTCATCATGACGACACGCTGGAACATGCGAAGTATTTGCTCGCACGCCGCTATCCTGCGATCTTGGTGCAGGAGCACGGGAAGTTCGTGGGTATCATCACGAAGTATGATTTAATCAATTTTATTGTCTGAGGGTGAAGACATTTTCGGAGTTTTATTCTGAGTGTGAGCGACTAATCGCCTTTTATGGAGCGTTCCATGGGCTTTATGACGGACGCGGTGCATGCCGGGCAATGTCCCGACGAAACCAGCGGCGCTGTGATCACGCCGATCTATCAAACCGCCACCTATGCGCAATCCGCGCCCGGCGAACACAAGGGTTATGAATACGGCCGCACCGGCAATCCTACCAGATTGGCGTTGGAGAAGAATCTCGCCGCGTTGGAACGCGGCAAATATGCTTACGCCTTCTCTTCCGGCATGGCGGCAACTTCGACCGTCGCACAATTGCTCAAGGCCGGTGATCATGTCTTGTGCACCGCGAACGTCTATGGCGGCACTGCACGCTATTTTCGTCAGGTCATGGCACAGTTCGGTTTGCAGTTCAGCACCGTCGCGACCTGGCATGGCGACCAGGTCAAAGCTGCCTTTCGCCCAGAAACCAAAATGCTGTTCGTAGAAACGCCCTCGAATCCGCTCATGATGCTCTCCGATTTGAAAGCCTTGGCCGCGGTGTGCCGCGAACGCGGAGCGTTGCTTGTGGTCGATAACACATTTTTGAGCCCGTATTTTCAAAGGCCGCTCGAGTTGGGCGCGGATATTGTTGTGCACAGCACCACCAAATTTATTAATGGTCACAGCGACGTCGTGGGCGGCATCGCGATCACGAATCATCCGCAAATCGCCGAGCGTTTGGCGTTTCTGCAAAATGCCGTGGGCGCGGTGCCAAGCCCGTTCGATTGCTGGCTGATTTTGCGCTCGATTAAGACTTTGCCGTTGCGCATGCGGCAAAGCAACGAGACCGCAATGATCCTCGCGCGTTTTCTATCGGAAAGCAAAAAAGTGCAGCACGTGTATTACCCCGGATTGTTGAACCACCCCCAGCATGCGCTGGCCAAAAGGCAGCAGCTCGATCCTTACGGCAAACCCGGTTTCGGAGGCATGATTTCTTTTGATCTTGCCGATTTCGATACCGCAAAAATGTTTTTGAAAGGCGTCAAGCTATTTATTCTCGCCGAAAGTCTCGGTGGCGTGGAAAGCTTGATCTGCCATCCCAGCTCGATGACGCATGCTTCCGTGCCGCCGGAAGAGCGCAAGCGCATCGGCTTGAGTGACGGCCTGGTGCGACTCTCAGTGGGAGTGGAGGATAGCGAAGATTTGATGGGGGATTTAGCGGGAGGGTTGGAGAGGATCAAATGAGTTTCAGGGGGTAGAAATGCCCCTGCTCTTGCTCCTACTCCTACTCTTACTCTTACTCCTACTCTTACTCTTACTCCTACT
>JBOHQX010000080.1:0-15749 GCA_050732395.1 bacterium
TATTGGCGTCCCAGGTGAAATACCAGGTGCTGCCGCTGGTGCCGGGGACATCTTCGTCGGCGGCAAAATCGTTACTGCCATCGATCGCGATGGTGTGCGGGCTGCCGGCAATCGCACTCGGTGTGTGCAACAGAACAAGAACACAAATGCATGAAAATACACTCGCGATCGCCGGGCGTAAATGGGGCGTCCATTGCTTCGCTTGCGCCGTCATGGCTTGTTCTCCGATTAGAAATTGGGTAACAGCGTAAGAAATGAAAAAGAGACCGTCGCTGCGCGAGAAAGATTGAATAGAAAGAATGTAACTATTCAGCTTCCGACTCCGGTTGGCAGAGTTAGCACGATAAGTAACATTATAATGTCATCCTGGAAGGATCTTTTTGATATTGAGCAGGGTGCTTGTGCTGAAAAAGATGCCTCCTGCATGACATGTTACTTGGAAGCTTCCAAGAAACTGACCTGCAAGTCGTTGATTTTTAATATCAGATTTTCCCGTCGGTTTCTCGCAGTACTAACCCCGATCACCGGGGTAAAGAGCTGATAATTTTGGAATCAAAATTCTTTACAAACAGAGCAAGTTTTGCTCCCACGGAAATCGAACTCCCACGAAATTGTCATGCCTTGTGGAATCAAGAAACACTTCCGTGGGAGTTCCAATTCCGTGGGAGATTCTTCTCGTGGGTTTGAGGCGAAGCTTCGCTAGACAGTTACGAACGTTCAAGAAAAATTCAGAGGATCGGGATGAAGATGCGACAATACTGTGCGCGCGCAACTGGTGTTTTCCTGCTCATGGGATTGCTCGAATTGAGGACCGTGACAGCGCAAGATTATTATCCCACACACGCCGGCAATCGCTGGGATTACGAAGTGAAACAATGGAGGGCTGGTGCTACTGACACCACCAGACGTTTCACTACAGTGACTATCATCAGCGACACGCTCATGCCGAACGGCTTCACATACGCGCATTTGGATTCGCTTGACTTCGCGGGAGGATGATTTGTTAGGGCGGATACGGATTACGTCTACTACTACGATGAGCTCGAATCCCGAGAAGTTCCGGTTTTCAAATTGAATGCTGCACTTGGAGAAAGCTGGGAAGTGCGTTTTGGCTCGACGACGGATGTGACTCTTGTCGAGGTGGACACTGTCGCTCTCTTCGGGGAGACTACCGTGGTGAAGACTTTTCTGACCGGCGGGCTGCTCATCACGGAAGTTTCACTCTCGGATAAATTCGGCCCGGCGGCCTATTTCACGCCGGGAGAGCCGCCGGGGCTGCGCTTCACGAAGTATAACGTTACGGGTTGCATCCTCAATGGCAAGCGCTACCCGCCGCTGCCCACCTCGGTTGGAGAGAAGGAAGCAAGCACCGTGCCGGAGAAGCCTCAGCTCTTGCAAAATTATCCCATTCCTTTTAACCCCGCAACCAATATCCAGTATGCCGTGAGCAAGAATCAGTTTGTCAGTTTGAAAGTGTATGACGTGCGGGGGAAGGAAGTGGCGACTTTGGTGAATGAGAAAAAGCCGGCTGGAGTCTATCACGTGAGTTTCGATGCGAAGAATTTTAGCAGCGGTGTCTATTTCTACAGATTGCTCGCCCGTGATTTCGTGAAAACGCAGAAGATGTTGGTGACACGATGATGAACCTGAGCTCAAGGATGGCAGGAGAGCACGCCATTGTCATTGGTGGCAGCATTGCCGGCTTGCTGGCAGCGCGCGTGCTCGCAGACCACTTCCGGCAGGTGACCCTTGTTGAGCGCGACGCGTTTTTCCTGCGACGGCGCAGCAACGGCGAGACGTACCTCAAGGCTGGCACGTACATGGTCTGCTGGCGAGCGGTCGCCGGGCGTTGGACAAGCTATTCCCAGGTATCTCGCAACAGTTGATCGCCGCCGGTGCGATTACCGGAGACATTGTTCGCGATTCTCGCTTCTTTGTCGAGGGTGGCTGCTTTGCGCGGTGTGCCAGCGGGCTCTCGGCTATACCACTCGCCATTTCCGCCGGCGACCGCAAGATCTGGGTGGCGACCTGGCAGCAATCATCCCACCGACCCCTTTGGACAAACGCGGTGGTGCCATGCTGGCACAGGAAGGCGAAATGTGGGCGGTAACACTGCTCACTCATTTCGGCCCCTGCGCACCCGAGGATTTGCCCGGGTTTGTTGAGTTCGCCAAGAAGTTGCCTGCGCCTTACATTAATGAGGTGATCCGTGCCGCCGAGCCGCTGGGCGAGGCGGCTTCGTTGCGGTTTCCCGCCAACGTACGGAGGCGCTATGAAAAGTTGGAGCGGTTTCCGGACAGATACTTGGTTTTCGGAGACGCCCTCTCCAGCTTCAACCCGATTTATGGACAGGGCATGTCAGTTGCTGCACTGGAGGCGATGGAGCTCGAGCGGACTCTTATCGAAGGATCCCAGAACCTTGCACGTCGCTTTTTCACGCGAATTGCAAAAGTCGTCGATATACCATGGGCGATTGCCGTGGGCGCCGATTTGCGGATCCCGGAAGCGGTCGGCCCGCGCAATGCAGGCATGAAGTTCGTCAACCGGTACATGGGCAAGCTGCAAAAGGCTGCTCATCATGATCCTGCGCTGGCGCTGGCATTTTACAACGTTTCCAATCTGTTGGCGCCTCCGTCGAGTGTGATGCATCCGCGCATTGTCCTACGAGTGCTGTGGGGAAATTTGAGGCCGGGCTTTGGTAAGGAATTTGCTAAGCGCCCACCTGCATGGATCAGCGAACAAAAGTGGCAATAATGAAGCTAAACGCGGAAATCATTGCTACGATAGCCGTTGGCCTTTTAGCTTTAGTGCCCTTTTTTGTGATGACTTACAGGCTGCCAGAAAAACTGAATATGAAACGGGAGAACAGCTTGCCAAAGCAAGAGAGGTGGAGCAACACCGGAAGGCAAAGGGTAATACCATGAAGTCCCCCATGCCCGGCGGGCAATACAATTTCTGGCGTGGTGAGCAAAGTCTGATCAAACCCGTCAAAAATGACCTGGATGCTGTCCTCGGTGATACATGTCACAATTTTGCGAACAGCAATGCCAGGGTGCGCGCGCAGATGCGGGCGGCAATGAGCAGGGATGAGTTTTATACGCTGCTCACGTTCAGTAGCCGCGCTGCAGTTTTTGCAATTCGTGAGCGCAACGTCGAATGGGCGGTCAATGGCCTGACCGCAATTGCCATGATTGCAGCCGATAGAGCGGACGCTCGCGACATCGTGGCAGCGCTGGTCCTGCACTTCCATGCGGCGAAGAGAATCGGGCAAGATTTCGATCAACTTGCGCGAGATGCTGCTGCGCTTGCAGAAGCAAAGGTATCGCAACTGATTGCCGAGTTAATTGATGGATCTCCTGAAGAGCGAGACCTCAGCGCCTCAATCTTTGACGACGTGACCACCGCAGAGGGGGCCGGATTTGTTCATAGGGATTTCGAGGATTATAACCCATCCTGTGATCTGAAGGAAATAGCAGTAGAGATATCGGATTTCATCACCACGGACAAATATCAGGCGGAGTTTATGAGGGTGGCCGTGGAGCTTCCCCGAGTTTGGTTCACTGCGCAAGCCTCGGAGGACAACACTCCTCTGGACCAGGCGTTAGCGAGGGTTCAAGGCGTCGTGTGCATCTCTGCACGACTTCGGCCGGAAGCGCACTCAGAATATAAGAACCAAAGCTTCATCGTTTTTTTGGGAGAAGCTGCCGACGCCTCGGTCGCACAACTACTTTTAGATATATCCAAAAAGAATAAAGATTCGAATCATAACATGATGGGATTGGCGGAGGGGCAGTTGTTTTGTTTCGTCGTCGCGAGAGCATGCGTCGGTGAGGCGAGACCTTTTGAGACCTCCGAAAGCCTAACCCGTTTTTCTGAAGGAATCTCCGCAATCCTCAGTCGATATGCGGCGACACTGCGCATTTCCGCTTAGATTTTTACCACCTTCAGAGATCTTGCCGCTCCCGCGCCCAGAGGCGACGAGATTGCCGGGCGCGGAGTGGCCGAGGGCGTCCGTCGAGGGCACGTGTCATGAATCGGCGCATGCCGAGGCGCACCACGCTTACTTCCTTGCCGTCACCTGCTCGCGTATGCGGTCCTCTTGCTCGCGGAGCTCGGGCGTAAACGCCTCGCCGAAGTCATCCGCTTCGAACACCTGGCGAATCTCGATTTCGGATTCCTCATCCGGCATGGGATTCGGACAGCGCTTCACCCATTCAATCGCTTCCTCTTTCGACTTCACCTGCCACAGCCAGAACCCGGCGACGAGCTCCTTCGTCTCGGTGAAAGGTCCGTCGGTGACGATCCGCTTTTTCCCCGAAAATTTAACGCGCGCGCCCTTCGAGCTCGGGTGCAAGCCCTCGCCTGCGAGCAGCACGCCGGCTTTCGCCAGCTCTTCGTTGTACTTCCCCATCTCGGCGAGCAGCTTCTCATCCGGGAGAACGGCTGCTTCTGAGTTCTTGGTGGCCTTGACCAAAATCATGAACCGCATTGTCGTATCTCCTTGTTGGTTTGGAGCCGTGCCACCCGGGCGATTTCGAAACCGGCGGCATCCTGGCTCTGTGGTTGAATATGCTGTTGCATTCAATCGTCGTTCTACTTAATAGTCGTTCAGGGGAGGGCAAAATCGACACAGCGGACAATGGGTCGGACGAGTTTGAGGTTGAGGCCCGATAGGAAGGAAGTTTAGGCTACGGCCGTTTTCACCAACCGCCGGTTGAGATCCGTTTTCGCCAATGCTATCAACTCGGTCAGGTGTGGAATGTTTACAGAAAGGCTTAGAACGAAATTCAAACGTAACTATTCAGCGCTTTACTACGGTTTTGCAGAATTTGTACCACAGGAAACCTCAAGAGCCATTGATTTCCGATTTGCGATTTGCGATTTGCGTTTATCGATCTGCGATCGTAAATCGGAAATCACTAAGTTTCTTGGCAGGTGCACATTGACGGCAAAACTATTTGGGGCAAAACAATTAGGCACAAAAGAAGCATTTAATAGTTTTGCCGTCCGGGAAAAACACCTTCCAAGTAACATGTCATGCAGGAGGCATCTTTTTCAGCACAAGCACCGTACTCAATATCAAAAAGATCCTTCCAGGATGACATCATAATGTTACTTACCGAACTAACTATGCCAACCGGAGTTGGAAGCCGAGAGTTTTGGAATCAAAATTCTTTACAAACAGTGCAAGTTTTGCTCCCACGGAAATCGAACTCCCACGAAATTGTCATGCCTTGTGGAATCAAAAAACACTTCCGTGGGAGTTCTAATTCCGTGGGCGATTCTTCTTGTGGGTTTGAGGCGAAGCTTTGCTAGATAGTTACGTTGATCATTCAACCACGCTTTGAACGCATGGCTTTCACGTGTTTCAGGCTTTTATCGTATGCCAGCTTGTTATACTCTTTAGACCCAACCTCATAAACAGCGACCTTGCCATCTGCGTTACTGTGTACACCCCAACCATAACGCTTTGTAATTCGAAAAAAACTCTGAAAGTCTCTTATATCTCTATCAACGCCTTTTTCAACATAGAGACACATCGAACACGGAGTTTCACGACGCGGCAGAGCCATAACCGAGATAAGAGCATGGCTACAGAATCACACGGAAGAAGATGACATTATTTATCGCAATGAATAGGACAATGCTCACTCTGTGGCTCTCAGTGCGTTCTGCGTCTCTGTGTTGAAAAGCTTTTGCGTTCTTTGCGCGTCAGGAGGAGTTTGAAAAGTCTCGCAGCTCGGCCAGCCTCCGTTCGAGAAACCTCCGCTCCGGCTCTTGCTTGGTAAGACTGAGAGCCCGTTCGTAGGCGGCGCGGGCGTCCGCTGTTCTTCCCAGCCGCCGGCAGAGATCCGCCCGCGCCGAGTGCGTCAGGTGATAGTCGGCCAGATCGCCTCGCGCGAGAATGGCGTCGATCAACTCCAAACCCGCCAGTGGGCCATCGCGCATCGCCACCGCCGCGGCGCGATTCAACTCGATCACGGGCGACAGTGCCGTCTGCAAGAGCACGTCGTAGAGCCCGACAATCCGGTCCCAGTTCGTCGCGGCGGCGTTGGGCGCATCGGCATGCACCGCCGAGATTGCTGCCTGGATCGTGTATGGGTCCCGCCCCACGGGACGCGAGGCCAGCGCCCGTTCCACCAACTCTTTCCCTTCCGCGATATATTCCCGATTCCAGAGCAAACGGTCCTGGTCTTCCAGTAAAACCAGGTCGCCCGCCGGCGAGGTACGCGCAAGCCGCCGCGATTCGTGCAACAACATCAACGCGAGAAGTCCGATTACCTCCGGCTCTGGCAATAACTCCAGGAGCAACCGCCCCAAACGTATCGCCTCGCCCGAGAGATCGGCTCGCGTCAACGATGCACCCGAGGAGGCGGAATAGCCCTCATTGAAAACCAGATAGATCACGTGCAGCACCGTGTCCAAGCGGTCCGGCAATTCGGCCTGCGACGGTACTTGATAAGGAATGCGCGCTTCGCGGATCTTGGCTTTGGCCCGCACAATACGCTGAGCCAGCGTGGAGGTCGTGGTGAGAAAGGCGCGCGCGATTTCCTCGGTCGTGAGATCGCAGACTTCCCGCAACGTCAGCGCCATCCGGGCGTCCGGCGACAGTGCGGGATGGCAGCAGGTAAAAATCAGCCGCAACTGATCATCCGCGACGCTCTCATCGCCAAACTCCGCGGCGTCACTGGTCTCGACGTTGAGTTGCTCGGCGAGTTCCGCCTGCAAAGCGTCGAACCGCGCGGCCCGGCGCATGCCGTCGATGGCCTTGAAGCGGCCGGCCGAAACCAGCCACGCCCGCGGATTGGCGGGTACGCCATCCTTCGGCCATTGTTCCAGCGCCGCCCTGAAGGCATCGTGCAGGGCGTCCTCGGCGATCTCGAAGTCGCCGAGCAAACGGATGAGCGTGGCAAGAACCCGGCGCGACTCTGAGCGATAGACGGTGTCCACCATCTCGCGCACCTTTTTGGTCGCGTCCTCGCTCGAGAGTGACGGGACTGCATCTGTTGTTGGTTTGAATTCCATATTGTGGATGTGGGTCTGGTGTCGATAATGGTCCGGGGGCAAACGGTATCCAGAAAAGCGCACGGTCTTTTTTAAGAAAGTTAATTCATTCTCTTATTGCAACATCTAATTCTTCGCTCTGATGATTCAGGTCCCTTGCGCGCGCAGGCGTGAGCGAAAGCGGCGCACCTTGGCCAGATTGCCGCAATCCCGCATATCACACCACTGGCGGCTGTGATTCTTGCTCGTGTCCAGAAACAGCCAGCCGCAATTCTCACCGCCGCATTCGCGCAAGCAGGTCAGGTCGTCAGTGGTCAGCAGCTCCGCGGCGGAGTCGGCAATTTGCCAGAGCATGCGATCCAGCGTATTCCTGCCTTGCGTCCATTCCCAGACAAAGCTTTCTTTTCCGGAGGCCAATTTCACACGGCCGTGGGCAATGGCCAGCTCTTGATTCAGCAGATCGAGATCGGGCCGGCGCGGCGGCGTTTTGTCCAAAATGGCTTTGCAGATGCGATAAATTGCTTCGCGCAACGCGAGGGCTCTCTTCAGCACCAGCGTTGCCTCCTCCTGCCGTTGCCGGCATGCACGGATCAGCTTTTGCGCCTCCGTTTCCGCCAGCAGGCCCGTGTGCTGGCTCCATGCCAAGAGATCGCGATAGTCGTTGAGGTGTTCTTCCCTGATCATGTGAGCCTGCTCTCTGCCTTTTTCCGAGGGCAAAGCCCGGCGGCGGCCACCAACCGAGTTGACGAAATCGAGACAAAGCCGCCCGCCAACCAGTTTCACTTGCGCTGCAGGCCTTTCACTCAACTTTATCATGCTTGCAAAGTCGTAACCTATATAAATTACTTGACGGGTTACAAAAAAATTATTATGCTGTAACTACCGATAGCAATGTAACCAGTTACCAAGGATTTGTCAAGTGCAAAGGAGCCCTCAGCGGAAAACACCCTCGGGCCGCATTTCGCATGCGTCAGATTGCAGAAGACTAAACACATTTGCAGCACCTCACCATCACTCGACAAGAAGGATTGCCTCATGCCCAACCCGGAAATTGCAGTACTGCTGGCGCTGCTCGACCAGGCGTTCGATCATAAGGCCTGGCACGGCACCAATCTCAAAGGCTCGATCAAAGGCATAGATGCCAACGCCGCAGCCTGGCGCCCCGCGCCGGATCGGCACAACGTTTGGGAGATTGTCGTCCATGCCGCCTACTGGAAATACGCCGTGTGGCGGCGGTTACGCGGTGAGAAACGAGGTTCTTTCCCATTGCAGGGCTCGAACTGGTTTCCACGCCCTGCCGATCCGGCCGCCGTTGAGAGCGCGTGGAAAACTGATACCAAACTTCTTAACGAGATGCACAATGTCCTGCGTGAATCCTTGGTGGGGCTGAGTTCCCGGGATCTTCACCATACCCCCAAAGGGAGTAAGTTCAGCAATCTGGCAATGATCGCCGGCATTGCTTCGCACGATCTGTATCACGCGGGGCAGATTCAGTTGTTGAAGAGGCTGCAGGTGGGGAGGTAGGGTTGGTTGATGGTTGATGGTCGATGGTCGATGGTCGAAGATCGAGGATAGAGAACGAAAAGATAGAGAAATAGGACGCTTTAGCGTCCTTCCACATCCTAGCCCCACGATTCATCGTGGGGCGCGGGGTGGGGCGGGGCTCGTTGCCAATCGAATTCACCTGAATGATTATTGCTACGATCGCCCGACAGTGAATCGTTGGGCTAAAATGTGAAAGCGCCATGAATGGCGCTAAAAAATAAAGGCCACTTTAGCGTCCTTCACCAGCGTTTGCGGCGCTGCGCACTCTGCGACAGACGTCGACGAAGCCGCCAAAGTTCGCTGCTTGAACAATTTTAAAAAACGATCCGGCGCGCAGCGTCCGCTACAGCACGACTGTTAGCAAAACAACTCGATTCGCGCAAGAGTTTTGCAGTTTAGATTTTGGAATAGGCAATTCTGCGTGAGCGCTGTGACGTGTTTGCTGATCTCATTGATTTACTGCTTGCGCTAAAGTCTCAGTAGCCCATTGATTTATGCTTTTTCCCCTGACTTCGGCAGCTATTGCCACGGCCGCATGAATTTCCGGCGGAACACGTAGCATTAGTTTCCCAGAATACGGTTTTTGAGGAAGACGATTCAGTTTTTTGCAAGTCTCGAGATAGTCATCAACTGCCTCTTTGAAAGCTGAACGCAATTTTGCTACTGACTCCCCGTGAAATCCCACAATATCATTAATACCCGCAATATGACCAACAAAGCTGCTATCTTCGTCACTGTATTCGATGTAGGCAGCATAGCCTTTGTATGTCATTGTCTTCATGGTTTGATTCCTAATTGTTCCAAAAACCGTCGTGCATCACGTACCTGGTATGGCTTGGCTTCCTTATGAGGATGAGGTCGATGAAAGGTAATGATGACATTGTGTAACACAAACCGTACTCTTGAACCCTTGCCCTCGATGACACGAGCCCCAAGGGCGATGAAAAGTGCCTCAATCCGTCTCCATTCCAAGTTGAAAGGAACAGGTGTCTTGAAGATAGACTCCAGGGTCTTTTGATGCTGTTTATTCATTGTTTATATGATAGCAAAATACGCTATCACATGCAAATATTTTTTGATAGCATTTTTTGATTGTGCTAGCCACATGATAGCCCACGATTCATCCCGGGGCGTTCGTGACAAACATGGCCTATTTCACCTTCACCACCACCAACGTCACGTCATCATTCTGTGGCTGGCCGTTCGCCCAGGCCTTTCCGGCCTTGACCAAATGCTGGACAATTTGATCCGATGAGACTTGTCCCACTTCTTTGAACAGCTCTTTGGTACGGTCTTCACCCAGTATCTCACCATGCGCATTGAACATCTCGGGCAATCCATCACTCATGAACAGCACCGCGTCACCAGCATTCAAATTGAGATCCTTCCATTGGTATTGCACCTCGGAAAAGCTTCCCAGGGGCAGGCCCTTGAGCGCCACTTCTTCAACCCAATCGGAGCTGGCGCGATAAATGAGCGTATGCGGCATACCGGCCGTTGCCAGCCGCAAGTGGCGCTCTTTGAACTTGGCGACGGTCATCGCCATGTACATGTTGTGAAATCCCATCCCTTTGAGCGCATACGAGGCTTCGGCCAAAATCGGCACCGGATGCGGCATGTGCGACAGCGAATTGAACAGGCTCTTGGTAGCCGCAACCATGGTACCGGCCTGCAGGCCATGGCCGGTGGCGTCGCCAACCGCAGCGGTCAACGTGCCGTCATCTTCGAGCTTGAAATCATAATAATCGCCACCGACCTCGTTGGCGGTTTGCATATAGACCGCGATATCGAAATGGGGAAGTGCAGGCACGGTTTTCGGCAACATCGACAATTGCAGCTTGCGCGCCTCCTCCAGCTCGAGGGATTTGCGCTCATTCTCCGCCTGAATGGCCCGGGCTCTGGCTTCCGCTGCTTCTGCACGCAACTCTGCCTCGCGTAGATAAGCGCCGGCCCTTTCCTTCGCCAGCACACGGCTGCGATGTAGACGCTCGACCGTCACGACGGCCAGGAGCAGAAACAAGGCATACAACACGTATGCCGCGGTCGTTCGCCACCATGGCGGGGTGATGGTGAGGTGGAGAGCAATGCCTTCTTCGTTCCAGACGCCATCATTGTTCGAGCCTTTGACGCGGAAGACGTAGGCGCCCGGATCAAGATTGGTGTAGGTCGCGACGCGCTGTGTTCCAGCCTGCCGCCAGTCCGTGTCGTAATTCTCCAACCTGTAAGCATACTCGTTGTTCTCGGGGCGGCCATAGTGCAACGCCACGAACTCGAGCGAAATGTCATTTTGCCAATGCGCCAGCGTGAGGTCCTCGGTTTCCGCGATATGCTTGCGCAAAAGATGGCTTGCATTGTGCTTTGTGCCAGTCCGTGCTCCAAAGAAACGCGCTCGAAGCGTAGGCGTGTTTGTTGGGCGGGCAGCGTAGCGGGCAGGAAGAGTGTGAGTGAGAGTGCCATGTAGATGATTAAAGCCCATCCACACTCGACGGCTTGAAAATATCGGTTAGTGGTGGTCTTACGTTTTGTGCTGATCATCATCCACAACCTCTGAACAAATTCATGCTTGCCCGAAGTTATATTCAGGAAAAACACAAAGCTCACACAATGTTACAACAATTTAATTGAAATCGCCACTAAAACCTAACCTCAGGCCTTGACTTTTCGATGATTTTTTCAGAATTAATGGTGACTTCTCCCCTCAATAAGAATACCTTAATGTGATTTTAGCTTCTTTTACGGACTGATATTGGGCAAAGTTGTTGGAGCCATTCGCCAGCGTTTGGCACAGGGGCGTGCTCATGCCAGAGATAGAACCGCTCATCTGGTTAACCACATATGCGTCGCGTACGAGCGTCACTGCCCATGCTCTCGAAACTCTTATGGTGGCGAACGCATTGCCTCCAAACGAGTGTCTTGGGCCGGATTCAACCATGCATCCGAGCGCCCTGAGATGCCTCTCCTGCCTCAATTCCCTCTCCAGTCGTTCATTTCTCGCACAGTAGATTCAGCTTCAATGAACCGCATCGAACGGAAATGAATGATCACCCATACAGAGCTGTGGACCGTTTTCATTCAGGAGACATGACATGAGCCGAATGGCACTGCGTTTAGGTTACTGGGTGCTAGGGTGTGCTTTGTGCTTGGCATTGCCACTGATGGGGCAAACTCCGGTCTTTATCAACGAAATTCACTATGACAACACCGGCACCGATGCCGGAGAAGCGATTGAGATTGTCGGACCAGCCGGCACGGATCTCACCGGCTGGAGCATTGTTCTCTACAATGGCACCGGCGGCGCCGTCTATGATACCGACGCGCTGAGCGGGACGATTCTCGATATCGGGGGCAGCGGTTTTGGCGTGGTCGTATTGACTTACCCATCCAATGGCATTCAGAATGGCTCTCCCGACGGTATTGCATTGGTGAATGCCTCGAGCACGGTGGTACAGTTTCTGAGTTATGAAGGTACATTCACAGCGGTCGGCGGGCCGGCGAATGGTATGCTCAGCACCGATATTGGCGTATCAGAAAACGGCAGCGAGCCGCTGGGCCAGTCTTTGCGCCTGAGTGGTACGGGCACCAATTATGAAGACTTCACCTGGAACGCGCCAGCAGCAGCCTCTTTCGGTTCCTTCAACACCGGCCAATCGTTTGGAGGCGTCGATCAACCTCCCAGCGTGCTGAGCACGACGCCAACCAATGGGGGAACCGGCATCTCCGTTGATGCCAGTATCACGATCAATTTCAGCGAAGCCGTGAACCTCGCTGGCAGTTGGTTCTCGATTATCGGTTCCTCCAGTGGCTCGCACACTGCGACGCTCAGTGGTGGCCCGCAGAATTTCATCCTCAACCCTGATGTTGATTTTTCTATCAACGAAACAGTGACCGTAACTCTTTTTGCCGCTAACGTCACCGATCAGGACGCTGCCGATCCGCCGGATAACATGGAGGCCGATTACGCGTTCACTTTTAGCACGACCGCTGTGTCAAGCAGCGTGGTGATCAACGAGCTCGATTCCGATACGCCCGGCACCGATGCCCTGGAATTTATCGAGCTCTATGACGGCGGCGCCGGAAATACTTCGCTCAGCGGCCTGGTGGTGGTGTTTTACAACGGTGCCAACGATTTGTCCTATGCGGCAATCGATCTCGATGGCTTCAGCACAGATGCCAATGGCTTTTTCGTGCTTGGCAATACCGGCGTGGCAAATGTCGACCTTACCTTCGCGGTGAACACGCTTCAAAACGGCGCAGACGCAGTCGCTCTTTATTTCGGGAACGCATCTAACTTTCCTACTGGCACCGCCGTGACCACGTCGAATCTCATTGACGCCATTGTGTATGACACCGACGATGCGGATGACGCCGGACTGCTGGTGTTGTTGAACGCCGGCCAGCCGCAGGTCAACGAAAACGGCGCAGTTGATGGCGCCAATCATTCGAGCCAGCGCATTCCCAACGGCTCAGGCGGGGCGCGCAACACCGACACCTATGCGCCATTCCCACCAACGCCAGGGACGGAGAACGTCGGCCCGCCGCCGCCGGTCATGGCGGAGATCTTTGAGATTCAAGGTACAGGATTGACCTCACCCTTCGCCAATCAAACCGTCATTACCGAAAACAACGTAGTGACGGCAGTCGCGCCCGACGGTTTTTCCATGCAAACGCCTGCGGCCAGAGTCGATGCCGACGACGAAACTTCCAATGGCATCTTTGTTTTCACCGGCAGCGCTCCCGCTGTTGCCGTGGGTGACTTTGTGAATGTCACCGGCCAGGCCGTGGAGTTCTTTGCATTCACTGAAATCAGCAGCAATCCCATCGTGACAGTGGTTTCGTCCGGCAATCCTTTGCCAGCACCGGTCATACTTGATGCCTCGACGCCTTCGCCCAATCAACCGCAGCCGGCGAATGAGCTGGAGCGTTATGAGGGCATGCTGATTCAAATTAACGGCGGGGCCGTTACCGCGTCGAACCAAACCTTTGGCAGCGACCCGATCGCTGAAGTGTTCATCGTGGCGGCACCAGACCGGACGTTCCGTGAGCCCGGGATTGCGTTTCCGGGCCTGCCCTCGTTGCCGGTTTGGGATGGGAATCCCGAAGTCTTCGAGCTCGATCCCGACCGGCTCGGCTTGCCGAATCAGATCGTGCCGGCTGGCTCTTCCTTTGATGCAGTCGGTGTGCTTGGCTTTGAGTTCAACGGCTACGAGCTTTGGCCCAAGCAATTCTCCTTTACACCGGCCACCTTGCCGGTTGCAGTACGGGCGCGCAACGCGGATGAAGTCACCATCGGCACGCTCAATCTTTTCCGATTGTTCGACAATGTCAACGATCCCGGATCGCAAGATGACGGCGCGGTCGTAAGCGCGGCAGAATATGCGCGGCGTCTCGCCAAGTTCTCGTTGTATATTCGCAACGTTCTCGGAGCACCGGATATTTTGGCGGTCGAAGAAGCGGAAAAGCTGGCGGTGTTGCAAGCGCTTGCCAACAAAATCGCATCCGATAACCCCGGCATCGTTTACACCTTCTATCTCGTCGAAGGCAATGACGTCGGCGGTATTGACACTGGCTTTCTGGTGCGAAGCACGGTGCAGGTTGACGCCATCACCCAGCTTGGCGCGACGGAAACGCTGAGTGTGGACGGCTCGCTCTTGCACGATCGTCCGCCGTTGTTGCTCGAAGGCAGTTTCGTTATCGGCAGCACCTCGTCGCCAATTGTGGTCATGGCGGTGCACAATCGCTCGCTCGGTGGCATCGAGGATCCTGTGGATGGGCCGCGGGTGCGGCAGAAGCGTCTGGAGCAGGCGCAATCCATCGCGCAGAAAGTGCAGGATATGCAAACCAGCAATCCCGATGTGCGCCTTGTGGTCACGGGCGATTTCAATGCCTATCAGTTCACCGATGGTTTCGTGGATGCCGTGGGCCAGATCGCAGGCAGTTTCACCCCCGGCGACAACCTCTTGTCCGGCCCCGATCTCGTTAGTCCCAACCTGGCCAAGCAGGTGTTGAGCCTGCCGGCAGAGCAGCAGTATTCCTTTATATTCGGCGGCAGCGCGCAGGTGTTGGATCACATGCTCACCTCCCAGGCGCTCACGCCGACCGGACTGCAATATGGCCGCGGCAACGCAGATGCTGCCGGGATTCTGATCAGCGATGATACCACCCCTTTGCGATCTTCCGACCACGATGGCCTGGTCATGTATCTCGACGTCGTTCCTCCGGCCATCACTGTAGCTGGATCGCCTGCCACACTCTGGCCGCCGAATCACCAGTATCATACTTTTGCAGTTGCTGATTTTATAACCTCGGTCACGGACGGAGGGACACCCGGGCTTTCGCTCGCGGACGTGTTTATTGTTTCGGCGACCAGCGACGAGCCCGAAAATGGCAACGACGATGGTAACACCACTGACGACATTGTCATTGTGAATTGCCAGACCGTGCAATTCCGCGGCGAAAGACAAGATAATGGCAACGGCCGCGTCTACACGATCCACGTCGCGGCAGAAGATGCTTCGGGCAACGTCGGCACCGCTTCATTTCAGGTAAAGGTGCCGGTAACCCAGACAGGAGCAGGTGCCGTTGATAATGGGCCGGTCTATGAAGTTTTGAGCGGATGCAGCGCGCCAACGATCGCCGCCACCGCCGGCACTGCACCAGTCGCGCGTGAGGCCGTCACGGGATTGGAGCTGGAGAAGCCGTCTAAATACGCATTGGAGCAGAACTATCCCAATCCTTTCAATCCGGAGACCGAGATCCGTTTTCAAATACCCGAAGCCAGCCACGTCGTCATCAAGATTTACAACACGCTGGGCCACGAGATCGTCACCCTTGCCGACGGCCGGTACGATGCCGGCTATCATCGTGTGCGCTGGAACGGCAAGAACAGTTCCGGCAGAGTCCTGGCGAGTGGCGTGTATTTTTATCAACTTCGCACCAGCAGTTTCAATCAGGTGCGGCAGATGAATCTGCTGCGGTAACTCAGAACTGCCTTTGAATTGTGCCGTTTTCCTTTAGGCGAGCGGTATCATGTGCCGCTCTCATCTTGTTTTCGGATGGGAGCGGCACACTTGTTAAGAGCCTATCCGGAAACCTCATTCTGTCATGCAGAAGGCATCTTGGTAGATTCGGCACCTAGGCCTGAAATCGGCACTGTGCCCGAGTCAACCAAGATCCCTGCGGGATGACATTTCAGGGTTTTC
>JBOHQX010000081.1:0-8253 GCA_050732395.1 bacterium
TGACGAGACCGTACTGGCCCACTTTAAACGCGCTCGAGGCTTGGCCGCTGGAGTTCTCTATGTCCAAGCGTGAGTAACCCAGCGAGGTGCTCCACTTCTCGTTCCAGTAATGATCATAGAACGCGACCAAGCCCAGGAGCGGAAGAGCTTCACCGACATCTAAGGCGGCGTTGGGGCTGGGATTCGCAACCGTGACCTGCTTGATGCCGACATCCACCGGTGCATCATTCATGTAGTTCTGGACGCCTTCACCATAAACGACCGAAAGCATCAGCTTATTTTGCTTTTTCGCGCCGAGCTTGAGATTCGAGCTCAAGTTGATGCCCCAGCCCATTTCACTGCCGGAAAGATCAAACTGCTGCTGCCCAAGGTCATCCCATTTGATTTGTCGCACAATGCCGGCGATTTCCACATATCCCCAAGGCCTGCCGAGGCGATATTCCGCAGAGAGATCCGGCAGGGGGAAACGCGGGCTGATGTCGGTCAATTCGATCCTCTCGGCATAGATCCCGGCATCGGCGCTGGCCCCTGGCCGTTCGAGTGCAATGGTCATGCGTGTATCGCCCTGAATCGGCATCCAGCGCACCTGCACATTGCGGAAGAATACCATGCCGTTTGGACCCCAGTACTCGACGGAGTTCGGAAACACGTCGATGTCCATGAACGGGCTCCAAGTTTGTCCCGCGCCGAACTTGCCGAGTTCGCCATAAGCGTGGCGCAGGCGAAACGTGGTTTGCCCGGCATCGACGCCGGTGCCGAACAACTCAAATTCAAAGGTCGTCCTCAACTCACCCAGCGCCGTAGGCGCGTATCCCTTCACGCCAAAGCGGGTTTGCCGCACGCCGGCATAGGTGTTGCCGTCCTCGCCGAACTGCCTCTCGAATGACGGCAACTTGGTCGGCCGAATCACGTCAAACCAAACCGGATCGGACCGCTTGAGGTCAATTCCCATGTCCATCATGGCAAAGCCGTAGATATCCAAGCGCGGCCTGGTCTCCTGGGCTTTAGAGTTCGGTGCCACAGTTACCAGAAGCGCGGCGATGATGAGCCCATTGATGCTCAAGCCACGCGCTCTTTGCGGTTTCATTGATTCCTCCTTACCTTTGGTTGGTTGATTGAAGGTTTAATTTCAAAATTCAAAACTCAAAGCCCAAAACTCAGAACTACCTTTGGATTTTGGATTTTGAGTTTTGGATTTTTTCTTCCCACGCCCTCACTTTGAGCCTTGCTTCGTCAAACAGCCGCTCGTAGTTTCCCTTGCGCAGCTTTTCACTTGCCTCCTTGGTTAAACGGGCGAACAAGGGCTCATACAAATCATAGACCTTGAGATATTTCTGCTGATCCGAGGGCGCCACTTCATCCGTGCCAAAGAGAAAACGGTCGGGATAGCGGTTGATCAGCTCGGCGGTCAGCTTGATCGATTCCGGGGATTGCACAATGTATTTTGCCACTTCATCCCATGAAATGTCAATATACACGTGCTGGGCGCCGGGGTTGGCGAGCGCGTGCTCCAACATTGCAAGTTGATCCTGCACCGGGCGAACGATTCTTCCCAAGCCGCAATGCGCCCAGATAATCGTCGTCTTGGGATGCCGGCTAAACAGCTCTTTCAACTGCTTGAGCATGTAAGGTTCCTGATCCGGCTTGGGAAAGGGCATGTTGATATCATTGTGCAGAAGCACGACCAGCCCGACTTCGCCGGCGAAATCGAGAATGCGGTCAAGGGCTGGATTGGTGAGGCTCGCCGTCTCGCCGGCGATCTTGGATGAAACGAATTCTTTGTGAATGGTGAATTCGCCAATTCCGGAGAACACGCCCGGAAAAGTCAGCAACACGCGGCGAATGTGATCGGCGCCATACATGTCCGCCGGGTTGAAACCGGTGATCATGGGATCGAAACGTGCCTGCTGCTCTGGCGACAAGGATTTGTACGCCATGGCAATGTAGGCATCGATAAAAGAATAATAGTAGAGCGGTGCGTCCGTTTGCAAATAGTAAGTCGGGGCAAAGTCGCCGGTGTTGCCGTACGACCACTGTTGTTGCAGAGGAATGCCAAACAACGCCACCCGGCCGACCTTCGTGCCCATGATGTCCAGAAACTTGCGTATATCCGTGCCTTCTTGCACGTAATTGGTCAGGTGAAAGTGAACGTCATGCAACGCATAGCTCTGGGGCTTGAGGTTCGCCGAGGCAGGTTGCTGGGCCACAACTGCACCGGCCAGAGCCACAAAAAGGATGATTGCCCTGCGACGCAGCACCGAGCAGATCTCCATTGTATGAAAGTGCAGTTTCATTTGACAACTCGTCAGAAAATTGTGCAATAAAACAATTTCAAAGCAAAATGTCCGTTCCGGCTGAAATCGTCGTCCCGTGCTGGCCATTGATATAAAAGCCGAACTGCGAGAAGGCCGGGGATTTCTCTACTCGAATCACATGCAGATTCAGTCGCCAACTGCGCATACCAGAGGGATAGAAACTCAAGCCGCCTGCAACTTCCCACGGTTTTATCCCGAAATCGTCATTGACGATGGAGTTCGTGCCATACACGGCCAACTTCGGCAGAACCTGGTACATGGCCGAGACATTGAAGCCGCGATCTGCGATGGAATTACGGGGCAATGGGCCATCGGCCAGAAAATCGGCCAGTTTGCGAAAATAATATTCACCCTGCAGATGCAGGCCCTTGTATTTCAGACCGGCATCGATCGCAATGAGGCTGAAGTCCGTTTGCTGAACAGTCACGCCTTCGGCCAGCGCACCGGTCTCGTAGAACAGCACAGCATCGGAGAGTTTAACCTGTTGATTGACCGGCGAGGGCTGGTCCACTTGATTGTGACGGTCATCGCGGCCGCGGGTTCGACCGAGATGATCGACGTAAGATTGTTTTGCCGGCAACTGGTTGATGTAGCGCGCCAACCCATACGCACTGATGTTGAGACTGGCGCGGCTGGTCTTCACCACGTCAAATCCCCGGCCGGGCGTAAACTCGCCGCTAATTTGGTTTTTGTATGTACTATCAGCCTTTACTTCATCCGGGCTCGGAAGAGGCTCGGCTTCCTGCGCCGCGAGTTTCCATGGGAAGACAGCAAGCACGCATGCAAGCATGAGAGCGACGCATGTTGCTAACGGTCGGATAAACAGGGAGCGCTTTTTAATCGAGTCCGCATCCGATAGTGTTGATGCGCATAATGCTGTTGGTGCTGGGCTCAACATTTTTCTCCTTAACTGGTCACAGACTGGCGAGTTATGGACTACCTCTGCTTTTCAGACAGACTGAAAACAGAAGCCCTTCGGGCAGCACACGCGGATCAAAAACGCACGGAAAAGCTTTCAATCCGCGTGAGTTTTTGATCCGTGTGTAAACTTTCAGAATTTTATTCCATGTTTATTTCCTTAAGCGCTTATGCTTTTGGCCTTCTCAACGGAACATGGGGAGAGCCAGGAATGCCTGCACGATGAAGGCGTTGGCCAGGTCCACAAAAAATGATCCCGCGAGCGTAATGAGCATGAAGGCTTTCGGCGAGGGACCGTGATGGCCGGCGATTTTATCCATGGTGGCCATGCCGACGGCCATTGAGCTCAAGCCAAAACCGATGAAGCCACCGACCGTGAGCGCAGCATCGTAATCGCGCCCAAGCAAGCGAAAGAGTATGAGGAGCGCGATCAGGGTCGTGATCACAATCTGCACGATGACGTTGATCACGAGCGGCACGATCACAACGCCGATGGTCCAAAGCTTGAGGCTCATAAGGTACATGACCAAGAACGCTTGCAACGCAATCTGGCCGTTCCGTTCGATCGGGCTGAATTCAAGCTTTGTGTCCAGCGCCCCGGCAACATTTGTGATCAAGACGCCGCCCAGCATCGCGGTGAGGAATCCGGGCAGCACCAACCCAACGACCTTCGCCCAACCGTTGAGGGTATCGCCGATCAAGACAGCTATAATAATGAGGAGCATCGTGCGCATCACCTGTTCGATCTGCGGCGGTGGTTGCGTGGTGGCAGGCTGAGGCTCAACCCACGGTGGTTGCGAGGGCGCTGTCGCGCCATGCAGGCCGCGGCGCTGCACCAGCTGGCTGGTGATCGGGCCCGCGACGAGGGCGCCGGCAATGACGGCGAGGGTTGCTCCGGCTACGGCAACTTCAGGTGCAGCAGCAAGGCCCACGGCTTGGGCTTCCTTTGCCCAAGCGGCTGCCGTGCCGGGACCGCCGACCAAGGAAATGCTGCCCACCAACAGTCCATAATATGGATGCGCGCCGTAGATCAGTGCGATCAGCACGCCGATGAGGTTTTGAACGATGATCATGAGCACGGTCACGGCGCATAAGATGATCAGCGGTTTGCCGCCCGCCTTCAGCGCCGAGAACTTCGCCGACAATCCGACGGTGGTAAAAAACATGAGCAGAAGAATATCTGAGAGCTTGGAAGCGAACAGAATCTCAATGCCGGCGTATGCTTGCATCGCCGCGACGCCGAAGGCGATCAGCAGGCCGCCGACTACAGGCGCCGGGATGTCGAGCCGCTCCAACACCCGCAGACGCCGGCAAAGCGTCGTGCCGAGCGCCAACGCCGCAAGGCCAACGGCTAACGTTTGAAGTTCCGTCAGCGAGATATTTTGCATAAGTGCCTTCAGCTTATTCAGGAGAAAACGCGAGCAACAGCGCGGCTATTGCTTGCCGTTTTCCGAATCTTTCCCGGCACCAATGGGAATACCCACGGTGAAATAGAGCGACCGGTTGTACTGGTTCGGAGTTGCATCATCGATGAAGGTGTCGACGAGGCCATGATAATAGCGCACACCCAGGTTCATGCCGTCGCCGCCGAGCAGGCGGTACCCTGCACCAATCATCAGCCCGGCATCCAGCCGATGGTACGCGTCTTTGACATTTCGTTCGTACGCCAGGTCATCCTGTTCCTGCACTGTGTTGGCGAACTGGTCAGAAGCCTTGCGCAGCAAGCCCAGCAGCGCTCCGCCTTCCAGAAAGAAGTTATTCCGGAATTTGTGCTTCAACATGATCGGCACATTGAAGTATTGCAGTTTCGTGGTCACGCCGCCGCCCGTGAAAGCGCTGTCCAGATTCGCGTCGCCCAAGGAATATAATGGAAGATTCTCGGCGCCCATGGTTGATTTCACGATCACGCCCGTGTGCATCATCCAGGCGGGATTGTTGAATTTGATATCGAAATAGAATCCGAGGTTCCAGGCCGTGAGATTTTTCGCTCCGTCAATGCCATCTACGGAGGCCAGATTCAAACCGCCATCGAGGCCAAACTCAATCTTCCCGGTATTCAGTTTCTCGCCAAAGAGGAGGGAAATGATGACTTGGGCGTCCGCTGTTCGGGTGGATAACAGAACGGTGATCACCAGTAGAGTTTTCTTCATGAAATTGGCCGATTCGCTCATCAAGCTCAGTGCTACTACGTTCAGATAGAGCATCTACTCCACGCTGTTATTCAGTAGGAATCCTGGCAAGTTGTGTCGAAGCATCAAAATGCTGAATCTTTGCAGGACGAAGTCGACAGCGCTGACCAAGTTTCCTTCTGAATGACAATCCCCAAATTGCTTGGGAAATCCCAAACTCAACCCGGTTCATCCGAGTTAAAACTCACAACCCAAAACGATACTGTATTCCCCCGATGAATTGCTGCCGCGCGCCCAGGAAGCCGAACTCTCCACGAAACATGAGGCTTGAGTTCAACTGAAATTGCGAACCGACAATAAAATTCCATCTTTCCTTCTGGCTTTTCTCGAGCGAATATTGCACGGTTGCAGATTCCGCGTTGCTGAGCGCGCCGTCCAAGTTGGTCAAGAAAGTGCCTGCCTTTTCAATGGTGCGATTTGCCACGTCGTATTTTGCCTTGTTGACCGGGTTTTGTTTTTCGATAGGCGACAATCCATTCCACCAATTGTCCACCTGGATCTGTGTTTCCTCCACTCTTTGAAAACCCTGGTCCACTTTGCCTTGTAATTCATCAGCAGGAATCACGTCCGAGATATTCAGCGAGCCACTGGTGGCAGAGCCTATGTTAAGCCTGAAACCGCCCACCCAGACGGCAACCGTTCTTTGCGGGTTTTTGAATTTGAAGGTTTTGCCCAAACGAGGGCCGAATACGAAGGAAAAGGCTGGCTGCGCCAGGGCACTGACATCCGACCAGGCGAAGTTCATGTCCAGGGCAACCCAACCGCCGCCAACACCGGCAGTGGGAGTCAGTCCGAAACCCAGCGTATGGGCATCAAAGTTTGCTTCTGTTGAAAACGCCGTGATCTCCTGCCAATTGTTGCTGGTATCCGGAAGCCACAAGCCGGCATCTATGGTCGTAGAGGTTTTCGCTACGGCGATGATGCCGTAAACGTTCAGGAAGGGCAAGACCCAAAGGTCAGGCCGGAGATTGACACCGGAAGCTTTTGCAACAGCGCTGTTCAACCTCACCACTTCGGCAATATCGACCATGGGACCATGATTAAAGCCCACCATAAGGTTGTCGATCAAGATATCGGATTCCTGCCAGAGATAATTGAGGCTGAGCCCGGCCGACAGCGGTAGAGTGATGCCCAGCTTCTGGACTTTCTCACCCCAAATGGGAAAAACGTAGGGATATTCCGATTGTTTCAAGCTGTCGATCAAGGCGGCGTCGCCTTTGAAGACAAGTTTGTCAGGAGCCACCTGGCCGGACGCGAGGGTGGTGCAGAGCAGGGTTCCCACGAAAATGAACGCAGTTGTTCTCACACTCCACTCCAATGTTGAAATTCTAAGCAAAAACCGTGTTCAGCAGAAGTGCGATGACGATCGCCGCAATCGTCGTCACCAGGCCCGGCAGCATGAAACTATGGTTGAGCAAATACTTTCCGATCTTCGTCGTTCCGGTTTGATCGAACGAGACCGCGGCGAGCAGCGTGCCGTACGTGGGCAGAAAGAAAACGCCGTTGGCCGCCGGATAGAATGCGATCAACAAAGAGGCCGGCATTCCCAACGCCACGCCCACGGGCATGAGTATCGCAACCGTGGCTGCGGCGCTGAAAAGCATGGTCGAGAGCAGAAACAGGCCCGCCGCAAATGTCCAGGGATAGGAGCGGATGAGGTCCGCAATGCCGCCGACGATAAAGGCGCGATTACCTTCAAAGAAGGATGAACCCAGCCAAGAGACCCCGAGGATGGAAATGATCGCCGTAATGCCGCTGCGCATGATGGTTCCCTTTAGCGTGCTCTCGGGCGAGGCCTTAAAAAAAATCATCGCCAAGCCGGAGACGGCGATCATGACGATCATAATAGCCATGTCCATTCTCACCTGCTCGGTCTCGATTGCGCCTTCTCCAACGATTTGGTATACTGGGCGCAGGTTTGGGAATATGCCAATCAACACAACCACGATGATGCCAGCCAGAAACAGCAGCGTCGAGCCACGGGCGTTGAACAGCGCTTTTGCCCGCAGCTCGGGCAATGCTTCCGGAGGTTTTACCGCGCCGCTGGCAAGGCGTGCTTGATATTCCTCATCCTCGCTCAATTTTTTGCCGCGCCATGCCACCGACAAAGCGCCGATCAAAACCGCAATGAACGTGGAAGGAATGGTGATCGTCAGCAACCGCGGCAGAGAAACGTCTTTGGCCGCAAGAAAGCCGAGCATCGCCACCGTGGCGGCCGAAATCGGAGAGGCGACGACGCCCTGAAAACCGGCAATGACGCTGATCGAAAGCGGTCGCTCCGGGCGGATGCCGGCCTTGCGGCTGACCTCGGCGATGACCGGCAGCAGCGCGTAAATGACGTGCGTCGTGCCCGAGGCAAAAATCAGAATGTAAGTAACGATTGGCGCGACGAAGGTAATATACTGCGGACTTTTGCGCATGATTTTCTCGGCAAGCGCCACCAAATAGTCAAGCCCGCCGGCGGCTTGCACGGTGGCGAGCGCCGTAATCACCGCGATGATCATGCCAATGACCACTCCCGGCGGACCGCCCGGCGGCAGCCCGAAGAGGAACACGAATATGACCAGGCCAATGCCTGCGATGGTGCCGAGGGCAATTCCACCGAGGCGCGCGCCGATGAGGATGCAGGCCAGGAGAATGAGCAGCTCGATCCAGATCATTTTTTGAAAATCCAAAAATCAAAGCTAAAAATTCAAATTTCGATATAAGAGCCTGTCCGAAAACCCTGAAATGTCATCCCGCAGGGATCTTGGTTGACTCGGGCACAGTGCCGATTTCAGGCCTAGGTGCCGAATCTACCAAGATGCCTTCTGCATGACAGAATGAGGTTT
>JBOHQX010000082.1:0-35231 GCA_050732395.1 bacterium
TTTTGATAGTGCTGTCGCACACGGCGCTTGAGATCATTGGTGACACCCGTGTAAAGCACGGTTCTGCTAGGATTGGTCGTGATATAGACATAATAATTTCCCTTGCTCATTTCGAACCCCCTTCTCAATGGTTTTCTTATCTGTCATGCTGTAAGCATCCTCCCAAGCGCAGGAGACAATCCTCGATTGAACAATGTACATCGGCTTCGGGATCTTCCCGCACACCGAGGAGAGTCCCCACTTTAAACGCCGGCTAAAGCCCATTTCATTTCGATCACGCTTGACCATGACGAATTTTTCCTTTTTGCCTCTTAACCCAACCGTTTCACCTAATAATCTTCAACCCTTTTATTCCCTTCATCGGACTCAAGTCTTTCACTGGCGTTCCGCGAATTGCGAGTATTTCCAGACTCGCCAAATTGGCGAGTGGGCTGAGATCAGTCACATTAGTATTGCTGATGAACAAAGACCTCAGCTTTGTAAGATTCTGGAGTGGACTTAGGTCAGAAATCTTGGAGTCATTAGCGTTCAAAAAGATTAAGTTCGTTAAGTTAGCAAGAGGCGTCAAGTCGGCAACTTGTGTTCTAGCCATAAATAATCTCTCCAGTCCAGCAAAAGCAGCTAATGGAGTAAGGTCTTTTGTTCTTACGCCCCCAATATCTATTTCCAGCAGATGGGTCAGATTGTTGATTAATCGTGGGTCGCTTAGAGCCACGCGTTTCAGTTTTGGGAGTGCTGAGAGAATCCTGAGATCGTGGATCGGAACATGCTTGATCCCAATTTCTGTCAATTCAGTAAGACCAGAGAGGAACTCTAAACTTTCTGTTTTTGTATTGTCAAGCGTTAGCCGATTTAGATTGGTTAAACCGGCAAATAAGCTGGGATTGCTTATCGGTACGTGCCAAACATCCAATGAAGTAAGGTTTTGAAGAGTCGCAATCGGACTCAATTCTACCTCCGGCGATCGAGAAATGCCCAGGTGAGCAAGTTTTGCCATCTTCGTGAGAGCGTTAATCTCTCGAATTTGTTGACGGTTGTGTAAATGCAACATTTTTAGATTTTTAAAATGCGCTATGGGGCCAAGATCACAGAAGTTCTTGCAATCCTGAATAATTAACGCTTCTAGGTTCTGAGCATGAATAAGCGGACTCAAATCGGAGAGTTGATCCCAGCCATCCAAAGTTAGGAGCTGCAAGTTGCGAAGATATTGGATAGGACTAAGATCTGTCAAGTGGCTAGTATCGAGTATCAGCCATATCAAGTGTGGCAAGTTTTCAAATCCTTCCCATGAAGAATGATTCTCCAACCGAAGGTGCCGACACCGTATCAAAACCTCATGGGAATACTTAGAGCGATCAAACTGTTCCCAAGCCCGCCCTATTTCGTCTCTAATTTCCCAACGATCATCAGGATCACGAGCATATTCCGCAATTGTCTTTAAAGCCACGTTGCTACCAATCATCGCCAAGGTCTTCACGCAACGAGCTGATTCTGCTCCTGAATATTCCGGATTGTATGAAAGCAAGCTTACCGCAGGGTCGCCAGCAGCCGCCATAAGTTTGATATCATCTTCATCTTGAGGTGGAAAAAGGGGGCAGCTTTGTCCAATACAAGTTGCCGCACCTCCGACGACAGTTCCACGCATGTTTCCAGGCAGGCGACTGCAAGCAAGTACAACTGCTTGCGATGGCGTTCAGTTCTTAACCTCTCGGCCCAGGTAAGCAATCCCTTTAATAGTTTTTCTCGTTCCTTGGGTCGAGCTTCACCGACCGCCAGGATGATCGTCTCACGCCATTGATCGTCGCGACCGTGCTTGATCAGCACGCCAATGTCGTTCTCCTTGATTGCGGCTTGTGCCGCCAAGTACTCCTGAAAGGTTCGATGCGCGAAGTCAATGCGCTGCGCCACTGGCTCGCGCAATAAACTCGCCCGCTCAACGAACCAGCGTCGAACGCCGTCGCCGGTCACCCTGGGTAGGTTCATTTCATCACGTTTGCCCTCAAAATGTCGATCGGCCTCTGCAAGATCAACATCCGAGTATCCGTTTTTCATGAGCCAATAAGCGAAGCTTTGAGCGAATGCGAGCTTCTGCGCATCGCTCAATTCAGGATAATCGGCATTGACATAGATCTTGCGGCCTTCATCGCGTCGGCTCAACAGCATTTCGACACAGCCTCTGTACAAATCAATGCGCTCAGAGGGCAGGTTTTCATGGCGTTCGCGATGCAAGGCGCAGATCATAGCGCAAAGTAAGGGATTGTCAGCCAAGCGCCGCAAGGGCGGGCGCTGACGCAACTGGCGTTTGAGATTGCCGGGAAGCTGCTTCAGCGCAATAATTTCTTCATCATCATTAATTGTCTTCGCGATGGCCTCGTGCCATTGGTCGATGAAATTGTCGATGTGCGCCGGACTCATCGGCTGCAGGCTGGTTTCGACGAAATTTTCTTTTTCGATCCACTCTTGCCACTCCGGCCACAACTCAGCTTTCAATGCTGCCGGACGTGAAGTAACAATATAACGTGTCAGCGGATAACTGCTTGCCAACTGCTGCAGGCGCTCGAGCATGGCCGGGCGTTGGGTGCTCGGCAACTCATGCACGCCGTCAATCAATACCACGGCGCGACCGTTTGCCAATTGCGCGTGTACCCAGCCTTGCGGCATCAGTCCTGCAATAGTTGGAGCCACCAATCAAGGAAACTCTTCCGGATTGGGAAAGTCTTTGTTGACCCGCTCGCGTAAGCGAATGAAAAACGGTACAGTTTTGTTCCAATGCGCAAGATGGGCAGGAAAATCGTGACTCGCGGAACGTACGGCAAGCCATTGCAGCAGCGTGCTTTTGCCGGAGCCGGCTTGCCCGCGCACGATTATCTTGCGGGAAGTTGCCAGCAGTTGATCGATGGGACCAGATTGTGGCGCGAGTCTAGCGCCTTTGGAATACTCTCCTTCTATCATGCCTTCAACCACAGTGCTATCGAACAACTGAGCTTGCCGATCTCTATCGCCAAGTTGATGCACATCAATTGCGACGTAAGCGATGCTCAAACTTTGGCGCTTGGTGGCAACGTCCATGCGCGCCACGCCAAACAACTCCATGCGGTCGAGCTGTTGTTTAATGGTGTTGCAATAGAGTCTTTCGAAAGCAGCAGCTTCTTCTGTTGGGCGCGAAAAGATTTTTTCAAGGAAATCAAGGGCCTGATCTTGGCTTCGCAGTGTGGTTTCAGAGCAATGTCTCTCAAAGCTGGAGAGCTCGCTGGCAATTTCCACTATTTCTTTGCAAACTTCTCGCAAAAAGCGTTCATAGAGTGCGGTCTCCGAAGCCGAGAAGGCCTGCACTACATCTGGACGGGAATTGGACAAGTGACGAGCAAGCCTCTCGGCATCAAAGCGATAATCAACCACCAATCTAGCATCGATTGGCGTTTTGGCCAATGTAAGAGCAACCTCTTGAGTCACAACTGCCATTTCAGGTGCGCTTAACTTCAGACTCTCAACCTCAAACACAGGCCGTAACTTGCCCACAAGCTGCTCGCCAATTTTTTCAATGCGACGCGTGGACTCGTGTTGCGTCAATGTATTTTCTGTCTTGCTCTTGAGCAAATCCACTAATTCACCACTAAGACCTGCTGCGACGTTGTCACCGAGCCAGGATTTGATGATTTGCTTGGCAATTGCCGCGCCGAGAGACAGGGATATGGTTTCGAATGCAGGCATCTCATTCCTCGAGGTAGCGGGTGATTTCCTATTTGAGAATTTTCTCCAGTACGTGGGAAGATTCTTACTGAATGACATCTAAGGGGGAAAGATCATCCACGATTGATCGTTCATAATCGACCATTCACCATTAGCATTTTTCAATTGTCAATCTACTATCCTCGATCTTCAATCTTCAATCATCACCCCTCACCTTCACCACCACCATCGTAAAATCATCATGCTGATGAACGCCGGCAGAATACTGTGTGATCTCATGTGTAATCTTATCCATCAATACTTGCGCGGGCTCGTGGGCGTTTTGGCCGATGAAGTCGCTCAGCCGTTCTTCGCCAAACTCCTCGCCGTTTTTGTTCATGCATTCGGAAATGCCATCGGTGTAGAAGACGAACAAATCGCCCGGCGCCGTCGGCACGCTCACTTCTTCAATGGTTTTTTCAAACACGGCTCCGGAATCCATGCCGATGGCCAGTCCTTTGGGATTGAGCAATTGGGGTGCGCCGCTGATGCTTTTGTGCACGATCAATGGATTATGCCCGGCGCGCGCAAACGTGAGAGTGTTTTGTCGCAGATCGAAATAACCGTAGATGAGACTGATGAAGACTTCCTTGGGAGAGTTTTCATAAAAAACGGCATTCATTTCCGCCAGAACTTGCTTGGGTGAGCTCGCCTTCTTCACCAAGGTTTTGATAATACCCTTGGCCATGGTCATATAAAACGCCGCAGACACGCCTTTACCGGAAACATCGCCGATCAGCACACTGAGCGCCTGCCCGTCGTGCGAGATGAAATCGAAATAGTCGCCGCCAACTTCCATGGCCGGGCGGCAGATGCTGGCGAGCTCCAAGCGCGGCAGGAGTGGAACACGATTGGGCAGAAAGCGCATCTGCACGATGCGTGCGATCTCCAATTCTTTCAAAAACCTTTCACGCTGGGCAATGCGGCTGACATAGGACGGCACATAGTCCTCATAATCTTTCGCAATCTTTGTGCTCCTTGACAACAAGCCACCAGCAACGAGCAACACCAGGCAGATTGCCATCGCCACCACCGCGGGCAAACCCGACCAACCTTCCGGCAAAATTGCAATCACCGACAGCTCGAAGATCAACAAAAAGATGAGAAGGGATACCAGCATGGTGAAAGTATCTTGTTCAAAGGCATGCCGCGCCCAATAAGCGGCCGGGGGCAAGATGAGAAGAAATGAAAGCCACTCCGGCCGGAGATAGTGCGAAGCAAAGCCCGTGAGACTGAGCGACATGGCCAGCAAGCCCATCACGGCGACCTGCGATTGGAACCGCCGGCGGAGATAACTGTTCCAGAAGGTGAAAAGCAGAAAAGTGCCGAAGAGCACGCTTAGCAGTGTGCCGAAAAATTCCGTGCCGGCGGTGAGGTTGTTGCGCAACGGCCAGAGCTGGTCGTTGTCGATGTCAAAATAGCTGAACGGCAGGCGGCTGCCCAGCCATAGAGCCAGGCCATACAGCAACAAACCCATCCCACCGATAAAAAAGGAATGCAAAATGGCGGCGCCGATCTCTCTCGCGCGGAAGAGGCCGCGAAATGCCAAATCGCTCAACACCAGCTTCTCCGGCCAAACCTCGCGCGCGAGTGATTCGGCAACGGCGTAAACCAGGATCAAGCTGCCCCCCGTAAATAGAGCGGCAAAGATGCCGCCGATGATGGTTTCGTCCCAGCCGCCGCCAAAATTCTGAATGGCCACCTTACTCCACATGATCAAACCGGAAATGAGACCAAGCCAGAGGGCGCGGGTGAATTCCAATTCGTCGTGGCGTACACGCTTGAATAGCAGGATGACCAGAAAAACGCTGATAGTGATCCATACCACAAAAGCCCCCACCATGAACACGATCTCGCTGACTTCGTCACTTTTTGGCCGCTTGAATTTTGCCGGATCGACCTCGACGCCGGAGCGAAACAGTGTGATTTCGCTGCGCGAGACCTCGACGGTGATTTTTTCTTGCAGATCGCTTGACAGCACGTAAGGCCGCTTGAAAGTAAACTCGAATTTGGAGATTTGACCTTCTTCCGTCGTTTTCTTTTGCGTGAGGCGGAGGCGGGACGTGTCTGTTTGTGCGGCGTGCAGGTATGCATGCGCACGCGCAAGAGCTTCGGATTCTATCAGTCTCGGCGAGGCTTTAATGCCGGGATATTGTTGTTGCATGCCCACCAGCTTGCCGGAGAAATCATATTCGGCTATGAAACGGACTTCTTCATCTTTTTTCTCGGGTGCGCCGGTATCGAAGCGTACGCCGCCGGATTCCGGCGTGACGGACACTTTGTTCTCGCAGGTCACGATCCACCGGCCCAGTGGCAACTGCGCCAGCAAGCTTCCCTTGTCCACACTCAACTGGGCATAGCGACTCAAGTCATCATTGAGCTCGACCCGGACTTCGCGTTGCAGTTCATACTGGCCCAGCGGCGATTGTTGGAGCGCCCTCTCGGCCTGAGCCAAAATCTCCTCTTTGGATTTTTGCAAAGGCAGAATCTGGCCGATTTGTGATTGGGCAAACAGAAAAAAGTAGGCGAGGATGCAGAGAATACCAAGCAGGGCAAAGACGAGAGGTTTGAGTTTCCAACCAAAGGGTGAATGCATAAAGCTCCCGAAAATGCTTGTGAAAGCGGGCAAAAATCGCCTTGCAGAAAGTGCCAAGAGATCGCACAAAGACGCCGAGCCGCAAAGAATGCGCAAAGTGTTTTACTTGGCGATCCTTCGCATTTTTGCGCCTTTGCATGCGCTTTTGATATCGGGTCCGGTTCGCTCTGCTCAATTTCAGGAAGAAATGCTGCATGTCAAAATAACTCGCAAACCCTGCAAAGGCAAGGGGAACATTGCTGTAGCTCGTCAAGGCCGACTTGACAGACGTGCGGACGTTCCATATATTGGCAGCCGATTCTGTAGGCAACAAATGCACTATCTTCAGGCACGCAAATCAATTGGAATCGTATTTAAAAGAATTGCCGGTTGAAGAGTGAAATTCAGGTTGGACGAGGCCCATCTTACTCATCAAACTATCTAGGCTTAGGGTCCGTCGTATGCGATATCGAAACCAATACGGAGAGGAAGAACAATGATCAAGAAAGCAATTATGGCGACAGTATGCGGTTTGCTCCTGATTGCCTCCGATTTGCCTGCCTCGTGGGTGGAGGAAACAACATACGCTGATACGGCCAAAAGCGACACCACGGCGAAGAGGAAGGAAAAAGAGCCCGATTTGCCTCTGAAGCCAGAGCGAACCATTTCCTTCAACACCGGCGAAGCCACTTGGATGTCGCTCGATGTCTCGCCCGATGGGAAAACAATCGTGTTTGAATTGCTTGGCGATCTTTATACCCTTCCCACCGCCGGCGGCAAAGCCACGCGCATCACAAGCGGCCTGGCATTGGACACGCAACCACGCTTTTCACCGGATGGCAAACGCATTGTTTTTGTCAGCGATCGCAGCGGCAATGAAAACTTATGGCTGCTCGAGTTCGGCAAAACGATTGCCGATACCACGGCCGCCGCGGACTCAACCGGTCTCAAGGCGCTCACCAAGGGTCCGAACGGCGCGTATGCCTCGCCGGAATGGACGCCGGATGGAAACTACATCATCGCCTCGAAACAAACCATTGGCTTGGGTGTGAATCATCTCTGGATGTATCACGTTGACGGCGGCAGTGGGATCGATCTGCTTACCAAAGAAAAAGAGCGCAATGCGATGGGTGCGGCCTTCGGGCCGGCCGGTCGCTACATTTATTTCTCCACCAAAATGGGACGCTGGGGTTATAACCTCGCGACCTTCAATTTCCAGATCGCAATATATGATCGCGACAACGGCAAAGTGTTTCCACTCACCGGCGAAGTGGGCGGGGCGGTGCGTCCGGCGGTTTCGCCCGATGGCAAATGGCTGGTCTATGCTTCGCGCCACGACGCCAAGACCGGTTATCGTGTACGCAATCTGGAAAGTGGGCTCGAACAATGGCTGGCTTATCCGGTGGAACGGGATGATCAGGAATCGCGTTTCACGCGAGACTTCATGCCGGGCTATGCTTTCTTACCTGACGGCAAAGCGATTATGACCTCGATTGATGGAAAACTTTATCGATTGACTGTGCCCACCGGCGAACGCTCCGAAATTCCATTCGAGGTGGAGGTGGCTCTGGCGGCGGGGCCGAAGATTCATTTCGACACGCCGATTGAAGAAGGCCCCGTGAAAGTTCGACAAGTGTCCTGGCCGCGGATCTCGCCGGAGGGCAGCAAGCTTGGCTTTACAGCTTTGCACAAGCTTTACGTGAGAGACCTGGCCACCGGCGCCCTTACGCGTCTGGCGGAAATGCCTGCCGGACAATTCGCACCGGCTTGGAGCCCTGATGGCAAGTGGATTGCTTTTGTCACGTGGTCGGAAGAGCAAGGCGGGCACGTTTATAAAGTCGCTGCGCGAGGCGGTGCCCCGCAGCGCCTGAGCACGGTCCCGGCTTTTTATGACGACCCTTGCTGGACGCCCGACGGCAATGAGGTGGTCGTGAGCAAAGGCTCCTGGCAGCAACGCCGCACTTTGAGCTATTTTAATTTCGTACCTTCGCAAGGCTTCGATCTTGTGCGTATTCCGGCAACTGGCGGGCCAGGCGTGCGTATTGCACCTTTGCGCGGCGTCTCGCCGCATTTTGCGGACGAGCCTGATCGGATTTACGTCTACGAAGGCGAGGAAGGCCTGATCTCCATGCGCTTGGACGGCACCGATCGCCGGGTGCACGCCAAGGTCACCGGAACAATGCCGTTGTTTGGAGGGGAGAAGTCACTGCCCGCCGATGAAGTGTTGATGAGCTCCGACGGCGAACACGCGCTGGTTTCAGCACAGAATCAAGTCTATCGCATCACAATTCCGAAAATCGGCGAAGAACCTCCCACGATTTCGGTCATGAATCCTGAGGAGGCGATTTTTCCGGCGAAGAAGCTTTCGACCGTTGGCGCGTTGCACATGAGCTGGGGGCCGGGGGCGAAAGAAGCGATATGGTCGCTGGGCAATACGGTTTTTCGGTACGATTTCGCAGCGGCGAAAGGATTCGAAGACTCCATGAAGGTCGCCCGGGCCGGGGCGGTGAAAAAGGACGGCAACAAAGAGGAAGAGAAGAAAGATGAAGATAAGGACGAGCCGACTTACGAGCCGAAGCGAATTGCAATCAATTTGGAAGCGCCACGCTCGAAAGGCAGCGGCACGATCGTTCTCCGTGGCGGACGCATTCTCACCATGACTCCGGAGGCGCAGAATGAAGGCGTTATAGAGAATGGGGTTGTGATCATCAAAGACAATCGCATCACGAAGGTCGGCAACAGTTCCGAAATCCCAACGCCTGCGGGCGCGCGTGAGCTGGATATCACCGGCAAGACGGTATTGCCGGGATTCGTGGACACGCACGCGCACATGTGGCCGGCGTGGGGCGTGCATCGCGGCGTGGTTTGGGAGTATCTTGCCAATCTCGCTTATGGGGTTATGACGACGCGCGATCCGCAAACTTCGACAACGGACGTGCTCACGTACAGCGATTTGGTGGAAACCGGGGACTTGCTCGGCCCGCGTGTGTTTTATACTGCACCCGGCGTGTTCTCGATCGAGCAGATCAAGAGCTTGAAGGATGCCAAGCGCGTGCTCGAGCGTTATGCGGATTACTATCACACCAACACCATCAAGCAGTACGTTGCCGGGGATCGCAACGTGCGGCAGTGGATCATCATGGCTGCAAAAGAGAAGAAGATCATGCCGACGACGGAAGGGGCATTGGACATGAAGCTCGATCTGACCCAAATCTTCGACGGATATCCCGGACATGAGCATGCATTGCCGCTCGCGCCGTTGTATAAAGACGTGGTTGAGCTGGTGACGCAAACGGGCGTGTTTTACACGCCTACTTTGCTGGTTTCCTATGGTGGACCATTCGCGGAGAACTATTATTACACTTCCACCGAAGTGCACGACGACGCCAAGCTGCGCCGCTTTGTTCCGCATCATGAGCTCGATAAGCTCACGCGCCGCAGGCAATGGTTTCATGACGACGAGCACGTCTTCAAGCTGCACGCCGCTCAGGCGAAGAAAATCGTTGAAGCCGGCGGCAAAGTATGCGTCGGCGCGCATGGCCAGTTGCAAGGTTTAGGCTATCACTGGGAATTGTGGGCCTTACAATCCGGGGGCATGTCCGAAATGAATGCGCTGCGCTGTGCCACGATCTTTGGTGCGCAGGCCCTGGGCTTTGCAAAAGACTTGGGCTCGATCACGGAAGGCAAACTCGCGGACCTGCTGGTGCTCGAGCGCGATCCGCTGGAGAATATCCGCAATAGCAATTCGATCCGTTCGGTAATGAAAAATGGCTTGCTTTATGACGCGAACACGCTCGATCAAACCTGGCCGGTGGAGAAGAAACTGCCGCAAGCTTACTGGGTCAATGATGATCCGGTGAAGCAAGGCGCGAACTGATGAAAATCTTGCGGAAAGATAGGTTGTTTTGTATATTTCAGCGGCGCAATGGGGGTGTGTTATGCATGAAGTTGACCGAGCTATCAAAATTGTATCTGCAGCACATCCGAACTGCTTTTTGGATTTGTTTTATGGCCACGACCGCAAGATCGTGCTGAAAAGCATCGAGGATGCCCAGATCCAAATTCCCGAGCACCGCGCGGACAAAATTTGGCGCGTGGAGGAAAGAAAAGACCGTGAATGCTGCGTGATGCTCGAAGCGATTACTGTTCCGGACCGCCGTGAGCTGCGGCGCATCAATCTGAAAAACGCAGCTTTGCAAATCAGTCTTGATTTGCCAGTCATCACAATATTGGTCTACTTGGAGCGCGGAAAGTATGCGAGCTTTCCAGAGGGATATGAAGATGAATTGGGTGGCATGATTAACCGACATCATTTCAGCCGTATTCTTTTGTGGGAGCATGAGGATAGAATCCGCAGCGGTGAGCTCAAAGAACTGGCGCCGTTTCTGCCGCTCTTTGAAGATAAACCCTTACCGGAGCTTCTGGAGCTCGAAGATAAATTGCTTGACAGTGTTGCTGATCCATGGCAGCGTGCTGAACTAAAGGCCGTTGCCGCTGTCGTTGCGGCGCGGCGATTTCCCGAAGAATTGGTCAAACTATATCTCAAGCTGGAGTTTGACATGATTAAAGAAGCCACGATTTTTAAAGAATGGTTCGACCAGATTCGAACCGAGGCGGAGAAGGAAGGCAAGATCGAAGGGAAGCTCGAAGGGAAGCTCGAAGGGAAGCTCGAAGGGAAGATCGAGATCGCAAGAAAGATGCTGGCGAAGGGTTTGCAACTCTCGCTCATTGCGGAGTTGACCGGTGTATCCGAAGAAGAAATCTTGCACTTGTCACAGGACCTGGATCTATAAGCCGTGCAGTGAAATATGTTTGGAGATGGCTGTTTTGTTTCTTCTTTGAAATACGTGACTGAGCTTGTCGGTCATGAACCGAAAGGCCGTCCCCGATGAGAATTCATGCTATTTCTCTGCGCGTCATTCTCTCTCTTCCCCTAACTATTGCAACCGTCGCGCCAGCGCAGCCGACGATTTACATTGTGCGACATGCGGAAAAAGTGCCGGAATGGCTGGGCGATGGTTTGGATCAATATCACCCACTGAGCGAAGCCGGCATGGTGCGCGCGCAAGAACTGGCCGAGCAATTCGAAAAAGGCACACTGGTCGCAATTTATAGCAGCCCCACGACGCGCACGCTGCACACGGTTCAGCCCTTGGCTCATAAATTGTGGTTACAAGTTCAAATCACTGCAGCCTGCTGGGACACTTCCGCCATGTCAGCCTTCTTTGCAGACTTGAAAATACGCCACAAACCGGAGGAAGCAGTGTTATTGGTTTCACATTCGAACCATATTTCACATTTGTTAATCAAAGCCGGCTTGCCGAGATCATGTTGGCTTGACATGGGAATCATCGCGCCGGATGAAAGTGGTGAGCTCATGATTGAAGGATATGATAACCTCTGGAGAGTTGAACGGCTGGGAGAAACCAGGAAGGGCTGTGAAGGTTTTGCGCGGAAAAGGTTTTGATATTTTGTAACTATTCAGCTCCTGACCCCCGGCGATCGGAGTTGGTTCGGCAAGCAACACCACCGTGTCATCCCGTAGGGATCTTGTTAAGTTTCTGGCACGGTGCTTGTGCTGAAAAAGATGCCTCCCGCATGACATGTTGCTTGGAAGCTCTTGACTCCGGTGATCGGGGTTAGTACTGCGAGAAACTGATTGAAAATTAATACATCTTTTCCGAGTTTTGAGGAAGATATGGGCCAGGCGTTCTCTTGACCCAATAACTTTCCACCTTTCCATCCCAACGTTCGCGCAGTAAATCCTTCCGTAAGATTCTCAAAATCAGCCCTGCCGGCGCGAACATTCCCCAAAAAACCGCCGTTAGAATCACACGATTCATGACGAAGCCGAGGAGCAAAGCCAGCGCCATCCAGGCTCGTTGCACCGGCCGGAGCCAGGCGGGCAAAAGCAGGCCGAGGGCACCGAAAAGAAGTCCCGCAAAGACAAGACTCCAATAAGATGGGTTTACTCTCCACCACAAAGCCGCACCGATCGTCCATGAAACGACCGCCATGGTCAAACCAAAATTGCGCAACTCGCGCGGCGTGGAGGAAATGTTGCTCAGCTCGTCGCGCAGGATATGCGCTCCTGCCGTTCGGGCGCTGGGAGTGGCCGGGCCAGTATCATTAATCCAACGCATACTCATTTTGCCATTCCAAACTACTCGCGCTTTCCCTTTGATCTTGTTTGGTGAGCAGGTAGTTACCCATGATCAAATAGTCCATATTGGTTCGCATGAAACAGGTATGCGCCTGCTCCGGCGTACAAACGACGGGTTCTCCTCGAACATTGAAAGAGGTATTGATGATCACCGGACAACCCGTAAGCTGACGAAAAGCTTTGAGCAATTCGTAAAAAAGTGGATTGTCCTCAGGATGTACGGTCTGCACGCGCGCGGAATAGTCAACGTGGGTCACGGCCGGGAGGGTGGAACGCACGAGGTCCATCTTCTCCAGGCCTGCCTTATCATCGCGGCGAGGTGCCGTGCGCCATTTTTCCCGTACCGGCGCGACCAACAACATATATGGGCTTTCGCCCGTGAGATCAAAATATTCTGAGGCTTCTTCCGCCAATACACTCGGCGCGAACGGACGAAAGCTTTCCCTGAATTTGATTTTCAAATTCATGATCGATTGCATGCTCGCCGAGCGCGCATCGCCAAGAATGCTGCGATTGCCCAGTGCGCGCGGACCGAATTCCATACGGCCTTGAAACCAGCCCACGACCTTTTCCTCGGCAATCAACGAGGCCACCGTGGGCGCGATCTCCGCGTTGCTGAGCTTGTTATAAGCAATACTTTTTTCAATCAAGAACCGCTCGATCATTTCATTACTGAAGCTCGGGCCGAGATAACTGCCGTGCATCATGTCCCGGCCGTGATGCGGCATTCGGCGCGCATGCCCAAGATATCGATACCATGTGTACAGGGCGGCGCCCAACGCACCTCCAGCGTCGCCGGCCGCCGGCTGCACCCAGATATCATCAAACGGGCCCTCCCGCAATACACGGCCATTGCCCACACAATTGAGCGCAACGCCACCTGCCATCACCAGTTTCTTCTGTCCGGTTACACGCTGCACGTGCCGGCACATGCGCAACATGATCTCTTCCGTGACCGCTTGCACCGAGCACGCGAGATTCATCTCGCGCTGGGAGAGCGGGGCTTCCGGTTTGCGCGGCGGGCCACCGAACAATCTCGCGAAACGCGCATTGGTCATGGTCAAGCCGGCGCAGTAGTTGAAGTATTTCATATTCAGGCGAAACGAGCCGTCGGCTTTTAAGTCGAGCAGCTCGCGCATGATCACCTCGCAATAGCTGGGCTCGCCATACGGAGCGAGCCCCATCAACTTGTATTCACCGGAATTGACTTTGAAACCGCAGAAGTAAGTGAAAGCCGAATACAACAATCCCAAAGAATGTGGAAAATGCAATTCAGCCAGTACTTCGATCTGATGGCCGCGGCCGACGCCATAACTTGCGGTTGCCCATTCCCCCACGCCGTCGACGGTGAGAAATGCCGCTTCTTGAAACGGCGAAGGATAAAATGCCGAGGCTGCGTGCGATTCGTGATGTTCGGGAAAAACAATCTTGCCGGAGAAATCGAGTTTTTTGTGGATGAGCTCCTTCATCCACAGCTTGCTTTTCATCCACAACGGCATGGCTTTGATGAATGAACTCAAGCCGCGCGGTGCGTAGGCCAGATACGTCGTGAGCAGGCGCTCGAATTTGATGAAAGGCTTATCATAAAACGCGACGAAATCCAAGCCGCCAGCCTCCAGTCCGCCCTCTTTCAGGCAATACTGAATCGCATGAATTGGAAAGCTAAAATCATGCTTCTTGCGTGTGAATCTCTCTTCTTGCGCTGCAGCGATGATCTCACCATCGCGTACCAAGCAGGCTGCGCTGTCGTGATAGAAGGCGGAGAGGCCGAGGATGTTCATGGGTTGACTGATGACAAATCTCGTTGCACTTTCTACCGCTTGCGGGAGGAACAAGAGTTCAATAGTGGATGGTGGATAGTGAATTGACGATTCACCATTCGCCATTCACCGTTCACAATTCACAATTTACCATCGCACACAAGAACCCATCTCAATTCAGCGCCGCCACCGACTCGGCCGCAGGCGCCCCCACACCCGTCAGCTTCCCGATGTCCGCCTCCTCGAATTTCACCGACACGATCTTGGAAACGCCCTGCTCTTCCATGGTCACACCGTAAAGATAATCCGCGGCTTTCATCGTGCCTTTATTGTGCGTGACGCAGATGAATTGGGTATTCTCGGAAAACTTGCGGAGCGCGCTGGTGAAACGGCCGATGTTGTTGTCGTCCAGCGGTGCGTCAACTTCGTCGAGAATACAAAACGGGCTGGGTTTGACCAGATAAATCGCAAACAACAGGGAGATTGCGGTCAAGGTCTTTTCGCCGCCGGAGAGCAGCGCCAGCGATCCGAGGCTCCGGCCTTTGGGATTGGCTTCGATAATGATATCCGCTTCGAGGGGGTCGCCGTCGTCCAGGCGCAAATCGGACAGCCCGCCTTCGAAGAAACTTTTGAACACCTGGATAAAATTCTCGCGAATGAGCGAGAACACCTTGCCGAAACGTTCGTAAGCCGTGTCGTTGATGACTTTGATCGTCTCCTTGAGATTCTCCTCCGCTTTGAGCAAATCTTCTTTTTGCGTGGTGAGAAAATCAAAGCGCTCTTTCTCCTTTTGATATTCCTCGAGCGCCAGCATGTTGACCGGGCCCATGCTTTTGAGGCGATTGCGCAGCCAGCCCACGCGCTCGTCGGTTGTGGCCAGGTCGAATTCCTGCGAAAGCTCGGGAGGATGAGCGGCCACGTGCCGGGGCAGGTCGACTTCATAGGCTTCGTGAATCGTCTTGCTCAAGTTGTCACGCAGCATATTCAGCTCGGCAACGCGCAGCTCCACTTGATGCAGGCGTTCGGAAACTTCGTCGCGTTCCGTACGCAGCGGCCGTAGGGCTTTCTCCTTGGCCTCGACCGTCGCTTTTTCTTCACGGAAAGTGCGCTCGAGCTCTTGCACCAGGTCTTCCAATTCCTTGCGTTCGGCGAAGTCGTCCTGCATTTGCGAGCGAATTTCGCTGACGTGTTCCGTGAGATTTTTATCCTGCCCTTCGGCCTCGGCAATTTGCCCGGTGCGATGCTGAATGCTTTCCACCACTTCTCTGCGGCTCGATTCCACGCGCTCGCGCTCAGATTCGAGATTGCGCAAGTTTGCACGCGCTTCGACGGCTTTGAGCTGTGCGTCATTGGCGACCTGTTCGGCTTGCCGCAGCGCTTGTTCCAACGCTTCGATTTCCGTGGCCAATTGGGCATAGGAGTTTTCAACGAGCTGGCGCTTACCCGTGAATTCTTCCAAACGGGGCTCGAGGCCGGACAGCACGGCCGCGAGCTCGGCATGCGTGGCTTCCAGGCGTTGCAGCTCTTCCACGCGCTGCCGCCATTCTTCCTCGGTCTTAGTGAATCGAAAAGCAGCCTGGCCGAATTCGATTTCGAGCTGCTGGCGGTCCTTTTCGAGCACTTTACGATTTTGCGCGAGGGCTTCACTTTCTTTTTGACCTTCTTGCAGCTCGCGCTCGGTGCGCTCGCGCACGGTGATCAAATCGTCGATTTCCAGATCCAGTCTTTCAATTTCATGGTCGAGCGCTTCGATCTCCGCTTTTCTGCCGATCACGGAGTGCCCGTCGTTTTCCGAAGCGCCGCCGCGCATGAACCCCCAGTTTGAAATCATATCACCGGCAGGCGTAATGAAGCGCAGGCGCCGGTTTGACTCCTGTGCCGCCAGCGCGCGTGCATCTTCCAGCGAGGCGCTGAGAAAGCAATCCTCCAGCAAGCCCTGCACCACCGGCCGCAGCTCCGGCGCACAATCGACCAGATCGCCGGCGCGCGCCAGAATGCGCGAATCATTCACAAAATCGTTGTGAGGCGCACGGTATCCCAGGGCGGCGCCATTCGACAGCGAAAGAAATGCGGCCGTACCCTTCGCGCTTTCACGCAAGATCGTGATGCCATCGCAAGCGCGCGCCTGGTGATCGACAATCAACGCCACCACCGATTCACCGAGCGCGACTTCGAGCGCGCGGCGATATTTCTCATCAACTTTGATTTTCTCGCCGAGCGTGCCGAAACAGCCCTCGGCCAGGGCCCCGTCGCGCCACAAATGTTTGACGCCGGCGGGATAGTCTTCATATGACTCCATAAACTGGCGCAACAGCGCAGCGCGATCGCGATGGCGCTGCATGTCGCCATTCAGATCCAGGATCCTCTGTTTCAACGCGGCCAGGGCATTTTGCTTGGCGAGAATTTGGTCCTGCCATTCTTCGCTTTGCAATTGCAACTGATCGAGACGCGCCAGCGCCTGCGCCACTTGTAGGGCAAGTGCACTGCGGCCGGCCTCCAGCTCGTTTTTTTGCGACAACAAGGCTTGCTGTTCGAGCGCCAACTGTTGGCGGCGCTGCTCGCTATACTCCGATTGCGTACGCAATCTCTCCGCTTCTTTTTGCAATTGCGTGATCGTTTCGCCTTCGGACGTACGCTGGGTTTCGAGCCCTCGCCATTCCTGCCGTTTGGCTTGAAACACTTCACGCTGCGGCTCGAGCGCGCGCTGGCGTTGCGCGTGTTCGCTCTCCAGGTGTTCGACCTCCAGGCGCATTTCCTCCTGACGATTGCCGAGGGTGACGGCCATTTCCCCGAACTGCTCGCTGCGCTTGTTCAGCTCGACGATTTCCTGTCCGAAGCGATCGCGGTTTTCCCGCACCGCGCGGATACGCTCCTGGCTGACCAGGACTTCTTCCTCTTTTTTCTGAATGCGCTCGGTGTTGGCGTTGAGATCGCGCTGGCGCGCCACCAATTGCTTTTCCATTTCGAGCAATTTGAGCTGCAACTCTTCGATGGCCGCTTCTTCCGTTGCCAATGCCGCGGAAATTTTTTCACGGCGACCGTGCAAATCCTTCGACTCGCCTACCAGCGGCTCCAATTCATTCTGATAAGATACAAACTTGTGCGACGAGAACAGCAAATCCGTGCTTTTGAGCTCCTCCGCATAATTCTGATAGCGCTCGGCCTTTTGCACCTGGCGTTTGAGCGAGTCTACGCTTTTTTCGACCTCGCTCAATATATCTTGCAAGCGCAATAAGTCCGCGGCCGTGGCTTCGAGCTTGCGAAATGCAGCTTTGCGGCGGGCTTTATACTTCCCTACGCCCGCGGCTTCTTCGAAAATATGCCGGCGCTCTTCCGCTTTGCCGTTGAGAATCTGCTCCACCATGGACAGCTCGATCACCGAATACGCGTTCGGCCCCATGCCGGTGTCCATGAACAAATCCATGATGTCCTTTAACCGGCAGATGGAATTGTTCAGGAGATACTGGCTCTCGCCGGACCGAAACAAACGGCGCGTGATCACGACGTCGGAATATTCAATCGGCAAAATGTTCCTGGTGTTTTCGATGGTCAGGGACACTTCCGCCATGCCCAGCGGCTTCTGCGTCTTGCTGCCGTTGAAAATGACGTTCTCCATGCGCTCGCTGCGCAGCACGCCGGCCTTCTGCTCGCCCAGCACCCAGCGAATGGCATCGACGATATTGCTTTTGCCGCAACCGTTCGGTCCGACCACGCTGGTGATGCCGTTGTGAAAGGAAAAACCCGTTTTTTTGGCGAAGGATTTGAATCCGAAAATCTCAAGCTTCGAAAGATACACGACTGCTCCAGGTTGTTGTGCTCCATCCGCCTCCCGCTGTGCCGGGATCGCAAGCCCCACGGCAGGGTTGTAGCTCACAGCGATTGAATAACGATTCCGGGAAAAGGCTCTCGCCTATAATCGGGAGGCATTACGCGGGTAATATTGTGGCTTCGGGTGAAAACGACTTCGATATTCATGTCTTTTCATTTTGCCCGAACGGAAAATATAGCCACCTCGAATGAAATGCAAGAAGATTTTCTCAGATCATTCGCAACATCGACAGGTAGTAGCGCGCATATTCCGTGAACGCGCGGGTGCGGTCAAAATAAAGCCAGAACGTGAGCAGTGCGCTGCCGAAGACCAGGAGAAGTATCGACGCGGCACGGAGATAACTCACCATGTACAACACGCGAATGGCGCGGAACACGCGCACCAACAGCCAAACTTTGAACGCGAGCACCAGAATCAAAACTGGCCGCCAGGCCTCGGCATTCAGCAGCAACCGATAAAACACGGGTGTAAGCACGCCCAGCAGCAACAGATTCGCCCAGGACCAATAAATCGAAGTCACGTATTGCGACAGCGACAGGCCGGTGCCAACCAGAACACCCGTGAGACGAAACAAAAGCCCCAGCACGGCGCCGAACAAAAAAATGGCGAGCGTGCCCCAAAACATGAACCACCCCGGATGCCAGATCAGCCAGATGGCCACTGCTTTCCACGAGGCATCCGCCAGCACGAGATTGAGTATCTGATCGAAGACCAGGCTTTGGCGGAAGGCATAGCAGAACTGTACCAACAAAAAAGCGACGATCGCGCTCTCGGTGAGACCGATCAGCACGGTCAGAAAGGGCGCGATCTTGCGATGCTCGTATAAATCATGATAAAAGCCGTGCGGATGTACGAAGACACGGCGCAGATTGCCGCGTAAGCGGCGATCGCGTTGCAGGAAGAAAAGGAAGAGGAGAATGAGCGCAATGCCGGCAATCTGAAAAACGCCAGGATGTCCGGCGGGCAATCCTCTCGTCATGATGGAGGGTTCCCTTTCGCCGCGATTGTAGGCTTGCACAACCGAATACGCTGCACGCTGCCGGCCGTTCGCAGTCACCAGACCCCAGGCGTGCAGGCGCGTGCCCGGCACCATCGCCAGCTCGCTCCAATCGCCCGGCTGGACCTCCACCGTCATCAAGTTGTTCACATCTCGCTTCAGAGCGCCTGCCGCTAGATACGGCATCGGCCCTTCCCAATCGGAAAATGCCTGGAGAAAATAGCCGCCGGCGCGCGGCCGGTCCCGCAGGGTTTTGAGTACGCGGCTGAAATACTCGGCTTGGACGTCTTCCGCGCGCATGATTTCATCCGCCAGCAATTGCGCTTGCGCATTCGCCGCGGCGGCGCTGACGTAGTGCCCCAAAACCGGCAAAATCAATTTCGCATTCTGATCCTGCATCGTAATGAGCGAGTCGAGATTGCCGCGCTTCAACCAATCCACCAGCAAAAAATCAACGTGCTTCTGCCAGAGCGATTGCCACGCCGGCGGGGTGACGGCGTAGATCAAGCGGGAATCTTGGCTGCGTAATGCTGCGGCCAGATCAGTCACCACTTTTTGCGCGGATTCCGTCGCGGGCCTGCTCGAAACCCCCAATCCCCAGGCCAGCACGCTGGGGTGATGGCGATCACGCTGCACCATTTCATGGAGCTGCGCCTGCGCGATTTGTGCAAACCGCGGATCACGATAGTGTGCTTGTGTCAAACAATACATCGGTGATTCTTCGAGCAAAAAAATGCCGGCGCGATCACACCACGTGGGCAACAACGGATGCGGCGCATGTCCGACCACGCGCAAAGCATTCGCGCCCAATTGTTTCAAGCTGGCAATGAGGCTTTGTAAACTGGCTGTGTCCAGCAACGCAGCCTGCTCGCCATATTCTTCGATCCAATTCATGCCGTAGAGGGCCAGCTTTTTGCCGTTCAGCCACAGCTCTTTATTGATCACAGCCACGTGACGAAAGCCGGTTTCCTGCCAGAGCTCATCAATCGTTTCTCTCTCACCCCGGGGAGATTTCTCTCGTTGCAAGACGGCCCGCAGAGCGTACAGGTTCGGTGCCGCAGGCGACCACAGCGCGGGGTTCGCAAACAGGCAATCCAAAGCAACGTCACTGCGGCCGGCCTCCCACGTGGTCAGCGCCTGCGCCGGCGAGCTGGCCAGTTTGCTGACGCGCGCGGCATCCCAAATCTCCAGAGTGGCGGTGAGATTTCTCACGGGCCCCAGGGACAAATCTCCGCCGGCGCGGGCTTGTGCGCGAAATTCGACTCGCACGGCGTCCTGCTGCAATTGCTGTTTGAATGCATATTCGGCAAAATGAATCTCTGGAAGTATTTCGAGATAGATTTCACGGATGATTCCGCCTTCATTTCGCCAGCCGAAGGGGCGATGCTGCGGCGGCAGCGACCCCAGTGGACTCAGCCGGTTGTCGACCTTGATAGCGATGGTATTGTCCTGCCCGAAACGCAAATTCGCGCTGCGCAGATCAACGCTGAACGAAAGGTAACCGCCAAAGTGCCTGACGGGAACGCTGTTATTGAGGGCGAGTTGGGCATGATGATTGAGGCCACCGACGTGCAGTCGCACGCTGCGCTGCCGCAAGCTGTCTGCCAGGCGAAAACTGCGCTCGAAGCTCATCTCACCTTCGAACAAGAATGCGCCGGGCACTTTGACCGGACCGGCGAATTTAGGCCGGTCGCACGTTGCCTGCCAGGTTCCGTTGAGCGAGAGGATCTGGCGCGGCGAATTCGCCGGTGTTGCGCCGTGCGAAACATGCGGCGCCGGAAGATACCACGTTTGCAGTTGGGATTGCGCCCATGCCGGGAGGGTGAGTAAAAAAGGCCAGAATACAAATGGAACAAATTTCAAAATGCGCAACTGAACTTCTCCTCAAAAAAACGATCACAATGACAGCAGCCGCTGCAAAACCTCTCCGGAAAACTCGACCATCAACACTCCTGTCACTCGGCTCAGTTGCCATGCGGTGGCACTGGCTGGCCGATGCCAGCATGGAGGTAAGCATTTTTGTAACCCACGTAACGCTCTGCCGAAGCGCGCAGACTCTCAATTTCATGAGGGCGTAATGCACGTTTCACCTCAGCAGGGATGCCCGCGACCAAAGTGTCCTCGGGCACCACGAAGCCTTGGCGCACCACGGCGCCGGCGGCGACCAGGGCACGCGGTCCGACTTGCGCCCCATCGAGGATGCGTGCTCCCATGCCGATGAGGCAGTATTCCTTGATGACACAACCATGCAGAATCACGCCGTGCCCGACGGTGACGCCGGCGCCAACGTCTAAAGGCCATTTGTTCAATGTGACGTGGCACACGCACAAATCTTGAATGTTCGTCTTCGCGCCGATATGAATATAGTTGACGTCGCCGCGAAGCACCGTGCCGAACCAGATGCTGCAATCGTCGCCGAGGCGCACGTCACCGATGATGGTGGCGTTCGGTGCGAGGAAGACTTTCTGGCCAAATTGCGGACCGAGGTTCTGATATGGAAGGATCATGGCAATGATGTCAATTGTTTGCTCGCTTTCACCGCGTTCACGATCGCCCGTGCCACGAGCTCCGCTGCGATCGCGCCGGCAGCGACCACCTCTGCTTTCTCCTTACCGACTGACAACGCAAATACGAGGTCGCCGTCATACAAGGTATGTGCCGGACGAAGCGCCTGCGCCAGACCATCCTGCGCCATTTGCGCGATCTTGGTAATGCCTTCCTTATTGAAGGCCGCGTTCGTAGCCACGACGGCAAGCGTGGTATTGCCCCACGACGCCAGCGCAGCACCAGGGTTTCGTTTGAGCGCTTCGGTGGTATTCAGCCATGCGCCGCCCTCGCCGCGCGCACCTGCCAGAATTTCCCCCGTGGCGGGATCGACAACATCGCCCAAAGCGTTGACCACTGCCAGCGCACCGAAGGCCAGCTCATCTTTGCGCCAGGAGGCCGTGCCCACGCCACCAGGCATACAAAACGACATGCCTCGAATTTTTCCCACGGTTGCGCCACAGCCCGCTCCCACCAATCCTTGTCGCGCTTCGGTCGAGGTCGCGGACAGGCACGCTTGATATCCCATTTCCGCGTCAGGCCGGACCAAGTGGTCTCCTACCAACAAATCGAAAATCACGGCCGCAGGCACGAGCGGTACTTTGACCAGGCCGATTTCAAATCCGAGGCCGCGCTCTTCCAGATACTTCTGCACGCCGCCAGCGGCATCCAATCCGAACGAGCTGCCGCCAGACAACAATAGGCCGTGAATGGCTGTCACCATGCGCACGGGATATAATAATTCGACTTCGCGCGTTCCTGGTGCCGAACCACGTACGTCCACACCAGCGACGGCCGGGCGTTCAGGTAAAATCACGGTACAGCCTGTGCGTGCGACGTCATTCTGCATGTGCCCGACGCGGATGCCAGGAACGTCGCAGATGGAATTCAGAGCCATGACATTGTGAGAGTCTTCACGACCGCCGTAAGAAAGTGAATTTTCTCGTTGCCGGCATGCTACCGGCGATGGCACGCTCGCTGAAGAAAAACAAGTCACTAATCATCAGCCCGATGGAGCTGCGCAGCGGCTTCCAGTTTTCGCGATAAGCTTCGCTGTCGACGCGCGTACCGTCCTTGTCCTTGAGCACCAAACGCACGCGCTGCGGAAACTCGCGATTGATCATGAAGGGCGAATGTGTGGTGTACACGATTTGATTTTTCGAGGCCAGATCTTCCATGACTTTGACGAGATCTTTTTGTCCGGCGGGGTGCAAGTGTATGCCGGCTTCGTCCACAAGAAAAACAAAATCATTGCCGCGCGAATCCACGGTTTGCGCGAGGAAATTGATATAAAACGAAAGATACCAGCGAAAGCCCAGGCTGCGCGACTCCGGCGTATCGAACACCGTGGTGCCGTCGGAAATGTCGATGTACAGCATGTTGCCGTTTACGTTCAGCTTGAGCTCGATGGAGGGCTCCTGCGACCATGCTTTGCGAATCTGTTGCGTGATTTGCCGGCCAGCCTCTTCGCTGGCGCGGCGGCCGCGGGTCGAATCTTCAAAAATAATCTCGGGATGGTTGATGTTGCCGATACGCAAGAGATTCCGCTCGGTGCGAAAATGGTCGTTGCCGTTCAACAAATCTTCCAGCGATACCCGGCTCTTGAGCAGTTGAATCTCATCAAAAAACAACAAACGCGGCAGGCTGGCCAAAAACTTGTCCTTTTCGCGAATGTTGACTTCCGATTCACCAACGAAGACGTGATAATCGTCCAACGCCGGACCATCGCGCCGCACCAGAATTGTTTCATTGTCCTTGAAAGCTTCGCTGAAACGCAGCAAGTTGCGGCGGTTATCTTTGGAGATTTGGCCGAACTCGATCGCGACTTCCGGGCATTTGCCGGCGTAGTAGTAGTCCGAATACTGGCAGGTCAGATTGCTATCGAAGACAATTTCCGGACTGAAAGTATAAAGTGCCTTGAGGATGTTGGTTTTGCCGCTTTCATTTGCTCCCACCAAAGCCGTGATTCTGGCATCCACAGGAAAGGCCAGTTCATAGATCGATTTGAATGCCTTGATCAACACGCGGGAAATGATCATAAATCTTCCTTCAAAAATCTCTGCAAGAAAGGGAAGCGGAAGATAACATTAACGCCTCAAAAAAACAAAGCCCGATCTGAAAATAAAAAGATCGGGCTGGGATTGCACGAATAGACTTCAGTTTTCCACCGACTCCGGCTTTGGCCTTTCTTCGTCGGCCGCGGATTTGACCGGAGCTTTGCTTTCGCGTTTTTCTATGGGTTTGCGCGAAATTTCCAAGAACACCAATTCTTCTCCCACTTTTTGCACTTGCACGTGGCTGCCGTCGCCGAAGCGGGCGCGCAGAATCTCTTCCGCCAGCGGATCCTCGATGTATTTTTGAATGACGCGTTTCAGCGGCCGCGCGCCGTAAACCGGATCGAAGCCTTTGTCCGCGACATAATCTTTGGCCTCGTCGGTGAGCACGATGGAAATCTGGCGGTCGGACAGCTTCTTGAGGGTGTCGTGCACGACGAGATCGATGATTTGCTTCATGTGATCGAGTGAGAGATTATGGAAAACGATCAGCTCATCCACCCGGTTGAGGAATTCCGGGTTGAACAGGCGCTTGACTTCATCCATGATCTTGCTTTGCATCTTGCTGTAATCGATCTCACCATCGTGCGTGGAAAAGCCCATGCCGCCCGATTTCTTAATCTCGCGCGCGCCCACGTTGGAAGTCATGATCAGAATGGTGTTCTTGAAATCCACGCGGCGGCCTAAGCCGTCGGTAAGATGGCCGTCATCGAGGATTTGCAGAAGAATATTGAAGACGTCGGGATGCGCCTTTTCGATTTCATCGAAAAGCACGACCGAGTAGGGATGGCGGCGCACTTTTTCGGTCAACTGGCCGCCTTCTTCATGGCCGACGTATCCCGGGGGCGCGCCGGTCAGGCGCGAGACCGCAAATTTTTCCATGAATTCCGACATGTCCAGGCGAATCAGCGCGTCATCTTTTTCGAAGAGATATCTCGCCAGCTCCTTGGCGAGCTGCGTTTTTCCCACGCCCGTTGGGCCCAAGAAGATGAAGGAGCCGATTGGACGATTCGGGTCTTTCAGGCCCGCGCGCGTGCGGCGAATGGCTTTGCACAAAATATGAATGGCTTCATCCTGGCCGACCAGGCGCTTTTTCAGCTCGTCTTCCATGCCCAGGATCTTGTCGTTTTCTGATTGTGCCACCTTGCGCACTGGAATGCCCGTCATCATCGACACCACGTCGGCGATGTCGTCTTCCGACACCGTGGCAATAACGTCGTCTTCGGATTCCTTCCAGCGGCGTTTGGCCGCGTCCAATTTACGGTTCAAGCGCTTTTCCTGATCGCGCAAGACGGCGGCGCGCTCGAATTCTTGATTCTTGATCACCATGTCTTTTTCCTGGCGCACCTTCTTGATTTCGTCCTCAAGCTTGGTGATCTCTTTCGGCACGACAATGTTGGCCAGATGCACGCGTGCACCGGTTTCATCGAGAACATCGATGGCCTTATCCGGCAGGAAACGATCCGTAACGTAACGTTCGGAGAGTTTCACCGCTGCGGACACGGCGTCATCGGTGTAGCGCACTTTGTGATGTTGTTCATAGCGATCTTTCAAGCCCTCCAGAATCTGAATAGTTTCTTGGGGGCTGGGCGGATCGACCATGATTTTCTGGAAGCGACGCTCGAGCGCGCCGTCTTTTTCGATGTACTGCCGGAATTCGTCCAGAGTGGTCGCGCCGATGCATTGCAGCTCGCCGCGCGAGAGCGCCGGTTTGAACATGTTCGAAGCATCCAGGGAACCGCTCGCCCCGCCCGCGCCGACGATGGTGTGCAATTCGTCGATAAACAGAATCACGTCCTTGGCGCGCATGAGCTCATTCATAATCGCCTTCATGCGCTCTTCGAACTGGCCGCGGTACTTCGTGCCCGCCACGATCGCGCCGAGATCGAGGGTGACGACTCTCTTGTTGTGTAAGATGCGGGGCACTTTACGCTCCACGATGCGCAGAGCCAGGCCCTCCGCAATCGCCGTTTTGCCCACACCGGGCTCTCCGATCAAAACCGGATTGTTCTTTTTGCGGCGGCTCAGAATTTGCGCGACGCGCTCGATTTCACGCTCGCGCCCGATGATGGGATCCAGCTCGTTTTTGCGCGCCAGCTCGGTAAGATCACGGCCAAAGTGATCGAGCGCCGGCGTCTTCGAGCGCTGTGGGTTGGATTCCTTGCTGGAGGGTGTGCCGCGCAGAATGTTGTCCAATTCTTCGCGCACGGCGTCGTAAGTGATGTCGAAATTCAACAATACTTGCGCGGCGACGCCGTCTTTTTCCTTCACCAAAGCCAGTAGCAGGTGTTCGGTGCCAATAATGTCGGATTTGTATTTCTCCGCTTCCACATAAGCCATCTTGAGGATTTTCTCCGCGCGTTTCGTGAACGGAATGTTTCCGATCGTCATGGTCTCGCCCGTGGATTTTACGGCGTCCTCCACGGCGCGCTTGATTTCATCCAGATCAGTGCCCAGATTGCGCAGAATTTCGACCGCTATCCCTTCACCCTCTCGAATCAAACCCAATAGCAAATGCTCGGTACCGATGTAATCGTGACCCAAGCGCAGAGCTTCTTCTCTGGAGAATTGGATCACCATCTGCACGCGGCTGGAGAAATTATTTTTCATTTCTTCATGCTCCGAAAGTAAAATCAAAGCGGTGCTGCGCCCAAGAGGATGCTCCCTCGCACAGACGGGTTTCGCGCATGCGGAAGCGAACATGCACGGCGTCGAAGTTTTTCACGAGTGTCAACTCAGCCCACTCTTTTCAACCAACGGCAATCTACAAACTTCAAGCCAAAAAGTAAAGCTCCTTTTCCTCGGAAAAATGGCTAGGTGGTTGGAAAAAGAGCCGGTGTTGCCAAAGCTTAACATTCCCTCGTTCTTTCAATTCTGTAACGCCAGAATTTCCCTGACCATCTGTGCGCGCACTTCGTCGCGTTTTTCCGAAGACGGTGCGATTTTGTTCAGCTTTTGTAAATGGTGCGGCTGGGTGATCAGCATCAAACGGTGCAGCAACTCCGGCGGCCAGCCTTTCAGCAACTGCAAGTCACCGCCCAGCCGCAAAACCGAGAGCAGATTCAAAAACTCGCCCGAGCTCAATTGGCGCGCATAACGCAAGAGGCCGTAAGCGCGCCAGACTTTGTCTTCCAATGCGCTTTTTTGCTTCTCGAACAATTGCTCGCGCGCCTTTTGCTCAAACTCAATCATGAAACTCGCCACCTCTTCGACCAGCATTAAAATATGCTCTTCGCTGCGTCCCAAAGTAACCTGGTTCGAAATCTGATATAAACTGCCCAGGGCTTCCGTGCCTTCCCCATAAAAACCGCGGACGGTGATACCACGCTTAGAAAACTCCTTGGCGATGGTTTCCATCTGCTTGAGCAAAGACAGTGCGGGCAGATGCATCAACAAGGAGACGCGCATGCCGGTACCGGTGTTGGTTGGGCAACTGGTGAGATGGCCGAACGGCGGGCGGAAGGCATATTCCAGGTGCGCGCCCAATTCGTCGTCGAGCTTTTGCATCGCGCGCCACGCCGCCGCAATGTTGAGGCCGGCCTGAAAAGTCTGCAACCGCAAATGGTCCTCTTCGTTGATCATGATACTGGTGATTTCGCCGGCGCCGAAGACCACGCGGCTGCCCTGATATTCCTTTCTCATCACCGGACTGATCATGCGGCGTTCCACCAGCAACGCGCGGTCGTTGCGGGAGAGCCTGGCCAGATCCAGGAACGAAGGCGCAGGCAAAACCTTGAGGGCGGCAATAGCCTCGCAGGTTTCGTCACCCACGCGCAGCAAATCTTCAACGCTGGCCTGCAGCGGAAAAAAATAATGCGCCAGGTTGCGCGCCAATCGTATGCGCGTCGACAGAACCAAATCGGCCTGCCGGCCGGCATGGGCCATCCAGCGCGGAACGGACTGGGACAGGGCGCGTATCCGGCGTGAGGAATTTCGCAAGCCCTCCTGCCAAGACGCAGGAGATTCATTCTTCTCTTTCTTCATTGGTCTGATTTCGGCTTCAATCCCACTTCGCTCGCCCGAATGAGATTGCGCAATTCCGCGGCCCGTTCGAATTTCTCGTGCATGATCGCTTCCTGCAATTCGCGGCGCAGCTTCTCGACGGTGGCCTTGGAACTGACCGCGCCATATGCCCGCGGCTGTCTGCCCTTGTGCAGATAGTTGCCGTGCACGCGGCGCAACAAAATCTTCAGCTCGTCGGCAAACGTGTCATAGCAGCGCGCACAGCCCAGCAGCCCTTTTTTCTCCAACAGCGCATACGTGCTGCCGCATTCCGGACATTTGCGCTGCTGCCGCCGCGTCTTTTTCCGGGCCTTGGGCGCCGAGGCCTCCTGCGATTCCGCCAGGATGCCGGCAATGAAGCTTCCCAACATTTCGGGAATATCTTTGATCGACGGCTGCAATCCGCTCTCCTGCGCACAAGCCGTGCAGAGGTGCAATTCCGTCTTTTTATCGTTGACCACCTTCGTCCAATGCACGGTGGCGCCGTTTTTTTGACAAGCCTCGCAAAGCATGATTATTTCTGGTTGGTATGAATGCTTTTGACACGGCCATCGAACAACTCGACAACGCGATCGGCGCGCTGGGCCAGCTCCAAATTGTGCGTCACGATCAAGAACGTGCGCCGGTCCCGGCGGCTGAGCTGCCACAACAATTGATGCAGGCCTTCGCTCGACACGCGATCGAGGTTGCCCGAAGGCTCGTCCGCTAAAACCAGTTTGGGCCCGTTCATCAACGCGCGCGCCACCGCGACGCGCTGCTGTTCGCCCCCGGAAAGCTGGCCGGGGCGATGCGACATCCGCGGCAACATGGACACGTCCTTCAGCAAAGACATCGCACGGCTGCGCAGGTCCTGCCCGTTACGGCCGGCGATCAGCGCGGGCATCAGCACGTTTTCCAGCGCGGTAAATTCCGGCAGAAGGTGGTGAAACTGAAAAACAAATCCAATAAATTTGTTGCGAAATTCTGCCAGGTCGCGATCGGGCATTTGCGACATTGTTGCACCTTCGACCAGGATTTCACCGCTGCTGGGGCGATCCAACGCTCCCAATAAATGCAAAAACGTGCTCTTGCCGACGCCCGAAGCGCCGACGATGGCAATAATCTCGCCCGGATATACAATCAAATCGATGCCCTTCAACACTTCCAAATTGCCCGCAGCCGTCGGGTACGATTTGAACAGGTTTTTAATGATGAGTATGGGAATGTTGGACATGAAAAAATCAGATGTTCGCCTACACGTTACACCTTACACGTTACACGTGTAAGGTGTAATGTGTAACAACCTCAATTGACTTACCTTACTTTATTCATACCGGATCGCCTGTACGGGATCCAGTCTCGCCGCGCGATAGGCCGGGTAAATGGTTGCCAAAAATGAAATCAGAATCGCTGCCATCCCCACGGTGACAAAATCCAGTGGGCGAATAATGACAGGCAGCGCACTGATAATATAAACGTCGGCCGGCAAGGAAAAAAACTTGTATTTCAACTGCGCCCAGCACAGCGCAAAACCCAACGACAACCCAATGGCCGTGCCAAGCACGCCTCCCACCAGACCTTGAAACATGAAGATGCGCATCACGCTGCGGTTGGTGGAGCCCATGCTCTTCAGAATGCCGATTTCCTTGGTCTTTTCCAGCACCACCATAATCAGCGTGCTGACGATATTGAACGCCGCGACGATGATGATCAGTGACAGAATGATGAACGCGATCCACTTTTCGAACTGCATCCACGAAAACAAATTTTTGTTCACGGCAAACCAGGTTTGTGTCGTGAAAGGATATTTCAGCCTGTCTTCGATGACCTTGGCCACGGCGTCCGCCTGATGCATGTCTTCGAGCTTGAGCTGAATTCCGGTCACACGATTGCCCATCTCGAACAAACGTTGCGCTTCCGGGATGCCGATAAACGCAACGTTGTTGTCGTATTCATACAAGCCGGTTTCAAAATAGCCCGCCACGCGAAATTGCAGGGCATTGGGCATGCCGCCAAAGCCGCTCATATTCATGCCCGCAGCCGACAACAAAGTGACTTTATCACCCAGCCCTGCCATCAAGCGGTCCGCCAGCGCATAGCCCAACAAAATCCCCGGCAGCGGGCGCTCGCCTTCTTTTTCGATCAAACCCAGATTGAGCGTGCCGTAATTGATGTTTTTCACCACGTCCGTAACGTTGCCTTCGGTTTCCGGATCGATGGCCTTGATGATCACCCCTTCCTTGCGGTCCTTCCCTTGCGCCAGAATCAAGGCTTTGTCATGAATGTAGGGCGCATAGGCCAGAATGTGCGGCACGTCTTTGATCTTGTCCAAAACCCCTTGAAAATCCTGCAGGCCCTGATCGTGAAAGGTCTTGATCTTGAGATGCGCGTCGAAACCGATGATGCGCGAGCGCACCTCGCTCTCAAAGCCGTTCATGACGGACAGCACGATCACCAAAGCCGCCGTGCCGATGGCGACGCCTGCAATCGAAATGTAGGTGATCAACGAGATGAACTTTACTTCGCGCTTGCTGCGCAAATAGCGCCGCGCGACGAAGAGCTCGTAGGGCATTTGTTGATTCTCAAAAACTCTGAACATCCAGTGTCGCTGTTTGTGAATTGTTGATAGTTGATAGTGGATTATTTTCACAGTGGCCCGTCTACAATTTACTGTCTACAATCCACTCCCCACGATCCACCATCAACGCCCCATTTCCGGCCGCATGTGCGGAAACAGCAATACATCGCGAATCGAATATTGGTCGGTCAAAATCATCACCAAACGATCGATGCCGACGCCCAGGCCGGTGGTCGGCGGCATGCCGTATTCCAGCGCGCGCAAATAGTCCTCGTCGAGCTGCTGCGCTTCGGCGTCGCCCGCCTCCAACAGTTTCTTCTGTTCGATGAAACGCTCGCGCTGGTCGATCGGATCATTCAACTCCGTGAAAGCGTTGCCCAATTCTTTGGTCGCGATGAAGCATTCAAAGCGCTCCACCAGCCCCGGCTTGCGGCGGTGCTTCTTCGCCAGCGGTGAGATCTCCAGCGGGAAGTCCGTGACGAAAGCTGGCTGAACGAGCTTCGCTTCGACGGTAGCACTGAAAATCGCGTCGATAACGTTTCCGCTATTGGCGTTCGCATCGATTTCAACGTGCAAAGCCCTGGCAATCTGGCGCAATTCTTCCAAGGATCTATCCGACAAATCGTGGCCCGTTTCCCTCTGGATGGCATCCAAATACGGAAGGCGCGGCCAGGGCGGCGTGAAATCGAGCTCGGTGCCTTGATAAGTGATTTTGTAGCCGCCGGTGAGGTCTTGCACGATCTTGCCGAACATCTCCTCCACCAAATTCATCATGAAATGGTAATCGTGATAGGCGATGTACACTTCCATCATGGTGAATTCAGGATTGTGAAAGCGGTCGATACCTTCATTACGAAAATCTTTGGAAAACTCGAACACGCCGTCGTACCCGCCCACGATTAAACGCTTCAAGTAAAGCTCATTGGCGATGCGCAGATAGAGTTTCATGTCGAGCGCATTATGATGCGTCGTGAACGGCCGTGCCGAGGCGCCGCCATACAAGGGTTGCAAAATCGGCGTTTCGACTTCCAAGTAACCGCGGCCGGTCAGATATTCGCGCATGGACGCGATGATCTTATTGCGTTTCACAAAGACTTCGCGCACGTTCGGGTTCACGGCCAGATCGACGTAGCGTTGGCGATAGCGCATTTCTTTGTCTGCAAAAGCATCATAGACCACGCGCTCGCCTTCGTCCACTTTCTCCTTCGCAATCGGCAACGGCCGCAAAGTTTTGGAGAGCAGCGTCACGCTGTCTGCTTGCACGGTGATCTCACCCGTGCGCGTTTTCAGCACCTTGCCGCGCACGCCGATCATATCCCCGAGGTCGAGCAAGCCCACGAGCTCATAATTCGCTGCGCCGATCAGATCCAGCTTTAAGTAAAACTGGAGGCGGCCGCTGGCGTCTTCGAGATGTCCGAAAGTGGCCTTGCCCTGCGGCCGCAACGACATGATGCGGCCGGCAATGCTGACTTCCTTTTCGAACAGAGCTTCGAAATTGGATTTGATCTCCGCTGCCAGATGCGTGCGCTGATAATCGTGCGGAAACGGATTGACGCCGAGCGCCTTGATTTGTTCGAATTTCTCCCGCCGCGCGCGCATGACGGCGTTGAGGTCGTCTTGGGGTTTGAGATTGCTCATACGTGTTTTATGACGGTGTTTTGCACCACGAAAGGGTCGCAGCGAAACTGGCTCACGCTTGTTTATAAGCTCGCGCCCGGCTAACTCGACGTTTTCTCTTCTGATTTTGTTTTGCATCGTTTTGTAGGCGCTGATATAATCGATGCTCGAGTTGAACCCGCTCTTTCACGATCTGTGAGATCCAATCGCGATAGTCCCGATAATCGTGTACGGCAGCCAACTGCTTCGCCTTTTCAAGCCAGTGCGAAGCGAGCGACAAAGTCATGAAATGCTTTCGTAACCGCTTTGATTCTCCATACTTGCTCAATTTATCGGCTTCTTCGGTCAGGATTCTATCGATTTCATCGTCGGTCAAGTTTTGGCGACGCAGCGCCTCGGCCCGGCGGCGAAAGGCCTGGTCTTCCGCGGCTGCTTCTTCATCAGTTTGGTTTTCATAGTGTTCAACAATATCCCGAACACCGGGCTCATTCCAATCGGGAGAAAGCTTGTAAGGTCTACTCTTATTCATAATCCTTTCCTCCGCTTAAATCTCTTGAGCGCGTGTAACGCCTTGCCTTGCAAGTCGTATGCTGTGATGACAAACTTCGAACCCGGCTCGGCGTCACGCCTGTAAATAACCCGAAGATAACGTCCGGCTCGTGTTTGTCCAGAAGCAGATCGCGCATTGTTCCGTGCGGGCCGATCATCAATGAAATTTCTCAATATCTCCATCACCTCATCTTCGTCGACGCCGTGATCATAGATGTGCGGCATCCCCGTCGCAGGATTGACCAGAAAAAGAATCTTCATAAACACCCCCCGAGCGATTCAAGCGAATACCCTTGGCACTCGCCTCGAAATCCCGCACGTCACTTCATACGGGATCGTATCCAACTTCCGGCACCATTCATAAATAGAAATCTCTTCCTCACCCTGCTTGCCCATCAATACCACTTCCTCACCGGCTTGTATATTTTGCATCTCGCCGAGATCGACCATGATTTGATCCATACACACCCGGCCCACAATCGGTCGGCGTTTCCCGCGAACCAAAACTTCCATGTTATTCGAAAAGCGGCGCGGAAAGCCATCAGCATAGCCGAGGGGAAGCGTCGCGATGATAGACGGCTTGCGGGTTTGGAAAGTTCTGCCGTAGCTCACGAACGTGTTTGCCGGCACGCGTTTGGCAAAGAGCACGCGTGTATGCAAAGACATCGCCGGCTGTAAAGCAAGCGCGCGAGGAGCATCAGGGCTCGGGTAATAGCCGTACATCGCCACGCCCGGACGGACGAGATTGAAATAGGAATCCGGCAAGCTCAAAATCGCGCCGCTATTGGCCGCATGAATCCAGCGCGGCGCGATGCCCTTCATTTGCAATTCTTGTACGATGGTGCGAAACCTTCGCAGTTGCAGCCGGGCATAGCTCTGCTCGGCTTCATCGCTGGTGGCCAAATGCGTGCATACGCCCTGGAGTGAAATTCCCGGCAGAGTGATCAACTTTTCAATGAACGCAACCGGCTCAACCTGCACACCCACGCGCCCCATGCCGGTGTCGATTTTCACGTGTACGGATGCGGATTTGCCCAGCGCCTGCGCGCGCTGCGAGATGATTTCCGCCAAACGGAAATCATATACCATCATTTGCACATCGTGCGCGAGATATTGCTCGATTTGATTTTCAAATAAGCCCCCCAATACCAGAATCGGCACGGCGATCTTTTGTTCACGAAGCCGCTTTGCTTCTTCCAGTAGCGCCACGCCCAATTGCGTCGCACCGGCCTGCAAGGCAGCCTGCGCCACCGGTGCAGCCCCGTGCCCATAACCATCGGCCTTCACCACTGCCATCACTGCGGCAGGCTGCACGCGGCCGCAAATCATACGTACATTTTGCGCGAGGGCGTGTAAATCAATGCGCGCGGCGGTCGGCCGCTGAGCCGCCGCGCCCTCGTGTACTTCCGCACTTGCGTTTGGTGGCATAATCCAGGAAAAAGCAGAGCTCGCAGCCGAGGCTTCCATTGCGCATACGATCAACTGCCGGGAAGCAACAGAGGCGGGCATCGCATCCGCTCGTCAAGGCGGGTCAAGATGCTTCAATCTCGAATTCTTCCACTTCCGCACCGCCTTTCTTGCTGGCGCGTTTGCCCATCAAAAAGGCTTTCATGAATTCGTCGAGATCGCCGTCCATCACCGCTTGTACATTGCCCGCGCTCACGCCGGTACGATGATCTTTCACCAAATTGTAGGGATGAAAAACGTAGGAACGAATCTGGCTGCCCCACGCGATGTCTTTTTTCCCCTTTTCGATGTCATCGAGCTTGGCGCGCTCTTCATCGAGCTTGCGCTGGTAGAGCTTGGCCATGAGCAGCTTCATCGCCAAATCGCGGTTGCGCAGCTGGCTGCGCTCGTTCTGGCATTGCACCACGATACCCGTCGGAATGTGCGTGAGACGCACGGCCGACGAGGTCTTGTTGACATGCTGCCCGCCAGCGCCGCTGGCGCGGTAGGTATCGATGCGCAAGTCTTTTTCTTCGATTTTGACGTCGACGTTGTCCTTCACCACCGGCAGCGCGAACACCGAAGCGAACGAAGTATGGCGGCGTTTGTTGGCATCGAACGGCGAAATGCGCACCAGCCGGTGCACGCCCGATTCAGCGCGTAAATAGCCGTAGGCATATTTGCCGCGCACTTCGATGGCCGCATCTTTCAAGCCGGCTTCATCGCCTGCTTGCAAATCGATGACGTCGCAAGCGTAGCCACTGCGCTCGATCCAGCGCATGTACATGCGAAACAACATCTGCGCCCAATCCTGGCTCTCCGTGCCCCCGGCGCCGGGATGGATGGTGAGAATCGCGTCGCATTCGTCGTGCTCGCCGGACAGCATGCTGCGTAGCTCGAGCTCATCGACACTTTTGGCGAGATTGAGCAACTCGGCTTCAGCTTCGGCAAACAGCGCTTGATCTTTGCCTTCTTCAGCCAATTCGAGCATGACGATCATATCTTCGCGCGTGCGCTCGAGTTTGCGCCAGGCCTCCACCCATTCGCGGCGTTGCGCAATATCTCGCATTACCACCTGTGCCCTTTCACGGTCGTTCCAAAAGTTCGTCGCCGAAGTTTTGATCTCCAGCTCGGCGATTTCTTTTTCTTTTTTGAGGACGTCAAAGACTGTCCCGCACGGCCAACACACGGCGGGACAGGCCCTCGAGTTGAGTGTGCAAATCTTCACGCATAAATCAACAAAATTCCTTTCTCTTATTTTCGTAATATAAAAACAAAATGACGTGAGATGCAAGCGAGGTTTTGGGTGACAGGCCAACAACGAGAAACTGTACGTATGACCAACTGCACCACGCGTGCAATGGAAGTTTCATCTTGATTGTCAGGTGATTTTTGGTCATTTTGCAAAA
>JBOHQX010000083.1:0-24690 GCA_050732395.1 bacterium
CGCTCAGCAGCTCCGCCATCGCCATGATCGCCCAACCGTTTTGCCGTCCCCAGAAGAATTTGGGATCGTATCTGGCGTGACTGAACCAGGCATGATCAAACAGGCGCTTTTGCTCATCAAAAAGATACTTCGAGAAATTGAGAATCTGCTTGACGGCGTCATCATAGTATTTGGCATGGCCGGTGAGCTTCCCCATTTGCGCGAGAAATGGCACGCTCATGTAGAGATCGTCGGTCCACAAGGTGAACTCCCAGGGACCGTCGCCGGGGCGTGCCAGGGTTCCGTCTTTCAGGCGTATCTGTTTATTCGAAATATGATCTGCGATGACGTCGATGACCTGGCGATAACGCCGGTCCGGACGAAGCGCGTGCAATTTGATCATGGCCGCGCCCATCGCGCCGCAATGATCCAAATGGCTCGGCCGGATCACGCGTGCGAAGCGATCGCCTTGATCGCCGAATCTCTCGTTGGTCGCACGAATATAGTCAAGATGGTCGATGATGAATCTGTAGGTCTTCTCGGCGTAATCGATGTAACTCGAATCGCCCGTCACCTGCGTGTATAGAGTCATGCCGGCGTAGGTGACGCCCATTTCGTAGCTCCAGATACCGTGCCGGCCGGGCATGCGCGCCGCGTACACGTCCTGCGGCGTACTGAAGTCTGTGATCACCTCATTCGTCGCGCGATTCTGAAAGCGATACGGCGTAACCAATGCCAAATGGTCTTTCACTCTTGCTAGAGTCGATTTGACCTCTTCCGGCGACGGTAGGGTGTAGTTGACATCCGCATCCGATTGCGGCCAGGTTTTGCCGGTGCAGGCCAGGCCTGCAAATACGGCCACGAAGATTTTCACTAATTTCATTTTTAGTTGGTCTTGCATTTCGATCTCCCTGCAGCCCTGCCATCTGAGAGAATGAGATCCAGTCATGTTGTCATGCAGAAGGCATCTTGGTAGATTCGGCACTTTGGCCTGAACCAGGTATTGTGCCTGAGTCAACCAAGATCCCTGCGGGATGACACTTGTGGGTTTTCGAATGGAAACTGAGCATAGTAGCACTAATCCACTTTGTTCAGAATGATGCGCCGCACCCGCATCTTTGCCGATTTATCGTTATCCGTCAATCCAAAAATCAGCCGATTCTCCTCGTTCGCAGTCAACTTCACGTTCAACAAACTGAACGCTTTGAACTCGCCGTTGGTGGCCTGGATCGTTCCAGCAAACTTGTTTTGCTCGTCCTTCATGTTATAAAAATAAAACTCACCGCCGGCGATCTCGTTGTCGCAGGCATATTCCAAATCTACGCGATAGACGCCGTTCTCAAAGGCGTGATGATACCACCACAATTCATTCTTTGGGTTTTCGGCCCTGAAAAAACCGGAGACGCTTTGAGATTTCCAATCGTAGCGTTGCTCCTCGCCGCGCATGCGGGCGTCCAGGGCATATAGGTTAATCGTTTTTTGTGCATCGCGATAGCCGTAACCCGAAGCGATTTTCGTTTCGTCATCATCGATCTCAATCGCGACGATCGTGTTGTAAGGATCGAGTGGTCGCGCCGGCAACGAGAAGCTGAGGGTGTGGCCCTTTTGCTCGAACCTCGCTTTCTGCCGGTCTGCAAGGAAATAGGCGCTCTTCACTTTGCTTTCGACTCCGTCGATTTCAAGCCGGGTGCCTGGCCAGTTTACTATGTGAAAGTACAACTTTCCAGGCTTGGCCGTGCATTTCCACGTGATACCGGGATAAAACAGCGGCGTGTGGGTCGTGGCGTAAATGGCTTCTCCATTCACCTGTAACCACTTGCCGATAGTGCGGAGAATCTCCTGGCTCTCCTTCGGAATCACACCATCTGCCGTTGGGCCAACATTCAGCAAATAGTTGCCGCCTTTGCTCACGATGTCCGTGAGTTTATAAATCAAATCGTGCGGATCTTTCCAATTGTGATCGTCTTTTTTGTAGCCCCATGTGTCATTTAGAGTTGCAGGAATCTCCCAGGCCTTCCAATCGTAAACCATGGTTGGAATCGCGTTGTCGCCGGTTTGGTAGTAATCACCGAGATTGAAACCGATGCGGTTATTCACCAGACAATTCGGCTGCAATTCCTTCACTTTCTGCTTGAGCGAAAGCGCCTGCTCTTGCGTGAGCAGCCTGGGTGTGTCAAACCAGATCAACGCGAGATCGCCGTATTGGCGCAGGAGTTCCTCCACTTGCGGCAGGGCTTTTCCTTCCACATAAGGCTTGGGATCTCTTTGTTCCGGAAAATCCCAGGTGTTGCCGGCAGCGTTTGGCTCATGCCAGTCCTGCGCTTGCGAGTAATAGAATCCAAACCGAATGCTGCGTTTGGCGTTGGCCGCCGCGAGCTCCGTCATGGGATCGCGCTTGAAAGGCGTGCGGTCGACGATATTGTAATCTGAAACTTTGGAGTGATACATGGCGAAACCGTCATGATGCTTGGCGGTGATCACCATATACTTCATACCGGCCTGCTGCGCAAGCTGGGACCATTGCTCCGCATCAAACTTAACCGGGTTGAATTGTTCCGCCAGCTTCTCATACTCTTTCACCGGAATTTGCCGGCGGTGCATGATCCACTCGCCGATGCCACGCACGTATTCCCCCTTCCATTCCCCCGCGGGTACGGCGTAGATGCCCCAATGAATGAACATGCCGAATTTCATGTCCCGAAAACTCTCAAGCGGGGTCTTGCCATTTCCTTGTCTCGTCCCGTCTTTCGATTTGGCACTGCCCAATGCCAGTGGCAGCAGGTCAGTGAATGCCAAAAGTAAAATGGCGTTTCGTAACAAACTTGTCTTTTTCATCATTCATTACCTTGTTTAGTGTGATGCTGAAAAAGTTTCATGATGAAGCCCAGTAGATGGGGGCTTATCCGAAGCCCTCATTCTGTCATGCAGAAAGCATCCTGGTAGATTCGGCACCATAACTTGAAATCGGTGTGCCGTGCCCGAATCAACCAAGATCCCTCCTGGATGACAATGCCGGGTTCTCGGATAGGCGTTAAGGAACCCATTGGGTTTCAGTTATCCGCCATTTGGGGGGATGCGGCTCGCTAAGAGCCACTTATCGAATCTGAATCCGCAACGGCGACTGCAGCCGCCGAGAAAAATCGATGACATAGGCATGCCAATCGCTGGGATTTGGAAAATCACCGCTCTTACTCCATCCGGCGCCGGCATAGTAAATTGCAGGCTTTCCCGCCTCCGCTCTGGCGATGATGAGATGATGCTCAGGGTTCTCGGTTATGTTGACAATCCGAGAGGGGTCCAGAGCGATTCCGCATGCCGTACTGCCGTATCGCTCATGCGCAGGCTCCCAGTAACTCAACCACCCATCGTTTGTGCTCGATTTCGTTTCACCCTCACCTGCGCGCTTGACTATCCCGATCACGTACTCAAGATCACCGCCGGCCTCGCGTGTGAATGTGCTCTCAAATCGACTCAGGTTGTGGCCGGCATCCAAAGTGATTCGTTTGATTTCGGATACTTTTCCCCCGTTGAAATCCCATGGCGCATACGTCAACTCGAAGATCGCGCGTATCGGCCCATTGGCGATGACTTTCCAACTGGTAAAATTATTGGAGGGAACGAGCTTATGCCCGTCCCACAGTGCAACGCCGCCGCAACCGCGGCTAGGACCGACCTTGTAATAATCCAATCCCTCACCATGATCCGTATGATAATCGTTGCCGGAGGCATACCATTTATCAAGAATCAAGGCGCGCACGCTCTTCACCCACACATCGACGCCGCTGCTGATTTCACCGCTCGCTTCCAGAGCCGGGCCGTACATCCGATATGCAATGCGGTCGCTTTCCCAAGCAAAATCATCTTTGCGTGTGGGAACGAATCTTGCATAGACCCTGGAGGGAGGAGGTGCAACGCCATCCGCCGGCCGGGATTGAATCTTGAAATTCCTGGTTTCTCCGGCGCCAAAATCCGCCTGGAAAATCAGCTCATCGTAACGGCCATCAAGATTCTCGTCAACCAATTGCGAAACCAGGCGCCGGCCCGTTTCTGCGTCTTCCACAACCAGTGACGCCAAAGCAATGTTTCGCATCCGCTGCTTAAGCTCCTTCACGGTAAGTGCAACAGTTTCACTGGTTCGACCAACTCCCAGCTCATTTTTGACCGCGATTGCGATGGTCATGCCGTCGTCACGACAGCCATATAATTGAAAGAGGAAGACGAGAATGCATGACAGGTGCGCAAATCTTCTTAACATCTCTAATTGCTCTCTCTGTTTTTTGCGATTATTCGGGCCCAAAAAATAAAAGGCAAGACTATTTGGGGCAAAACTATTTGACATAATGAAAGAGTGGGCGATAAGCGCCGGCAAAGAACTTTGAGCGATTTATGGCAAAATAATTCAATGACAAGATGGTTCGATATCATTTTGCCATTAAATCATCTTGCCTGAAGCTGTTCAATAGTTTTGCCCACAATCGTTTTGCCTTTTTAGGAGAAAATCTGAGTTTTGCCGCAGTCTCATGACTCCTTAAAATCCTCGGCACTGATCGGCAAACGCCGGATCCGTTTTCCGGTGATGGCAAAAAGCGCATTGGCCACTGCCGGGGCAATCGGAGGAAGTCCGGGCTCGCCGATGCCGCCAGGCGCCTCGTTGCTCTGCACCAGATATACTTCCACTTTCGGCATTTCATCTATGCGTGGCATTTGATAGTCCCAGAAGTCTTTCTGCACGACGCGTCCCTTTTCGATCGTAATCGCTCCCTTGAGAGCCGCGCTGAGGCCGTAGACAATCGACCCTTCGATCTGTGCTTCAATGGTATCCGGATTGACTTGCATGCCGCAGTCCACCGCCGCGACCACGCGGTGCACGCGCACGCCGGCATCTTTGTCAATCGAGACTTCTGCGACCTCTGCGACGTAGCTGCGGAAGGAGACTGCGCACGCGAGGCCAAGCCCGTGCCCCTTGCGCAGAGGCTTTCCCCAATCCGCTTTGGTAGCAGCAAGCTCGACAACGTTTTTCATGCGCGGCGATTTCTCCAGCATGTGCAGACGAAACTGGTACGGGTCTATTTTGGCCAGGGAGGCCAATTCATCGATGAAGCTCTCCACCGCAAACACGTTCTGCGAGGCATAAACCGAGCGCCACCAGCCCACCGGAACAGCGACCGGCGCCCAGACGTAGTCAACATACAGATTGGGAATGTGATATGGCATTTCCATCGCGCATTCGACCGCGCCGCGATCGAGTCCGTTCTTGAGGCGATCAGGATTCGCTTGTGCGGAAATCGAAGGCGCGACCACGCGATGCCGCCAGGCGGTGAGTTGCCCGGCTTGATCCACGGCGCCGCTCAGCACATGGTGGCTCACCGGCCGGTACCAGTCATGCTGCATGTCATCCTCGCGTGTCCAAGTCACCTTCACCGGCGCATTTATCGCTTTGGAGAGACGGGCAGCTTCGACCGCGAAGTCGGATTCCAATCTGCGCCCGAAAGCGCCGCCCATGAGCGTGATGTGTACGGTGACGTCTTGCTCAGTGATCCCGAGTGCCGGTGCGACGTCGCGGGGCACATTCTGCGGCGACTGTGTTGGCGCCCAGATTTCACAGCGGCCATCTTTGAAATGTGCAAGACAATTCATCGGCTCCATCGGAGTATGCGCTGCGAACGGCACGTCATAAACAGCATCTAGTTTTTTTGTCGCAGCGGCAAATGTCGTATCGGCCTCGCCCTCTTTTTGCGCGAGCGCGCCTTCAGACTTTGCTTTCTCGATCAGCATTTGTCGAATGCCAGCGCTATTCAAACCAGCATGTGGCCCTTCGTCCCAAGTGATGGCAAGCGCCTCACGCCCTTTGATCGCATGCCACGTCGAATCTGCGACCACGGCAATACCGTTTTCGATCTCGAACACGTCTTTTACGCCGGACATGAGCTTGGCTTTGGTCGCGTCGAGTTGCGCGACCTTTCCTCCGAAAACCGGGCATCGTGCCACCACCGCATACAGCATTCCGGGCACAATCACGTCGATGCCATACTTCGCGCTGCCATCCACTTTTTCCGGCGTGTCGAGCCGCGGCAGGCGCATACCCATGATTTTGAAATTCGCGGGATCTTTCAAAGGCGCATCTTCAGGCACAGGCAATTGCGCCGCGGCGGCGGCAAGCTGGCCGTAACTCAATTTTTTGCCAGTAGAAGCTTGAATGACCGCGCCGTTTTCCGCACGGCACGTGACCCGGTCGACCGCCCAAGTTTGCGCGGCGGCGGTGATCAGCATTTCACGGGCAATCGCGCCGGCCTTGCGCAGCTTCTCCATATTCGTGCGAATACTGGCGCTGCCGCCGGTGCCCATGCGGCCGTACTTGGGATCAAAGTCGGGCTGCAGGTATCGCACTTTCGACCAATCCGCTTCGAGCTCTTCGGCGATGATCATCGGAATCGAAGTGCGCACGCCTTGCCCCATTTCCGAGCGGAAGACGGCTATGGTGATGCTGTCATCTGCATCGAGACGCAGCCAGGCATTGGGAGAAAACGACTCAACCTCCGCGGCGAATACTTCGTTCTTGCGCTGCGTCGTGAGATGAAAACCCAGCACCAATCCGGCGCCGGCGGTCGAGACGGTTTTGATGAAGTCGCGGCGGGAGAAAGTGGAGGTATTTTCCATGTCTTTATCCTTTTTATTGATTTACGATTAACGATTTGCGATTGTCGATTTACGAAGGATTTATCAACATCTGAAATCGTCAATCGTCAATCGAAATTCGCTAATCGCAAATCGTCATTTCACTTCAAACATCCTCATTTTCAATGAGAGCACTGCGTTCATTTTGCCTTGAATTCCTTCGAGGCACGATGAATGGCGCGACGAATGCGATTGTAGGTGCCGCAACGGCAGAGATTGCCGCTCATCGCCATGTTGATCTCAGCGTCCGTGGGATGAGGCTTGCGCTTAAGTAGAGCGGCCGCGGCCATGATTTGTCCGGATTGGCAGTAGCCGCATTGCGGCACGTCTTCGGCGATCCAGGCTTTTTGCAGCGGATGGCCGCGGTTCGCTGAAAGGCCTTCGATGGTCGTGATCGACTTTCCCTGGCAGTCGCCGACGGTTAACATACATGAAGTCACGGCTTCGCCGTCGAGGTGAACCGTGCAGGCGCCGCACTGGCCCAGCCCACAGCCGAACTTCGTGCCGGTAAGTGCCAGCGAGTCCCGCAACACCCAAAGCAAGGGGGTGTCGGGAGCCACGTCGACCGGGCGGTTTTGCTGGTTGATGCTCAATGTGATCGTTGCCATGATTGTGCTCCGAAAGTGATAAATAATTCATTCGGGCGGAATTGATTCAAAAAAATTCTCCAACGGATAGATGAAGACCACTGGATACTAAGATCCGTTGTAAGCGTCAACTTAACGCAGTTGAAGAGATGAATCACATGCCCCGAAGGGGCAAAATAAGCCAAGCCCAGGGCAACGCCCTGGGTAAATGACACCCACCATGGTTTCTTTAACCCTGAAGGGGCGAAAGAAGGTGTGATAGAGATGTATGACAATGCTAAGCCTATCCATTTCGCCCCGTTGGGGCTCAGAAATTGGGGCTGCCTCTGATCTTGGGGCGTTGCCCCAAGCTTTTGCATCTCGCCCCTTCGGGGCTTATAACCTCCGAGCCTCCAGGTTGATGCCTATGCGCCGCTGCAGGATTTCAGAATTCAATAGCTACTCGGCATAAAGCAATATCATCTGCTCCCCGGTCAAATCAATAGGCAACTGCTTCAAAACCTCGTCATACTTTTTTTCTTGATATACTCGCGCCGCTCGCATGAGCAATGAACTCAAGCTCTCGTAGGTCGTTGCGATGGGCGTAATCTGCTCATACGGCCATTTCTTGTCCTGATAGTAAGGCAGCAAAAAATCAAGCGCCCCTTTGACGCTGATGTCGTCTTTACCTCGATAGCGCCACAAATCCACGCCGGCATGCTGACCTAATGTTGCCAAGTCAAAAAAAGCGGTCAAGTTGTACAGGCTGTAACTCAACGATTTCGTTCGTTCCAGCTCTTTGGGCTGACTGCCATCCGGTCGAACCTGAGTTTCCAGACGACGGTGTTTACTGGCTTCGATCACGCGCCTGGCAAGAGAATCCTGTCCGAGAAAAAGCGAGAAGATTGCCACCTGCACGTCGTACCAAGTGCCATGATTGTTGTACCAGTTGTCTTCATCTTTACCGTGCTGGCTGGTGCGCAACCAAATCAAGTACGCTTGAAACCACGCGCGCAATCCTATGCCATCATCCGCGAAAAAACCAGGCGAGGTCTCGAGCAAAGCAATGGCGTCGACAATGTGTTTGAGCTTCACCGTTTCAATGATGCCAATCCCACGGCCAGTCACGCGCCCCGGAATCGCCTGGCTGTATTCGAGATGCGGATTCATTTTCGTATCAGGATGCAAAAACCAGACGCGCAATAGCTCGACAGCGTGGTGTGCATACTTTTCCCTATCGGAGAAGAAATAAGCCAGCGCCAGAGTTTCAACGGCCTCAACCATTCTCGCCATGCTCCGGTCATCGAACTTGTCGCTCTGCGTTTCAGGGTTCATCACACCGTCTTTTCTGACGTAAGGCAACCCATCAGGTTTGGTTGGATCCGGCCACCAGTAGGTGCCATAGCTGTAGAAATCATGCTTGTCGCCGCTGGGCGGGGTCACAGTCTTGCTCATGACGGAGAAAGAGCCGGCGGTGAGCGCCTTGTCCGCGTCTTTGATCAAGGCTTTGTAAGCAGATAGATAGGGCGACTTATCGTCGTGTATGTAGCCCTTCACTCGCAGCAGACTCATGGCATCGAGCAAGAAGGTGCGCGGTTGGGAGTACAAAATTCCGCCGCTGAGAAAACTGATGAGGAGGGCGGACAAGATCGTGTTTAAAGGATCAAGCTTCATGGTTGCAGTGTAGCGAATTTTTTGACTGTGTCAAATCACTTATGAACATATAGCATTCGAAGCGAAAGAACAACACGAAGGGACAAAGGGCCCGAAGTCTCACAAAGAAGACAATCCACCATTTTTTCGAGAGGAAGAAGTCAATAAAAATCGAGCGTTACTCAGCAATTCTTCGTGCAACTTTGTGTTCCTTATAGAACATAGCCTTCTTAGTAAAATTTTTGGTTGCGACCCTGGCGGCCGGAAGTCTTTGCGAATCTTTGCGAAGCTTTGCGTGAGTCTTTTTTTGTAGCGGCTACGCTGCGCTGCGTCCTTTGTGTTGTTTTTTTGGCTGATGTGTTGTCATGTATACGACGCAGTGAAGTTCCATATCAAGGAGCAAGCCGTTCGCCGATCACCAAATAACTCCCCTGCAAATCATGCGTGCGTGCTTCAATGGTGGCTCTGGCTCCTTTTTCCGGCACGAACTCAATCGCGGCCTTGCCATTGGCTAATTCTATAACCCGGCTTCTCGTGGGTGTGCCGTAGTCTGCCAGCAACGTGCCGGTACCACCATGATCGAAATAGACGCGTTCATTATAATCCAGGCAGAGGCGTCCCTGGGCATCCACCGCCCTCACTTCGATGAGCAGGTTGCCATTCGCAAGAGGTTTGGATGACAATCTCAGCTGGGCCGGAGCTTCATTTTTCTCAAATGAATACTCCAGCAGCATTGAATCGCGGGCCGTTTCCTGGCCGCCGTCGATGCCTAGTGCCAACAGAGTATTGAGGCCCTCCTGAAAGAGCACACTCCAATTCAATCCGCACGCCGGAAAGGCATTCTCTTGGCGTCGCTTCCTGCCGAGGTTCTCACCATTGAGGAATAAGGAAACTTCATCACTGTTGCTGTAAACGCAAACCTGGCGCTTTTGGCCGGAGCGGCCGCTTCTTTCGGTCCAGGAATGCGACTCGATATAGCAGAATTTTGGCGAAGAAGTCCAGCGGCTCTTGAAGACAAAGTAGGCATCTTTAGGGTGGCCCGCGCGATCGACCAGGCCTTTTTGGTTGATATAGGGAATCGGATTTTCCGGGCGCAGAGGTGTGGCAAAATCTTTAAAAGCCCATTGCGCATTGCCGGCGAACCAATCGAGCTGCTCGGCAACCATCAAATGCCAATCGAACAAATCGACGATGTAGCTTTCGCTCCAATCCCCCACCCGCGAGACCTGTTTGACGCTGAGCCGGTTGGGTTCTTCCGACCACTCGCCTTCATTGACCAGGCCCTCGCCGGTGATGGGGTTTTCCGTGTGTCTACCGAGGTGGCTGTCACCACCATATTCGGCGTGCAAAAAACGCCTGTATTTTTTCCTGGCGTCGGCTAATGATTCGCCGTAGTTTTTATAAACTCCGGCATACCAACCCGCCCAAATCGAGGGCGAGAACACCTCGGTGATATCTGCGCCGTCGTAAAATTTTCGCATTGTAGTCGAGCGGCCGGAGTCCAAACGTTGGGCAAGCGCGTTCAACTCTTTCACGAACTGCTTCAGCGAATCCGGATGGTCGCCGTCGGGGAAATCCGGTAACCAGTACATCTCGTTTCCTAATGACCACAAAATGATACTGGGATGATTTAGATTCTGCTCGATTTGCTCGATGAGCAAGCGACGGGTACTCGCTTGCCATTCTTCGCCGCCCATGCCGCCGCGGCACCAGGGCAATTCATCCCAAACGAGCAAGCCGAGCTCGTCGCAGGCGCGATAGACTGCCGGATCTTGCGGATAATGCGCGAGCCGCACAAAGTTCGCACCGACGTCTTTGATCATCTGCATGTCGCGGCGATGCAGGCTGTCCGGCATGGCCATGCCGTAGCCCGCGTAATCTTCGTGGCGATGCGTGCCGCGCAAAAGCAGGCGTTTGCCGTTCAAATAAAACGGGCCGTGTTCTTTGAATTCGAACCAACGATACCCGAAGCGCTCGGTGGCTTCATCTTTATAACGCCCGCTTTGAGCTTTGATCTCGAGCGTATAGAGATTCGGCTGATCCGGCGACCAGAGCCTCGGCGTGCGTATCGCGGGAAGCGTGATCGCCAACGCGGACGCGCCGGGGCCAACGTTTCTCTGCGTCGATTGGCGCGCAACGATATTGCCTTCCGGAGCTTGAATCGCAATTTCGAACAAAACCTGCTCAACCCGTTGATGGCGATTTTCCACATGAACTGTGATTGCAGTTTCAGCCCGTTTCGCATTCACCGCCGGTGTTTTAATATGCACACGATCGACGAACACCGGCGGCAACGCCTGCAGCCAGACGTCGCGCGTGATTCCGCCGAAAATGATGAAATCGGATTTTTGCGAGGGAATGAGGTTGGGATTGATCGAGTTGTCAGCCCTAACCAGGATTTCATTGGACGTGTCTGGCTTGAAGTGGTCGCTGACGTCGATGGTGAATCCAACAAATCCACCAATATGCGAGCCGGCTTTCGCGCCGTTCACATACACCTCGCAGCTCATGCTCACGCCTTCGAAATAAAGTCGAAAAACCGCGTTCGCATCGAATGGGGGAACGTAGATGGATTTGCGATACCAGCTCGCCTCCCTTCGGTAGCCGGGTACATGATCCGTCGCGTCAAATTGATTCCAGGTGTGCGGCAAATTTACCTTCCGCCAGGGCCAGGCGCCGTTGCCGAGCTCGTGGAGGGGTTTCAGGTCTTTTTCCAGATAGTCCCAATCGTTATTGAGCAAATAAACCTGGCGTGCCTCGCTGTTCTGCAGATGTCCAAGATAAGGTTTCCTCGCGCGCCAGAATGGCTCTCCACCGGCTTTCATGTCGGGAAATGCACTCACTGCGGGGGTATTCTTTTTCCCATGCAAATAAGCTCCTTCTGTCATTCTGCAAGAAACTTCCCTGGCACCGGGCGCAATTACATGATGAACCGCATTGCCAGCGCAGGGGAAGATTCCTACGGAATGACATGAAAGAGTGAGATTCCTCAAGCAAGCCAAAACTGATAGCAGGATCGCAAGATGTCCGATCATTTTATCCGCCCGGCTTCCGAAGCCTATGGATGTGTTCTTCTCCAGCTTTCAATTCGACAACAAAGCAACAAAACCGCCGCCGGCAATCAGTTCAACAAAAAACGAGTCATTGCTCTGCACGGTGGTGATATCCACGATCACGCCCGCCTTCGGCCCAAAGGTCTGGCGTTTGCGCACGAGAGACACGGTTGCGGCCTCTCCTTTTTCGTCCCGCACGAGCATGGCTTGATACTCGCCTGTGCCTAAAAAGGAAAGGTCGAAGGTCATGCCTTTCGCAGTTGGTCCATTCATTACAGCAATGAACCATTTCTCGCCGCTTTTTCGTACGAAGGCGGCCAGCTCGCCAATCTCACTGACCGGCAAGGCGACGGTCTCATCCCAAACCGCTGGAATTTGTTTGATCAACGCCACGGCTTTGTGGTTCAGAATATTTTGCGGATGCTCGGCAAAAATGAGCAGGGGCGAAGTGAAGATGATAGCGCTGGCAATTTGATGCGCCTCCGAAGTGTCGGTACGGCGGTCGCCAAAGTGCATGGGAGTGTAATCCGCGTGTCCCGCCAGCATGCGTGTGAACGGCAGCGTGGCGTTGTGCGCGGCCCACGGCCCGCGAAATTCATAGCCGCGTATGCCTTCGCGCGTCAATTCATTCGGCCAGGTGCGCGCTTCGCCGGCAGGCTTGTTGGCGCCGTGAAAGTCGACAACGAGCCGGTATTGCGCCGCTTCTTTGAGACAGGCTTGGTACAAATCCATGATCTCTTTCGCCTCGTGATCGAAAAAATCTATTTTCGCGCCGGCCACACCGAGCTTGTGCAAATGCTCAAAAAACTCGCGGCGCTGTTGCGGATCGCGCAATTCGCGCGAATGCTTCCAAAAAATGACCTTGACATTGAGCGCCTGGGAATAGTCCACCAACTCCTGCTGCTCGCTCTCCGGCCATCTTTGCCAATGGCCTTCGACCACGTGATACTCAAAGCCCAGCTCGCCTGCCAGCCGGGAAAACTCTTCCATGGCCTCCAAAGTTCTACCACCATTGTTCAAATAACCCCAAACTGCGCGCCCGGGTTTGAGCCAGGGCGCCGCAAAGCCTTCCGGAAAAAGGTTCTGATCCGGCGGCGGCGCGAGATTATGAACGATATCAGAGCGCACCAGCGTATTTAGATCCGCACCAATCATCACTACGCGCCAGGGCGTCCGAATCACGCCCTCTATTGCCGCGGGCGCCGACAGCCGCATGGCGTCTTCTTCGCCGTATCTGAGCGTATACGGATATGAAGCCGGCACCTCGTGCCCCAAACGAGCTTGAAAACCGCGCTGCCCATCAGCTTGAAGTCCCATGCCGCTATAATTGATAATGGCCGCTTCGGTAATCGCAGCGTAACCCGAGTGGTGCGGCAGTTTAAACGTTAGCGGAGGTGCCGCCCATTCACCCGCTAGCGCGTCGGAGACGTTCCTCTTCTGATGTATCCCTTCATAGTGCATGTAAAAATCATGGTACCAGATCGTGCATGCTTCCGGGATCACAAAGGAAGTGGCTTCGCTTGAAACCACTCGACTCCCCTCGCCCGGCACGACGTAGCGGAAGGCAACACCATCATTGAACGCGCGCACCTCCAAAACATACGTCATCTTGCTCTGCTCGTGGCTGACGGATACTTTCGCGCCGTTGCAACTGTTGACCGCCTGTGCGTGCACGCCGCGCCAGGCATAGGTTTCGTTTGTTTCATATCGTTCGGCATTTCCAATCCGGACTTTTTGGCCGAGATCGAGGTTGTTCACAGTGATTCCCAAAGGCGACTTATCGATCACCGGTTTTCCTTTGAATGTTACTTCATAACCCAATCTGGCCGGATGCAGCAACAGCACTTTCAGTTGCACGCTGCCGTCGGGGCTGGCGACGCTGAAATCCCCGCAAAGCAATGGTGAAGTGTATGCGCCCAAAGCCGCGATGCTCATCATCTTCAAAATCGTTTCGTGGATCATGGTTTGCACTATTTCATCCTATTAAAAAATGGCGGCTCTTGGTGACCTACTATGCTGGCAAAACAATTCTATTAGCAAGGCAGTTTGGAGCACCACACTTCTGCAAACATAGTGCTGAGAAACCCTATTTTAACGTCACGCCCGCGAAAGCGGGCATCTAAAAAGTGAATAGAATCATGGATTCCCGCTTTTGCGGAAATGACAATTTAAAGCGATTTTGGACGACAAATCGTTCTGCCTGTTACCGGCTGGTGAGCCGTGAACGCGCCGAGCAGACCTATCACTTCATCCCCTCCTCTGCTTTTTCGATCCCCAGCTTGCGCAAATTGGCTTCCAAGAAATAGTAATCTGCATAGATGATGGGCACATCGATTTCGGAAGCAGCAGGCTTGTTGCCTACCGCGTGCTTTAACAGAAAGTTGCCATTCTCACCGAGCCTTGCCAAGTATTCTTCCGAGGACAAGCTTTCGAGTATCTTGTTCGCGACGGTTTTGTATCTCTCACCCTCCCGGCTCAAGAACGTGCTCAGCTCGAACAAGGCAGAGCAGATGACAGCGGCTGCGGAGGCATCGCGAGGCTCGTTCTGAATATTCGGCACTTCGAAGTCCCAGTACGGCACCTTGTCCTCCGGGAGATTCCGGTGATTCAGAATGTAATCCGCGATCGCGATGGCTTGATTCAGAAATCGCCGGTCGCGGGTTTCACGATAAACCATGGTGAAGCCATACAGCGCCCACGCCTGCCCTCTCGCCCAGGTCGATTCGTGCGCGTAGCCCTGATGGGTATGGCGATCAAGCACGGCACCTGTGGCCGGATCGTAGTTTAAAACGTGCCAGGTGCCGTAGTCACTGCGGAAATGGTTTTTCATCGTGATCTCGGCGTGCCGGCGCGCGATATCGGAGTACGTGCGATCGCCGCTCTCCTTGCTTGCCCAGAACAGCAGCTCGAGGTTCATCATGTTATCGATGATCACCGGGAATTGCCAAAGATGCTGATGATGATCCCATGACCGGATACAACCCACCGTCGGGTTGTAGCGCGTGATCAGCATGCGGGCACTTTGCAGCAGGATTTCCCTGTATTCCGGATCATGCGTCAAGCGATAGCCGTTGCCAAAGCTGCAGAACATTTTGAATCCCATGTCGTGGGTCGTGCCGTTCGACTTTTCCTGCTCGACATTACGCGTGAACTGCTGCGCCGCAAACTTCCAGTTTTCTGCGCCGGAGTATTCGTAGAGAAACCACAGCGATCCCGGGAAAAAACCGCTGGTCCAGTCTTTCGATTGCACCAACAGGAGCGCGCCGTCCGGGTTGACCGTGCGGGGATTGAGATCGGATGCGCCCAGGCGCCGCAGCGCGAGTGCGAGCTGCTGTTGCGCGAAGGCGAAATTGCGCTGCGCCAGCCCCTGGTCGTCGCTTTGGATTCGTGAAATAGCGAGCAGCGACAACGCCAGGGCAGAACAGGCGGCAGTAATGCAAGGTGCACGGGTTGGCGTCATAGATGAGCTACGGTGAGTTCGTTTGGTCGCATCAAGCTGCAATGGTCTTGAAGTGAAGCCAAAACCTAAAAATTGCCCGCGGGAACGGAAGTAATCTAAAGTATCATTTCATCAACAGCGCCTTCACGCTTTTCCTGAGATCTCCAGCTTCGATAACGAAGAGATAAATCCCGCTGGCCGCGGCCCGATCGCCGTCGTCCCGGCCGTTCCAGGTGACGCCGTGCTGCCCGGGCTCGTAGCGCCGGTTGGCGAGCTCGCGCACGCGATGCCCGAGCGCGTTGCTCACCGTGATCCTCACCTGCACCGGCCGCGGCAAATCGAATACAATCTGACAGGATGGATTGAACGGATTCGGATAGGCGGCATACAAGCGGAATGCAACCGGAATAGGGGATGGTTCCTGCACCGCGGTAGAATTTTCTTCAAAGCGGTAAATCGAGCCCTGATACCCAACGGCGTAAACTTCACCAGCTTCGTCTTCACCAAAGGATGATACATTCTGCGGGCACGTGAGGGTCAAAACATTGCGGGCGGCGGCATTGTTGTATTCGAGCGCCCAAACCTTGCGGAAATTGAAATCACCGTAAAGGTAAAGGCCCTCCAGGCTCGGGTGTTTTTCGCCGCGATAAACGTAGCCGCCGGTAACGCTCTCGCCGGCGTCGCGATGATATTCGAAGATAGGATCCGTCAGCAATGGCCAGAGCGAAGAGTCACATGGCGCCTCCTCGAAGCAATACGTTCCCTCTTTGACGCTCCAGCCGTAGTTTTTGCCGCTTTCGATGATATCGATTTCCTCCACGTTTTTATCGCCGACGTCCGCCAGCCACAACGTGCCGGTCAAGCGGTCAAAGCTGAAGCGCCACGGATTGCGGAAGCCGTAGGCAAAAGTCTCTTCGGTCCAGTCCTGGCCGTTGCCCGCAAAGGGATTGTCCGGCGGGATCGCATATTCAAGGCCATCTTGTTTTTGGTTCACGTCGATCCGGAGCACGTCCGAAAACCAGTTGTGCAGATTTTGCCCGTTGCCCAAAGGATCGCCGTGAAAGGTGCCGTCGCTGGCGGACTCGGAGAAGCCATCGCCAAACGCGATGTACAAATAACCCTCCGGGCCAAAAGCAATGTGGCCGCCGTTGTGATTGCGCTGCGGTTGTTGCAGGCGCAGCAAAATTCTTTCGGAAGCGGGATCGGCTTGATTGGGATCGCCGGACACCAGCATCTCCGAGACGATGGAAACAAGGGCTCTGTCGCAATATGAAATATAGAATTTCTTATTCTGGGCAAATTGGGGATGAAAGGCCATGGACAGTAGGCCGGTTTCTCCCACACCGCTGAGCCGCGCCGAAATGTCCAAAAACTTGTCCGCGCTCGTCACCTGAGGATCGTTGGGAAAAACATGTATGGTGCCGCGTTTTGTGACGACGAAGATCCGGTTGCTGCCGTCCCCTGCGTGCGTCAGGAAAAGCGCCTGGTCGAAGCGCAAATTTGGAAAGGCGTTCTGCAATTGTATGCTCGCCAGCGCGTTGGCGATGGCTTTCGGTTTGAACACCGTTTGGAGAGCGCGCGCTTGCGGCTCATAAGGATCTTGCGCCCGCGCGGAGGCGGCAAGCAAGAGCAGCGCAATTGTGGCTTTCATGTTCAGCATCGGTTGCACCTGTGTTGCCTCAGAAGGCAGTTAAAGAAATAGGTCACCTGCCCCGAAGGGGCAAAATAAGCCAAGCCCAGGGCAACGCCCTGGGTAAACGCGAACCACAACGTTTCTTTAGCCCTGAAAGGGCGAAAGAAGGTGTTACGTCATTGCAGTTGTAAAATGTCGTACCACCTTAATTTTGCAACGAAAAGAGAACCGCAACGAAAAAAGCCTTTAAGATAGCGAGTACTGTTTGCGTCGATGATGCGCCAGAAACCACCAAACGGGTGGTTCAAGAACAGAAGCCATCCATGATTTTCCTCTTTCGTTGCGGTTCTTTTTTTGTTGCAAGCCAGGTTTAGTGTGGAGTGCATGCAAAGCCGCTCCGCGTTCGGTGAAACAGAGCTCTAATCAATTTTTCGAAGTGCCGGCAAACTCTGCTGCGACGTCAAGACGATGCGTTCGCCTCGACTGGTTTTGAATTGCAGCAGCGATTCGTTGAGGGATTCCCCGCTCTTGCCGTTGCGATACACTGTCACTTTGCGATACGGCCAGGGATTGCGCACCCGGCACTCGCCGCCAAGCGGCGAGGCAATCTCAACAAACTCGACTACACTTTCCTGCCATGCTGAAGTCACCAGGAAACCACCGCGCGCCAGCAGCGTGAAAGCCCCATTCCATTCTTTCGGCCAAGAAGGAAAGACATGAATGACCGCCTCTTTGCCGGGAGCCGGCGGAACGCTCTGGCACAACGCTTCGTGCAAGGCATACGCAGCATTGCCGAGCCGTTGCGCGTCAATGCCATTCACGCCCTCGCGCAGAGTCATGCGGTTTTCCAAAACGCCAGCGCGGCCCGTGCCGTCGAAATCGACAAAGTCACCCTCGGGCCATTGGCATCGAATTTGAACGCTTCCAATACAAATAAGCGATCTGCGGCGCACTCTCGAACATGTGCAGCACATGGCCAAACGGGCCGAAGCCTTTGTCGCTGAAGCGCCATTTGCCCTCGACCCATTGGCCCACGCCCTTCCAATTCCAAATGGTTCGCCGCAAAAAAGCCGCGATAATACAAGCCCGTGTTATACCACCAATATTGATGTCCCCACGCGCTGGCGTCGCCCAGCGTGCTGAAGAGCATGCCGCTGAAATCCAGCGCAAACCTGCCGCGCGAGCTGGAAGCCATCAGATATAAAAAGTATGTGTAATGCTTTTCGATCTCATCCGCGACGCCGTCGGCGCTGTGCAAATGCACGAAAGCTCTTGCCCAGTAGTCTTTCCACCATTGCTTGTTTTCCGCCAATAGGTTGGCAAAGCCTTTGGCTTTGGCAGCTTCGAGCTGCAACGAGGCAATTTCAAACACGTCCTCTTTGGGATCGAAGCTTGCCGCGCTAGCCGTGAGAATCGTGAAGGAACCCGTACCGGGCTTGATCGCCAGCCGAATCTCTGATTCCGTCGGTTGCCCCAAGCCCGGCGTGCGCCAGTTTTTTGAAGACAGAATCGGAACTTCTCCGCCTGTAGCATCAGACAAGCGTGGCTTGGACTCTCTACCAACGACTTCAACCGCCACAACGGAGCTACAGAAGTAGTCACCCTCTTTGAATTCCTGCTTGAGAACGATTTTGCTTCCACGAGTTTGCAATGTAGAAATGGCACTGTGGTTTTTGGTGTAAACCTCCGCCGGCCGCAGCATGCGAAGTTTTGCATTGATGACTGTGGGCTGTGCGCGTTCGTCGTTTATTTGAAATGCCATCACATCCTGTTCATGCCAGGCCAGAACCTGCGCGGTGATGCCGTGGCCGCGCATCGTCAACAAGCCGTCATAAACGGCAAGATGCTGGCTCGTGCCCTCCTGCGGAAATACGTCCGCGCCGAAATCCACAAAATCGACATCGAAGAACCCGCAGCCGTGCGCATAGTCCAAATCACGCCGGTTGAAGCTGTGCGTCGCACGGCTGTTGGCGAACACGTCGACGCGATTGATCTGCAGCTTGAGCGCTGTTGGCGAAGTCCAGATGAGGCTGCCCATGCGGCCGTTGCCGATCGGGATACCAGCTTCGCTGCGGCTGACGGTTCGCTCATATTTCAGATCGGCACGCGATACCAAATTGCGATAATTGACTTGTAGCAGCGAGGAATGAAGCGGTTCTTGAGAGAAGGAATTTTCAAAGAGCAGCGCGACGAAAATATTCAGGTATATTGTTTTGGCTTTGATCATAATGAGAGTTTGTAGTAGTGCCTTCAGGCACCAAGCGCAGCGAACGGCCGGCTCCTGAAGGAGCTACTACCTTAATTTTGCAACGAAAAGAGAACCGCAACGAAAAAGCCTTTAAAATAGCGTGTTTTATTTGCGTCGATGATGGCCTAAAGCCGCCAATTGGGTGGTTCAAACATAAAAGCCATTAATGATCTTCCTCTTTCGTTGCGGTTCTTTTTTCGTTGCAAGCCAGGTTTGATGCAAAATTGAGGCACTACGAACGCTATTTTCGTGGTGATTTTCTCCAGCACTGGACCCAGTACTAGGGAAGATTCTTACAGAATGACATAGGAGTGTGAAGGCGCTTCAGAATATCCCAGCTAGTTTTTTAGACGCAGCCCAGCCTGACTGGTATCGAACTGGAAGCTGAAAGTCTGGCTGTTCTTGGAAAAGGAGATACTGACATTGCCTTGACGGTCCCGCGCAAAAGTCGCCGATTGAGCGATTTGTTCGGCCTCCTGCTTGTCCTGCACCGGCATAATGATCGTAGCAATGAGATTTTGTTCGCGGGGAGCTTGGGAAACCACACCAAAATACGGAATCCAGGTGAGCTCGGCAGAAGCCTTTACCGGAAGATATGCATGGCGGTCTTCGCGAATGGTGAAGGCGTTATCAACAATGGGAATTAATGCCATCGTGCCCGGCTCTGCGCCGGCTCGAGTTCCCGCGGACGATGATTCGTTATTGCGCCTGAAATCGCGATGTTCATTGCCGCCCTTCAGCAAAATAAAGCGCTCGTTGGATTCGAAATCGCACTCGGAATGAAACCTCGCCTCAATCTCGGCCCCGATCGCGCAAGTCACTTCATCCAACACGATGGTCATTTCCGGCTTTTCCAAAATGACGTGACGCCGCCAGCTCTTCAGCTCCTTCCGGGGATACGCCTTGCTGGGATCCATCAATACGTAATCTCGCTGCGGACTGGTACGAAACTCCAGCACTCGACCGCCGACATCATGATTGAAAGGCTGTTTGTAGAGCTTGCCGGAAATCTGCTTTTCACCGTTCACAAAAATCACATTGTGGCCGGCGCTGGAGGCGTGCGGGTATTCCCAGCGCGCCTCGTCAAAATATTTTTCATCGTAAATGGCGCGGCCGGTTTCAGAGATAAAAGCCTGCCCCTTCCAATAAAGTACAAACTGGCCGATATCGAGATGCCCGTGGTGCGGGTCGTCATTTTTCCCGGCTTTGCCGGCGACCATCACTTTTTCCGGATCGGTGAAGTCGCTGCGCATCACCCAAAAATCGATGGTGCGAAAATGCAACGATTTCTTCTCCGGCTCGGGGACTTTTCCCGGTGGGCGCGGCCAGATGATGTCGAGATATTCGCTTCCCTCTTCCAGCACGTTGTTGCGATACCAAATAGTCCTCGCGTCGCCTGTTTCCGCGGCAAGCAGGTTCAGCAGAAACGAAGGGCCTATGCGGGAACCGCGCGAGTCGGCAAAATTGATCGAGCCGCGTGGCGGGACGAACAGATATAAAGGAAAGGTAGCAGGATTGGCCCGCAAGCGCTGGTTTTGAAACAGGTCGAACTTGCCTTTGGTCAGACGCTGCAAGGCTTTGCCAAACTGCAGAGACGTCCGCAGTCCATACGACCAATAGCCGCCCCCCTCCTGCCAGCCGCCGTCGAGGCCAAGCTCGTTCAGCATATTATTGATACGATTGTAAGACTCGGCAACCACGTCGGTGAGCTGGGGATTCTCCGCGAGCAGCGCCAGCCCGGTCATGCCGACCCCTGAATTGCAGACGCCGCACCAATTGCAACGATAAGCCGTCGCCCACCAATGAAACTCATAATCTCCGCGCACCGGTGCGATCACTTTTTCGATGAGCGCGCCGCGTATGCGATCCCGCTGTCGCTGGTTCAGCGCGGGGTAGAGCCAGTCATAGACATAAGCCATTTCACGCCCGGCCTCGCCGTTGTTGTGATCGAAACTGAAACAGACCTGATCATCGGCCACGTTCCACGGCATCACGCGGCTGTAAATGATGGGAAACTCGTGCGGCCGCAGTGTCCAGGTGGGAAGATCACAAAACGCGTCGGCGAATTCGAATGCCTTGCTCGCGTACCTGTCTTCGCCCGTCATCTGATAGAGGAAAGCCAGCGCCAGGGCGTTTTCGCGATTGGAATCATAATAGCGTTCGTATTTTCCGTCACGATCGAAGTCGGTCCAATCCGCGCGAGTATTCTTGCCCTGAGTTGGAATCAAAAAATCCACCGGCTGGTGCAGCAGGCGGTTGCCTTCTGCCAGCAGGCGCTTCATGATATCGCGTGATTCCTGGTCCGTCTCAAGGCGCTGCCGGATCCTTGGCTTTTCGTCTTCAGAAAAGAGCAGATATGGATGATTTAACGCCTTCGCGTCGATGGTCTTATCCACGTCGCTTTTGGAGATCTGAGCGAACGTTGCGGCGGTCAGGAGCATCAGGAGACACAATAGACATCCACGAGTATCCATCGTCATTCACGCGAAAGGTTGTGGTTCGCGTTTACCCAGGGCGTTGCCCTGGGCTTGGCTTATTTTGCCCCTTCGGGGCATGTGATCCATTTCGTCAAATGCGTTAGTTTGACGCCTATTCGCTTTCGCGGGCTTAATAACGTCAATGCGTTTTGCAACAACCCGCTAGATTTGCTCTCGTGACCGGTCCGCAACAAACTCTTGGCGATAAGGCGCAAATACATCAATGAGCGCGCCTTTTTCCAACGCTACGACACCATGTGCTTTATAAGGCGGGACGAAAAAGCTATCACCGGATCCAAGGACTTCCTTCTCGCCGTCAATTTCTACTTCAAACGAGCCTTCTTCAACATAAGTCACCTGACGATGCGGATGATGGTGCAGCGACCCGATCGCTCCCTTCTCAAAAACCACGCGGGTCATCATGAGATGGGAATCATAACAGAGAATCTGGCGTTTTAGACCTTCTCCAACAGATTCCCATGCGATTTCGTTGCCTTTTAGAAAAATCTCACGTGTGTTCATACAGTCATTCAGTTCTTTGTGATACAAACTCGCAAAACTTTGTTTTTCTGACAAATCACGCACTTCACCTCATTTACGATCAGCAGAATTGGCCTGCTCGCCCTTGCTTGTACTCATACTCATACTCGTACTCCTACTCATACTCGCTGTTGTCATTCCTAAAGCGATTAAGAGTAAGAGTAAGAGTATGAGTAGGAGTATGAGTAGGAGTACGAATTAGCCTCGCCCTCCGTTATTTCAGCAACGTCATCTTCCTCATCATCGTTTGCCCGCCCGCCTGCAGGCGATAGAAGTAAATGCCGCTGGGCACCAATGCACCGAGGTCGTTCTTTCCGTCCCAGGACACGCTGTGGCTCCCGACAGGTTGGTGTGCCTGCACGAGCGTGCGCACTTGTTGTCCCAATGTATTGTAGATTTCCAATGAGACCCTGCCCGCCTTGGGGAGGCTGTACGCAATTCGGGTTTGGGGATTGAACGGGTTGGGATGATTTTGCGATAACTCGAACGTATTAGGCACTCCCGCAGCCGCCTCTTGAACACTCGTGGGCATACCGGCGGCTATCCATGCCGCTTTTCTATCTGGATACCAGTTGAGATCACCCAATGGAAATCCGCCTGCGGCAGCGGTGTAGGATCGAGCCGTCGTGCCATAACTCATGTTGACGCCGACGGCAAGCTCGTCCGTACGAAAGATAAATGCACTATGCGAATAGCCTTTTGATCCGCCGACGTAGATTTGCAGCTCAGGTAAAAGGCTGTCGATCGTAACGTCTTGGACAAAGTTCAACTCTTCCGAAAAGAAAGCCCTCGCCGGATCGACCCTTGCTTCAAATGCTGCGTCAAACCACGGCGCGATTGCCACGGAATCCCCGGCGTTGAGGTTGAAATCCCCAAGGATGGCGTCGATTCTGGGATCTCTCCACACATTATTATCCCTCATGATCAGCACTTCATTGGAAGTATCCGCCCCGGCCATCGTAAAGGTACAGACCTCGTTTAGTGGATCAGTATATTCAAGCTCAACCTTCCGAATCCCGGCGGGTGTGGTGCCAAGTATCGATGGATTGATGACAATGTTATTGATAAAATACAATTCTCTCACATTGCGGAACTGAAAGCTGGGACGATATCCGGTACCGTTCATGAACGTATTATGATCGATGAAGGCATAATCGAGGCTGGCATCCAGGAACATATGACGAATCCATCGATCGGCGCAGTTCAGAAGGGAGTTATTCTGCAATATGAGCGTATCCACACTTGCATCCCGGAAATCGATGAAGCGACCGTTGTCAACCCGATTGGAGCGGCCATTGCCGGTTTCGATACAGTTCCTCACAATCAGTGTGGCGCCATCCCTTCCGGCCTCCAAGGTTCGCCCGCCAAATCCGACAAAGGAACAGCCGTCGATCACGATCCTCAGATTATCAGCAGACAATTGAAACACCTGACCGATACGCTGCGCCCGGTCTTGCGCCGAGCGAATACCGGTGAAAGCGAGATTCTCCAGTTTAATATTCGCGAAGACGCCAAGCACGGTACCAGCGTAAGCGCCGGCGGCATCCGGCGCCACCGCGATGACCGGCCGGTCGCCTGTACCGTCCGCGGCCCTTATGGTTATCGGGACACTCACGTTCATCGTGCCTTGATTAGGATACCCTGCTCCTCTTTGCAGAACCAAAACGTCCCCGGCGACGGACGTGTTCACCGCATCTGCCAGAGTGTTCAGTCCCGGCGCAACGCTTTTTATCTGCTGCGCGTAAACAAGATGACTTGCCAAAACCAGCGCGACAGCGATCAACGTAACAGCTCTTTTCATAGCGACCTCCGCGAGGTTAGGTGACAAACGCATCAGGACTCTTGGTTTTTTCAAAATGAGGTTTCTTACAATCTGAATTGAAGTCCAAGATCAGCCGTTCTGCCAAAGCTTTCCAGCCGGGTTGGCCGGTCATTCCTGAAGACATAACGCCGGTCACGCGTATTCGACAGATTGGAAACGGTAAAATAGGCGTCCCACCGGCTGAAAATGCGTTGCCGGAGCGACAAATCCCAGCGTGTAAAGGCATCGTCGTAACCATCCTGTTCTTCGAGCACACCAATGTCACGCAGGCTTTCGGATTGATGGAACATCGACACTCTGGCCGAGAATCCGCCGATATCATAGCCCAGGGAGAGGTTTGCCAGATGATCAGCCTGCCCGGGCACGGATATTTCACGATCGACCGGAACTCGCTCCGTCCGGAAAAAAGGGGGCACCGGGAGAGAAATGGTTCTGGTTTGAAAATCGCGTATGCCGATTTTTGAGCTCAACAGAGCATAGTTGAATCCCAGCACGACGCCTTTGAAAAAGCCCGGCACCGGCCAATGCCGCAGGTTGGTTTGAATGTCAAATTCGAGGCCTTTCACTTCTCCAGTCTCCGGAAGATTGATCGGCATGTTCAGTGT
>JBOHQX010000084.1:0-1521 GCA_050732395.1 bacterium
AAACCTCATTCTGTCATGCAGAAGGCATCTTGGTAGATTCGGCACCTAGGCCTGAAATCGGCACTGTGCCCGAGTCAACCAAGATCCCTGCGGGATGACATTTCAGGGTTTTCGGACAGGCTCTAAGATCAAAATCCAAAATTCAAATTCCAATATATGAATGCTTTGGACTTTGAATTCCGAACTTATGGAAATCCGCATCCAAAACGAAGGTCCCGACACGCTCATTGGATTCCACGGCAAGCTGGATCGATCGCTCTCAGCGCAACAGCGGGATCAGCTTTTCGCCAGCGCCAAACCCGGGTGCCGCTTGGTGTTTGATTTATCCGGATTGGGCGAGATTTCCAGTGCGGGGTTGCGCATGCTGCTGTTGTATTGCCGCCACGTCTGGGCCATTGGCGGCACGCTTTCGCTCAACGGAGTATCACAGGAGCTGAAAGATATTGCCGAAGCCGCAGGCTTCGCATGGCTCCTGCGCCAAGGGCCAGCGCAGGTCAAAAGGACGGTCGCGCCAGCCTCACAAAGATTGGAGATTGATGCATATCCCACGCATGATCACGCCGGTTTTGCCCTGCGGTCCGGGTTCCCGATTCCGTTTGGAGCAACGCTGGTTGGGCGCGGCATCAATTTCTCGATTTTTTCACGGCACGCGGCCGCTTGCACACTGGTCTTGTTTGAGCCGGAAAAAGCTGAGCCGCTTGTCGAGATTCCCTTCCCACCGGAATTCCGCGTGGGCGATGTGTTTGCCATGATCGTCTTTGATCTGGATTATGAAAACCTCGAGTACGGTTTTAGAATGGACGGCCCATTCGCGCCACAGCAGGGCCATCGCTTTGATGCCTCGCGAGTGCTGCTTGATCCCATGGCCCGCTCAATCAGCGGTCGGGAGGTCTGGGGCGCTGAACCGGATACCTCGCACCAGCACTATTCGTATCGCGCTCGCATCGTTCCAGAGGATTTCGACTGGGAAGGCGTTCGGCCTGCCGCCCTGCCCTTCGAGGAACTGGTGATATATGAGATGCATGTTCGCGGCTTTACGCGCGACTCCTCGTCGGGTGTCAAATACCCCGGCACGTTTGCGGGCATCAAAGAGAAGATCCCTTATTTAAAGGAGCTGGGAGTTAACGGTGTGGAGTTGCTGCCAGTCTTTGAATTTGACGAGCATGACGGCAGGGTAAACCCCTTGACCGGAGAGCGCTTGTGGAATTACTGGGGCTACAGCACCATTGGCTTTTATGCACCGAAAGCCGGCTTTGCTGCAACGGGCCGCGTGGGCATGCAGGCCGATGAGCTCAAGTCTTTGATCAAGGAGCTGCACCGCAACAGAATCGAGGTCATTCTCGATGTGGTCTTCAACCACACTGCGGAGGGCAACGAGGCCGGCCCGACCCTCTCGTTTCGTGGATTGGATAACCGGGCATATTACATGCTCACCCCGGACGGCCAGTATTACAACTTTAGCGGTTGTGGCAACACCATGAACTGCAATCATCCGGTCGTGCGCGGGTTCGTGATCGAGTG
>JBOHQX010000085.1:0-10277 GCA_050732395.1 bacterium
AGCACAAATACCAAAATTCGTAACTATTCAGCTCCTGGTTCTTGTAAGCGGATTGAACGGATAAAGCGGATTTCTAAAACTTGTTTTGCAGAATCACTATCCGTTCAATCTGCTTCATCCGTTTACTTTGCTTTTTTTGAGCTGAATAGTCACGATTCTTACAGAATGACAGTGCTGTTTTTCTTACAAGAACACGAAATCAACGTTGAGGTGCTGTTCAAGCAGGCATTCAAAGCTATTTCATAAGTTAACCATTGAGGCTGAATGGTTATGAGTTCTATCAAGACGAAACCGCGATTGCTTGTTGCTATCATTGCCGCCGGCATTGTCTGCACGTCCGCCTTGCATGCTCAGAAGGTGGGCAGCACCTCCATGCAGTTCCTAAAAGTGATGCCCACCGCGCGCGCCACCGCACTTGGTGAAGCCTATAGCGTGTGGGCAACCGGCGCGGAAGCGATCTTCTGGAATCCCGGCGGCCTCGCGAAACTCGAGAATATGGAACTATCTTCCACCTATATAGACTGGCTGTTCGATGCACAACAGGGCGCACTCTCTTATGCGCTCGCGATGCGAGGGTTCGGAGCCCTAGGGCTGCAAGTCCAGTATGTCGATTTCGGTGAATTCGAGGAAACCACCAATGAACGCCCTTATATCAGTAATCCCGGCGCTCCGGGCTTGACCGGAAGATCATTCCAGCCGTTTAGCTATCTCCTCGGCATATCTTACGCGCGCTACTTGACCGACAAGTTTTCAACTGGGATCAGTATGAAGTATGTGCACGAATCATTGTTCGATGGTCAAAAGGTAACTGCCATGGTGCGACAGGGTGTGTTTGAAGAGGTCGCCACCTGGGCAAACGGCCTGCTGTTCGATTTCGGAATTCGCTACGACACGGGTTATCGCTCCGTTCATATCGGCGCAGCGGTACAGAATTTCGGAGCAGATGTGAAATATGCCAAAGAGTCGAATCCCGTTCCTCTGCTCTTTCGATTCGGCATCGGAGCGGAGGTCATGGGACCCAAGGGCCTTTTGCACTCCGGCAGCGAAAACAATCGCCTAGGCCTGGCGTTTGACATATTTCATCCCAACGACTACGCCCAGCAAATCCATGCCGGGATGGAATATGAGATCGCAGGTTCATTCGCCTTGCGAGGAGGATATAAATTCAATTACGATTTCGACGGGCTAACCCTCGGTGGCGGAATAAAACACTCGCTCGAGGGTGTCAAGCTATCGGCAGATTATAGTTATGGTGCCATGGGTACCTATCTCGGAAATGTTCAGCGGATTAGTTTAGGAATTGCCCTGCCATGAAAGACGTAATCCATAATAATTGCAATCTGTGCTTTGTTAGCAAAAAAACTCAAACTCCAAAGCTCAAAATTCAATGCCACTTTTGGATTTTGTGCTTTGACTTTTGGGTTTCCGGCTTGTCCGGCTCATGGATGATATGGAAGATTTTGAGCTGGTCTATCGTACCGATTCTTTTTGTGAAGCCTGTTTCCGCTCAAGGATACGGTGGGCCGCTGGCGTTTCAGGGAGTAGACGCTTATGCGCTGCAATCTGCTGCGGGCAGAGCCATGGGAGGTGTCGCAATTGGAATAAAACAGGATATCGGGCTGATGTTTCAAAACCCCGCGACCCTGCCCTCGATTCAAGGGTTACAATTGTCGCTGGGTGCGTTGCAGTCGTCCAAAGCCATGACACAAGAGCAGCACTATGCGCCGGTGAGATACTATTCGAACCTCAGTCTGCTCCTGGAAGGACTGACCGCGCAAATTCCGGATCCCGACACGTCGCTTCCCGGATTCACCGCTCAGGACACCGTACAAAGGCCCTTCGACAACATTGGGCCGAACTGGTCACGATCCAACGATCACAACATACCGCTGCAAGCGCTACTCGCAACGCCGGTATCATTGGGGAATTTCAAAATCGTCGCAGGCCTCGGTGCAATCGAATACGCCGACTTGAATCACTATTATCAGCACAACAATGTGCTTTCTCCCTCCATCTTATCGCAGCGCCCGCTTCCGACATTCCGCCCGGCGGATAATAATCCGATTGCGGTGGAATGGTACCAATCGGTTCGCGCTCGTGAAGGTACTATTCAAGGATATGGTATGGCGTTGGCGGGAAGATTGGAGAAGCTTAACCTTTCCGTCGGCTTCAGCGGCATGGTCTTGCAGGGCAGGAGTGATGACTATGAGCAACGAGTTGCAAGGGGGAAACTCACTTTTTTTTCAAACGCTTTCCGGGCTGATTCGGTATACAGCATAATCATAAAAACAGGCACCTCGGATTTCAGCGGTCGGGAGTATACCCTCAGCAGCATTCTCACCGGTCGCTTTGTGAGCGCTGGATTTTCTATTAAACTGCCAGCAACGATCACTCGAACCTACACGGTGCAGGTCAAAACGGACACAACGGGTACTCCTTCCCTTGCCACGATTCAGGGCGAGGACAAATTGGAGCTTCCGTGGCGCGGCACGATCAGTCTCGCGCTTGCCCCCAAACAAAATCTGATCATTGCCCTTGAGTATGAGTTTCGTCCCTACGATTCCGCTCGGTACGTCGATGCGGAAGGGACGGAAACATCGCCATGGCTCCCGGCTTCCCTCTTTCGGCTGGGCGCCGAGTACATGATTGCACCGTGGCTTGCGCTGCGCGGGGGAATGAGGGGAGAAGCGGAAGTTTTCGAGCCGGAAGGAAATCCCATCGCAGGGGAAGCCGTGACATATACAGTATATTCCGCAGGATTTGGACTATTCTATTCTGGCTTGCGTCTAAATTTGGCATATGAAAACTCGTTGATGAAGTATCAGGATATCTGGGCAAGCGCGATTAGCAAGAATAGTGAGCGCAGTCATACGTTTATTGCGCAACTTTCGTATGAAATACCGTCAATGCCTTGAAGAAATTTGCCCATAATCGTTTTACTTTCTTAAAAAATTTTTCGCCGTCGTGATCGTGTTTGAAGAGCAATCGCCTGACGCGAGCCGCAACCCAAAAGACAAAATGATAGACGACAAGACAATTTTCAATACAGAGACATGGAGCGCACAGCGCGGCGGAGCCGCAACCAAAAGAAAAGCGTTGCCACAGAATCACACTGAAACACACTGAATTGTTACACGCGAAAAATGACATATAGCGCATTTCTTTCCGAGTGTTTCTGCGTGCTTCTGTGGCTAAATATTTTGCTAAAAAAGCGAAGTTTTGCAGTTTTGTATCACAGAGCGAGTTTTATTCCTACCAGAGTTCTCGAGACACTCTGTAATACAATCTTGTAAAACTCAGCATTTTTAGCAAAGTTTTTGGTTGCGACTTTGCCAACCGGAAGTCTCTGCGAATCTTTGCGAGGCTCTGCGTGAGTTTTTTTGTTGCGGCTACGCCGCGCTGTGACACTCCGTGCGCTTTGTGGCTCTGTGTTGAAAAAGGCTTTAAGAGAAGTGATGGATTTTCAGATTTTCACGTTTGATTCTCTAAGCGTTTACAAAGGAGGCACATCATGAAGAACATTGGTACGATGATGTTCGCTCTTGCTCTCATGCTGAATTTATCCCCGCCCCTCATGGGCCAGCAGCAGGGAGACTACAGAACCCGCAACAGCGGCAACTGGGGTAATGCTCAAATTTGGGAGCGGTTCAATGGCGTCTCATGGGTGGCAATAGGCGCTCCGCCGGCTGGATCTGAAACCATCACGGTGCGCAATGTGGACTCGGTATTCGTCAATGTTGCAACTTCCATCACCGGTACCCTCGTCAATCAGGGGATTGTGGAGCCCGATGTCAACCTCAGCATAGCCAATGGCGGCACGTATCAACATGATCGCGATGGCGGCAGAGTTCCGCTTGCGACCTGGCAGGAGGGCTCGACCATACTGATCACGGGAGTTACCGCGGTAGCTCCGAACGACAGAGATCAAGATTATTACAACCTCACGCTTAACACTCCCGGTCTGCTGTCAAACCTTAACCTGAACCTGAACGGCAATACCATCGGTGGTGATATTAGAGTCATCAACACCGGGGTTGCGCGCTGGTACTTGACGACCGCACTTGCCACCGATACCTCCATCGTGACGATCATGGGCGACGTCATCGTTGAAGCCGGGGCGTTCTCGGTGCAAGGGACGAGCAATGCCCAAACAACCTTCGTAGTGCATCACTATGGCAACATCGAGGTGACCAGCGGAAATTTCTCGATTGCTCGCGGCTCTCAACCAGGCGGAACCACAACCTGGTATCTCTATGAAGGCAATTTCTCCCTTGCGAATGCAACCACCCAGAGCTCCACGGCAACACCTGGAGGAGCTAAATTTGTTTTTGCGAAGGCAGGCACACAGACGCTGGCCTTGGGTCAAGGAAATACATTAAACGCTCTTCCTCTGGAAGTGAGCAGCGGCACGACGCTCGACCTGGGATCCAGTGCGCTAGCCGGTAGCGGGATCTTCATGTTGAAACAAGGCGCAACATTGACGACGGCTCTTGCCGGGGGTGTCGCGGAAATCTTTACTACCGTCGTTGGTGCCGTGACGCTCGAGGAAGGGTCCGGCTACGGGTTCAACGGCACCACCGCTCAAGTGACAAGTTCTCGCATGCCGGCAACCGTTGGTGATCTGATCATCAATAACCCCGCGGGCGTAACCCTGTCGCAGCCGACGACCATCAACGGTGTGCTGAGACTCATTGCAGGTGTGTTCGACAATACCATACCGTTCACACTTGGACCGAACGGATCGATTTCCTATGAGGGAGGAAGTCTCAGGGTTCCGGTCTCGGTTGAAGCACGAGAGCAGAACCTCCCCGAATCGTTCTTCGTCGAGCAAAACTATCCCAACCCTTTTAACCCGTCAACGACCATACGATTCGGTCTCCCTGCTCCCTCTCGCGTGACCGTCAAAATATTCAACATGCTCGGGCAGGAAGTCGCTACGCTCTTTGATGGCCGCAAAGATGCCGGGCGGCATGACCTGCAGTTCGATGCGGTGAATCTCAGCTCTGGCGTATATTTGTACCGGATCCAGACGGAAGAAATGGTGAGTATGAAACAAATGATACTGGGGAAGTGAGCAAGGCATGTCGTGTGCTAGATTTCGGCATCACAGCCTCGTCTCTAAACGCTCTAAGGCAGCAAAGGTAGTGTCAAAAGTTTTATGAAAATAAGGCAACCATTGTAAGGAGAAGGGTACGATGAAATCCGCGCGATATACAATTTTAACGGCAGTCCTCACGGGCACGATCTTGGCGGGGTATGCCTTCTCACAGGAGGCGGGGGATTTCCGTTCTGCTGCAACCGGGAATTGGAGCGAGCCCTCCACCTGGGAGACTTTCGACGGAGCGAACTGGGTCGCAGCGGCCACTTCTCCCGCAGGAACGGAAACCATTTCTGTAAGGGGGAATGATACGGTGCGGGTGGATGTCGCGGTGAGTATCGCAGGGTACGTCAAGGTGGAAGAGACTGGAGTGATCGAGATCACCAACGGTTCGCTGGAGTTTGGCGAGGGCAGCACCTACGAACATGCCCGCGACGCCGGCAGCATACCCGCCGCCACATGGGGTGCGGGATCGACGGTTCTGTTGACGGGCACCGTCCAGGATGCCCCGGCCAATCGCAACCAGAATTTTCACAATTTCACTTTTAACACTCCCAATCTGGGCCGCAACCGCGACATGGGCTGGAATGGGATTACCATCGGCGGCGACGTGCGCGTGATTAGTACTGGAGCTTTTAGATGGCAAATGACCTCCATCCCAGCAAGCGATACGGCTGCGTTTGCCATCCTCGGAGACGTGATCCAGGAAGCTGGTCAATTCGCCGTACAGGGCACGGGCAATGCTTTAACGGCGTTTGTGGTCCATCATTATGGCAATATCAACGTTACTGGCGGCAACTTCTCCCTTGCCCGGGGGTCACAAGGGAACGGTACGGGCACGACGACCTGGTATTTGTATGCTGGGAATTTCTCGATGTCGAACGCCACCACACAGAATTCCAATCCGACTCCGGGAAATGCAAAAATGGTATTTGCGAAAAATGACACACAACAACTGGCCTTTGACAATGTAACCTACGGCGGTGGCGGGATCCACTTCGAAGTTGCCGATTCGGCCGCACTGCAAATTGCACCGGACTTCGTTGTCAATGGCAGTCTTGTCAATCGCGGCGCCATTATACCTCTCGGTGTACTGACAATGGCAAATGGCGCGGTGTACGAACACGCCCGCGATGGCGGCAGCGTGCCTACGGCCGTCTGGGCGCAAGGTTCAACTGCGCTGTTTACCGGCATTGCCGCCACCGCGCCCGAGAACAGAGGGCAGGACTATTACAATCTCACGCTCAATACTCCAGCACTAAACGCGAACCGTGATTTGGCCCTGGACGGCAACACCATTGGCGGAGATCTCACGGTGATCAGCACCGGCTCCGCCCGATGGCAGATGGTTGGCGGATCCTCGGGTACTGTCACGATCATGGGCGATGTCATCGTGCAAAACGGCCATTTCGCAACGCAGGGCACGGGCAGCGCCAGCAATGTCGTGGTCGAGCACCACGGTGATATCAACGTTACCGGTGGTAACTTCTCCGTTTCCAGAGGCTCACAAGGCAGCGGCATGGGCACGACGATATGGAATCTGCATGAAGGGAATTTCTCGATTTCGAATGCCACGACACAGAATTCCAATCCGACCTCCGGGAATGCCAGGTTTGTCTTTGCCAAGGAAGGCGGAATTCAAACCCTCACGCTCTCGAATGTGACGTATGGCGGGGGAGGATTGCCGATTCAGGTCGATAACGGCGCGACACTCAACTTGGGCACGAACACCGTGGGCGGCAACGGGGCCTTCATACTCTCTGCCGGTGCAACTCTGCAGACCGCGCTCGCAGGAGGATTAAACGCAGCGCTCGGCACTACTGGAACAATCACTCTCAGCAAGCAGGCGAATTACACTTTCAACGGAACTGAAGCCCAGATTCCCGGTGCGTTGCTGCCCGACTCGGCCGGTGTGCTGACGATTGCCAATCCCGTTGGCGTCTCCTTCAACGACACGCTCCGGAACACCGCGTTGATTGTAGGTTCAGGCGCCATCATGCAAATTGACAGCTTGGGTAGCGTGAATGCCGATTCCGGATCGGTCGCTGGCACTATTGTCAATCGAGGATTGCTGAATTCCGTTGAACCATTGGTATTCGAGAACGGATCCGTTTATGAGCATGCGCGCGACGGGGGCAGCATTCCAGGCGGCCGGTGGAATGAAGGCTCGATGTTGTTGCTATCCGGCACCATTGGTACGGCTCCCGGCAACAGAAACCAGAGCTACCACCATATCACGTTCCATACACCGAATCAGACCTCAAACCTCGACATGGGTTTGAACGGCGCCACCATAGGGGGAAACATCAGGGTTGTGAATACCGGAGCCGCGCGCTGGCGGTTGACCTCGGCCGCTGCAGGAGATACGGCAGTGGTCACCCTCATGGGCGACGTCGTTGTTGAAGGTGGTTCGTTCGAGACCCAGGGTACCGGCAATGCGCTTACCGTTTTTGACGTCCATCACTATGGTAATATTGTCGTCACCGGCGGGAATTTCTCTGTGGCAAGAGGTTCACAGGGAAACGGTTCAGGCTCCACACGCTGGTATCTTCACGAGGGAAATTTTTCAATGGCAAATGCAACGACACAAAACTCCAACGCGACCAATGCGTGGTTTGTGTTTGACCACGATGGCACGCAAACCCTCGGACTCTCCTCGGTAACCTATGGCGGTGGGGGCTTGCCAATCGAAGTCGCCAGCGGCACGACGCTTGACTTTGGCGTGAGTGTGTTGGGCGGTAACGGTCGCTTTACGTTAAATGAAGGAGCCTCCCTGGCAACGGCCCACGCAGGCGGGATAGCCGGCGCCGTGCAGTCTACGGGCACCCTCACTTTCGATGCGGGCGCGAACTACATCTTCAACGGAACCGCGGCGCAGGTCACGAGCACTCTCATGCCGGCGACCGTGAACGGCTTGACAATTGACAATGAAGCGGGCGTTGCGCTGACCCAGGGAACGACGATTAACGGTGTGCTCAGATTAGTAGCGGGCGTGTTCGATAATACCGTATCCTTTACGCTCGGACCGAGCGGATCAATTTCGTACGAAGGTGGAAGTCTCAGGGTGCCGGTCTCAGTTGCCGAGCGAGTTTCGGAAATCCCGACGGAGTTTGCATTGTTCCAAAACTACCCGAATCCCTTTAATCCGTCGACGACAATCCGCTACCACGTGCCTAAGCAGGCCCATGTTATGCTGAAGATTCATGACCTCATGGGGCGCGAAGTAGCGGAACTGGTCAATCGCGAACACGATGCCGGTGCTTACGACCTCGTTTGGGAAGCCCAAGGATTGCCCAGTGGTGTATATTACTACAGGATTTCAGCCAAGGGTTTCACCTCGGTGCAGAAGCTCATCTTGATGAAATAAGTTTATTGGGCCACTACGTTTTTCTGACCGGTCACTTGGAGTGACCGGTCAGTCACAACTAAATTGGGATCAGATGAAGAAGATTCTTTTTAGTCTCGCTTCGTTTTTGGGCCTGGCCGCATCGCTCTTTGCGCAAAAATATGTCGCCACCGACGGCGATGACGCCAATCCCGGAACGATTGCACAGCCATTCAAAACAATAACGAGGGCGGTTTCTGTCGCCGTGCCCGGTGATACCATCTATGTTCGCGGTGGCTCCTATGTGCTGAACAATACCATCAACATCAGCGCCGGCAAAAGCGGTACGGAAACGCAAAGATACTATTTGTTTGCCTACAAAAATGAAAGGCCTCTGCTCGACTTTTCCAGCTCACCCGTGGGCAGAAAAGGATTCAATCTGAATGCCAGCTTCTGGCACTTCAAAGGCTTGGAGGTCAAGGGCGCAGGCGACAACGGCTTGGAGATCAGTGGCGGCACGAATAACATTATCGAATATTGCGCTTTTTTTGAAAACAGAGACAGCGGTGTGCAATTGAACCGTGGCGCTGCACACAATCGCATCATCAATTGCGATTCTTATTACAACGCCGATCCGCCCGACAACGGCGATGCCGATGGATTTGCGCCGAAGCTCTCCGTGGGAACCGGTAATTATTTCTTCGGCTGCCGCGCGTGGGGCAATGTCGACGACGGCTGGGATGGCTTTCTGGAGGGCGCGAATGATATGACGACGACATTGGAGAACTGCTGGACCTGGGGCAATGGCTATCTCAAAGATGGCACCGACCCCGGCCCGCAAGCCAACGGCAACGGCTTTAAAATGGGTGGCGCCGACAACAGCAACAGCTTGCGACTGATGCATCATTTCATGCTCAAAAATTGTCTGGCATTCGGGAACAAGCAGAAGGGCTTCGATCAAAATCATAATGCCGGCTCCATGCTTTTGTTCAATTGCACCGGATTCAACAACAAACTCGCCAACTATAGAATCACAGAAGCATTGAATCCTGGACAGGCGCTAACGGTGAAGAATAGTGTTTCGCTCGTGGGAGCGGTGGAGTTGGGTTTTTTTGCGATTCAGGAAGTGAACGGGTGGATGAATCCGTTTGTGGTGACGGCGGCGGATTTTCTGAGCCTCGATCCTGCTTCCGCCGCCGCGCCGCGCCAGGCCGGCGGCAGTCTACCGGAAATCGATTTCATGCACCTGGCCTCTGGCAGCGATCTGATCGATGCCGGCGTTGATCTCGGTATTCCATTTAATGGTACGGCACCCGATCTCGGCACGTTTGAAAGTAATTTGGTCGCGGCGATCGAAACAGAAGAGTCTATTCCGGCAGAGTTCCGGTTGTATCAGAATAGCCCGAATCCATTCAATCCGGAAACAGCGATTCAGTTCAAGTTGCCGAGGCCCAGTTTTGTCACGCTGCGGGTATATGATCTCTCCGGCCAAGAAGTGGCAACATTGATTGATGATTTCAAATCAATGGGAGAACATAGGGTGACATGGCGGCCTCGCAGCCTGTCGAGTGGAATATATTTTTACAGATTGCAGGCCGGCCGTTATTCCGAAACAAAGAAGCTGATCTTGCAAGAATAAAGTCGCGAACGAAAGAGTGATTGCGGGAAAAATGTAGCAGACTCGTACTCTTTGTGCGTTAGGCGCTTAAGGAAACAAACATAGAATAAAATTCTGAAAGTTTACACACGGATCAAAAACTCACGCGGATTGAAAGCTCTTTCCGTGTGCGTTTTTGATCCGCGTGTGCTGCCCGAAGGGCTTCTGTTTTCAGTCTGTCTGAAAGCAGAGGTAGG
>JBOHQX010000086.1:0-14905 GCA_050732395.1 bacterium
CTGCAATACGGCAAGCCCTATGATTTTCGCTTCGATGTGAACACGCTCGATGCCATCGTCTGCAGCGAGTTGATCTATCAGAGTTTTGTCGAAGTTGATTTTGGCACGGGAAAATCGCTGAGCACCTACACCATTTCACCCGATCAAGTTGCGCAAGAAGCGGGATACCCAACGACCTTGGGCGCGCTCCGGTTGCAACCTGCCTTTGCACCGGTGCAATGGTACGCCGAGGCTATGCCCCTTTATCCCGGCGAGCTTGCCCTCGAGGAGCTCCCCTCGGATTCGAGCATCGCTGGTACCGTTGTTGCGGACACTTTGTTGCAACGCACTTTCATGGCCAGGGTACGGGAGGAGATGGGAGGATTGAAACTGTTGTCCGCGCAACAGACGAAAGAATTCGAAGCATATCGGGAGCTGGCCATAAAGGCGCGCACGCTGCGTGGCACCAGGTTGGGTGAGATCCCGGTATCTTCTGCACCGGATGCAATCACGCTTGATCGCGCGGCGGAACGGCGTCTGCAAAATTTCTTTATAGAGCTGGACAAAAAGACGGGGCCGGGGGCGCGGCAGAGCCCGGGCGGGATAAGCCCGGCGTTTGCACGACAAGCCCTTTTGAAAAAAACGCTGGCTGCGCCTTCGCCGGTGACCTTTGCGCAACAGGAAGAGCGTGCTGCGGCCCTGGCAGAGGTGTTTCAACGCTGGCAAGCGGGCGCGGCCTATCGCCTCGACTACGACGAGCTTTATTCGGGAACGGAAAAATTTTTTCTAGGCGTGTTTCGTGGAGCGCGGGTGATGGATGACGACGGCTTCGGCCGTGGCGTTGAGGTAAAGCTTGCGGGTAATAATGAAGCACCGCGCCGTGCATTGCATTACTTGCAGTACTACTCGTTCCTGCCCTGGCACGTGCAAGTTTTCGACAACAGCGGAAGCGTCGTCCAGCGCTGGCAAGGCGGGGCAGCCGTGGCGGGCATCCGAAGGTCATATTTGCAGGGTGATTACCTTGACCTGCAGGCGCTGGCTTGGGAAAGCACGGCTTATGCTTCGTCCTTCTCGCCGCTGGTGCTGGAAGCCGGAGGCGATAAGGGTCCGCTCTCCGCGATGCTCAAACTGATGGCGATCGGCAACGGAAATCATCAACGTGGCGGATATGTCGGTGAGCTCGTTGGCCTCGCGCTGGCACCCTATGAAACGCGCAATAGCCACCGCGCCTTCTCGGCTCTGGAATTCAAATATGGAGGGAGGATACAAATAACTTCGGGAAAAATTCGCGCGTACAGCCGCGGCGCGCTCGGTACGCGTGTAGGAGAGTTCGCTGCCAGGAAAAATCAAGCTGCGCAAGCCGATTTCCCGGAAATACGCGAATGGGCGTTCGGCCTGGAGGTATTCGGTGCAACGCTGTACCGCCCGGCAGTTCATCGTTTGGAGCTTGGCGTGCGCGAAGATGAAGCACGTTTTATCCGCGGAGAAATCAAGCAAGATCGGCAGGTTCGAATCGCTTATAGCTGGACCTTGTCGGAATGAATCTCCCGTTTTAGGAAAGTCGAAACTATTTTCCTTCCACCAGATTCTTCAGATCATTCAGAAAACGCTCCATGGCGCGCGTGATCGAGCTCAGCACGGTCGAATTCAAATCGTGCTGGTAGTGATTGGTGTAGATTACCTTGGTGCCATTCGGCGTTCCCAACAACGACCATTCGCTTGTTCCCGGGAGCGGCCCGCCGGTGCGCTTGTATACCAATCGCCCCAGCTCTTGATCGCAAACCGTCACTTCGACATTGTATTGCACTTTTGCTTCGCCCGGCCCGGCCGTGACCGTAAATTGTGCGCCGGATTTCATCGGGCCTTCCACAGTCTCCACGTCTTGAAAGATGGGGGAAACTTTCGGCCATTGCGCAATGTCCAGATATACCCACACCTCGGCTGCCGGCCTCCTGATTTCAATCGTTTCTTTGAGCATGGACATAAACGCTACCTTCGTTGTCAATTCGGGTTTCAAGATCGAGTGGATTGACGACGTTATGATAGCAAGATTCACCTTGAGAAGCAAGGGGAAAGTCCGTGCCGCGGTGCTACCTGACCCCTTCCTCACCGGCGCAAGTGCGGCCCTGCGGTCTTCTGCGTCTACGGCGTGGCTCCATGGAAAATAAAACGGCAGAGATGAGGACTGCGAAAATCATCTCTGCCGCGCGCGGTTGAAACGGACGAGCATGGCTCGTCAATGTACAGGAAGCCGATCTGCTTTAAGCCGTGACGGCCCTCCATGGCCCCACGCCTCGTGTTGCTCACCTGTTTGACCACCCATAGTTGTACAGCACGCCAACAAGTTTAGAGATTCACCTCAACTGAAAACTGCGCTTTCTTCCATTTCCACCTCTTCTGAATCCTGCTCCGAATCCGCCGCCTTTCGCCGGAGAAGCCATTTGCTCCGCATGGATGAAGCCATGCGGAGTGCGAGCAAACCGCCCAATCCCAAACCGAGCCAGAGATAGCCGGCCTGCATCACACTGGTGTCGGATTCCAGCACGGCAATGTCGCCGCTTTTGTCGAGCTGGAACACCACGGCACCGCTCTCGTGCGCTTGCGCCGCCGTCTCTCGCTGCGGGAAATCGAATTTGAGGATTTTATCACCATCGATGATCGCGCCTTGGTGGGCATAGCCGGCTTTCGATTCTTCAAACAAATGATTTTCCAATTGCAGGCGCTTGGGCCGGCGCAGCATGGCGTACCAATGATAGATGTAGAAACGATCCGGAATGGCCGCGGGCGCTGCCGGCGAGCGAAACGCAAAGTAAGTGCTGTCCGCCTGAAGCCATTTGTCGTCTGCGACCAGCTTTATTCTTTGCGCATAATAAAGCAGGATCAGGCTGCGATTGGATGATAAATCATCCTCCTCTAGACGGCCGTCGGAGTTCTTATCGGCTTCTGGCACGGCCATGAGCAGCGCGGGCGGGGCGATTTCCGTTTCCAGCCAAACCCCGTTTTCGACCAGACGCACTTTGGTCTTGGTCTCGAATTCGGTTCCAGCATGAGAAAAGCTTGAAAGCGTGAATATGAAAAGAAATATGACCAGCATCGGATTCTTCCAGTTGATTATTCGCATGAACCGCAATATCGCGTCGAGTATCTCAACGAACGTTCTCTTTCAAGAAGTAAACTGCTAGGGGCTCGACCACATGAATGAAGCAAGATAGCCTTCCTTTTTGCAAAGCTGATGCCAACCTAGAGGCTGCAAAATGGCTGATGACAGCGGATAGAATCGAGCAAAAACGCCTGCTTTGTACGGCCTCCGAAGTTTTTCGCCGGCGGTGAAGGCGGCCATGTGGGAAAAATTTTCCCACATGGTGTAACCAAATTTCTCGCGTACGTGTTTGAGCTTGATCGCATCTTAAAAGCGTATTCGAAGGCTCAGGATGGGAACCGGTTCCGTATGCGTGGCGGCAGGCAGATAACTGAGGCGTAAGCCGGGTTGGTTCGGCGCCGAGAGCAATGCGTCGAGAAAAGAATATACCCAAACGCCGCCAGTGGCCAAAGCGGCGCTGTTCCGCGCACGATTCAACAAATTGTAACGATCATATGCGGATACCGCCTTGGCGATCGTCGGGGACGAAAGATAGCTTTCGCGTGCGGCACTGCGGCGGAAATGCAAAACGCCGGTGGTGGTGATGCCAATACCGGCGGCAATCATCAAGACGCGCGCCTTAAGAGCCTGATGCTTCCGCATTTGTCCGAGACCGGGAAAGATCAGCGAGCGGAGAGCGGCTTGCGGCCGTGGATCCGGAGCGATCACGTATCGCATGGTCGACGGCGAGGAGCCGTTGTGCACGGGGAGATTCGTTTTCACTTCGTGAAAGAACTGCTGAATCTTGGGCGACACAAACAAAGAATCGAGCTTCAAGTCGGGCGCAAGTGAGAGCGCCGCTTCAAAATGCGTCTTGGCCTTGAAAAAGTCCCCATCGCTGAAGGCGATGATACCCAACATTCGATATACTTCAATCAGCTGGGCAGGCTCCAGTTTCTGCCAGTCCCGCAAAGCGATTTCACCCGCCTTTTGCGCCGCCATGTAATTCAGTTGTTGGAACGCCAAACGCATGTCGGCAAGCCTGTCCGCCGTGCTCTGTGCAAAAACCGGCAGGGCAGCCAGACATATCGCCAGCGCCGGAACCCACGTCTTACATTTTCGACTCAGCCTCAGCTTCATTCATAACGCCAAAACAACGATTTTATGACTCCCTTGACCTGATCATTCATCGAGATATAGAATAGGCACTAAGCCCTCTGGCTGCGGATTTTGTTAGCGGAGCGTGACAAACGGCGGAGGACAATTCAGAGTTTGTGGAATGGAGATTTGCCCTGGTTGCATACAAATCCGCTGATCTAACTTGACATTCTCAAGCTAGGGCGCGAGCAGATTGACGACTTTTCGTAGCGTGTCACCTTTGGCCAGCACCAAGCGCTGGCTGCGTATTCCGAGCTGGGGGTGACGCACATCCAACTCGTGCAAGCCGGGCGTGAGGGTCAGAGGCGCGGCGAGCGGTGTTGTATCGACCGGTCTGCCGTCAATCCAGATTTCGCCCCAGGGATGCACCGCGATATCCAAATAAGCGAACTCCTGCCAGAGATCCAGCACGAGCGTGTCGGATTCCAGGATAGCGGCGGTTATCAGCTTGTTGACTTGCGGCAGCGACGGGGATACGAAACGTAGCTCATAGACCTGCTCTGGGCGGCCGGGGGTCCAGCGCACGGGAGTCAGGCCAAGAGAATCATTCTCCGCAAAAACATGGGCGCGCGGTTCGCTGAACAACATCACGCTGGGCGCATGGTGATTTTCTTCCTTCGCCAGAGCCGCGGGCGTGGCGGCGCGCTCCACAGCGGCTACGGGCAAAGTCTGGCCGTGATGATCCGGCGCTGGGGGAGATGATCCGGTTTCTGCCAGCAAGGCCTCTGTTGCACTTAAGAGAGAGGCGGTAGCCGTTTGCGCTATCTGAGCGGGAGCAGGGGCCGCTTCCAATTTCGGATCCTGGCGCGAGGGGGTTAGTTGAGGCGTCGAGGCAGCGGGCGGACGATCCGTCGCCCGGTTCTCAAAATTCATCAAAATGAAGCCGCACAAGATCGACGCCACGAAGAGCACCGGCACGAAGCGCCGCTTTTTGGTTGTCTCCGTGAATTTCTCCAAAGTTGAAGGCGGAAATGCTGCACGGTGAGACGCGTACGGTGGATCAGGCTTAAATATGGCGCGCGGATAAGCTTCAGGCTGATGAAGAAATTGCGCCAGTGTTTTCGCAGAAAGCTTTAGTTGATGGTTGTGCTCGAACTGAGTGCACAGGGCGATGATTTCCTGGGCATCGCCACACCGGTGCTCGGGATTCTTGGCCAACAGCTTCCGGCACAGGGCGGCCAGCTCTCCCGGAATTTCGGGCCGCAATTTTTCCGCCGGCATGGGGTCCATATTTGCAATGCGATGCAAGATCGCGGGCGTGCTGTGATCGGCAAACGGCGCCGCAGCCGTCAACATTTCGTACAAAACCGCGCCGAGCGAGAACAGGTCGCTTCGCGCCGAGACGTTTTGCCCGAGGATTAATTCCGGAGAAAAATAAGCAGGGGTGCCAGCCAGATTCGCGCTGACGTCATTGCGATCCACCGCCAGGCCCAAATCACCGAGCTTCACTTCGCCGTGTTGCGAAACAAAGATATTCTGGGGCTTGAGGTCGCGATGCAAGATTCCTTGGCGATGAATGACTGCCAGGGCCTGTGCGACTTGACCCGCGATCCACACGCACAGCTCAACCGGCAGGTTTTGTGTGATGAGCTCCGCCAACGTCGGCCCTTCGACATATTCCAGCACCAAGTACTCGCGGTCTTGCATTTTGCCGGACCCATAAATTGCGCGCAAGTTTGGATGGGAAAGATGTTGGCGCAAGTCGCCCTCCACCCGGAGTTGTTCCAGCACGACCGCAGGTGCGCCGGCATCCAGCAGCATCTTCACCAGCACGGTGCGATGGCGCCGGGTGTCGAAAGCCTTGTAGATCGCGACCCAGGGGCCGCGATTGAGCTCGGCAAAAATCTCGTACCCTTCAAGAGTGGCCATTTTGCCATTGCTTGAGTTTGTAATGAATCCACCTGCGCGAAACACCCAGGCGCTCGGCTGCCTGGGAGACGTTGAAATCGACTTCATGCAATGTTTTTTCTACAAGCCGGCGTTCCATCTCGCGCAGTGTCAGATTTGCCGGGAGCGGCCCTCCTTGTTCGGCCTCGGTCAAACGTAAATCCGCCGCCGTGATGTAGCCTGCTTTTGCCAATACCACGGCACGCTCGATCGCGTTCTCCAATTCACGCACGTTCCCGGGCCAGGGATAACCGGTGATTTGCTCCATGGCTTCGCCGGCAAATCCGGCAATTTCTTTGCGATTCTTGGCCGTATATTTTTTCAGGAAGTGCTGGGCCAGCAACGGAACGTCTTTCGCCCGTTCGCGCAAAGGCGGCAAGAAAACGTTGATCACGTTCAAACGATAATACAGATCTTCGCGAAATTTCCCCTGCTTGATCAGCTCCGGCAAGTGGCGATGGGTGGCCGCGATCACACGTACGTCGACGCGACGCACTTGCGTCTCGCCTACGCGTTTGATCTCGCCTTCCTGCAACACACGCAGCAATTGCGTTTGCAGATTCGGGGAGAGATCGCCGGCTTCGTCGAGAAAAAAAGTGCCGGCGTTTGCAGCTTCGAATAGTCCTTTTTTATCGGCGATCGCGCCGGTGAACGCGCCTTTTTTGTGCCCAAACAGCTCGCTTTCCAGCAGGGCCTCCGGCAACGAGCCACAGAACAGCGCTATGAAAGGCTTTTCGCGGCGAACACCGTTGTAGTGGATCGCGCGCGCGATCAGCTCCTTGCCCGTGCCGCTTTCACCTTGAATCAAAACCGTGGCGTCGGATTCCAAAACGCTGTTCACCGTATCGAAGACGGCCTTCATCTTCGGACTTTGCCCGACAATCTCGCTGAAACCGCTGGCCGCGCGCGCCTGCTGGCGCAAGCGGCGATTCTCTTCGCGCAGCGTTTCATACAATTGAGCATTTTCGATGGCGATCGCGGCTTGATGCGCAAAAGCGGTGAGAAAGGGCACGCTGGTTTCGGTGAAACCGCTGCGCTGCACGATGCTGTCGAGATAGATCACGCCAATGGTCTTCTGCTTGATGGCCAGCGGCACGCACGCTACGGATTGGATGCGATGCAGAATAATGCTTTCGGATTCGCGCAATTGCTCGTCGATTTGCGCGTCGTAGGCGATAACGGATTCCCCGCCGCGTAACACGCGCTGCACCACGCTGTTGGAAATCCGGGTAATGTCGCGTATGTTTTCCGTCGACATGTTGCGCGCAATGCGCGGCTGCCACTCGCCCTGCTCATCGAGCAGCAAAATGAACCCCCGCTCCGCGGCCAGTGTTGCGACCGCGATATCTATGATCTTTTCCAGCAACGGATCGAGCTCGCGTAGCGTATTAATGATTGCACTGACACGCGTGAGTGCATGCAGTGCGGCGGCGACTCCCGGTGTCGAAAGGTTGGATGCTTCCATCGTCAAGGCAAGAGAAAGGCAGCCGGTTCGGAGGTGCTGGTATTGCCGAATTCATCCGTCACGCTCACGGTCCAACGATGCTCCACGTTGGCCAGAGCTTTGTCAACCCGAACGGAAGCCAGCGCGCTTTCAATGTTGTTTCTTTCCCAAACCAGGGCCGGAATGCCGGCAACGATTCTTTCCACGCGCACGCTATAGGAAAATGCAAACGCGGCACTGAACGGCTTCCATCTCAGCAGCGGGCGCGTCGAATCTGCCGTCGTACGATCTTTGGGCGAGGAGACTTCCGGTGCGTGATCAATAATGCGAAAGAGAATGAGTTTCTCCGGCTCTGGTCGCTTGCCCAGACGATCGACCGCCGTGAACGAAATCTCACGCCCCAAAATGCTTTGCAAACGGCCATTGCCGAGATCGGTCCCGAACAATTCTAAATTGTAAACGCCAGCCTGGGAAGTTTCGCGCAAGGTATCGATTTTGTTGATTCCGGAAATCTGCATGAGCACGCTGGCGACGTCTGCGGGCCCGTCGGGATCATCCACCACTACTTCGAACAGGGCAAAATCGACGTCGTCTTCCGGTGGTAAATTGTTGACATGAAAGGTGCGGCCCTTGACCCGGCGGATCTGGGGCAAAGCATCGAGCAGGAAACTCACGCGCGCCGGCGTTTCTTGTTGAATAACTACGCGCGTGGAATCGCCGGCATAGTTTTTATGCCGGGCATAGAGCAGATATTCGCCGGCAGGCGCATTGCGAATGGCAAAAAAGCCGGCGGTATCCGAAATCGTGGTAAGATTGCTGGGCCAAAGCTCCAGCATTACGCCGCGTACCGGTCGATAAGGCTGGTAAAATGTCGTTACCTGACCGCGTAAGCTGCCCGTACTCACGAACAGTTCGGAGCCGGGATCGAGAGGATTCTCGTGCGGCACGTCGCCGAGGCATGACCACAACAAAATGGCAGAACAAGCTGCCAGTCTCTGAGCTTTGAACATATTTGGGCCGAGAATGTATTCACCTTGATGCGAGATGTACCGGCACAGGCCCTCAATTGAAGAGAAACCATAGCTTCACCCAGGATTTTTTGCTTGACTATTTAGGCCCTTTGTTTTATACTGGACGCGTCGATCACACGGTCACAGGCATTTGGTTCTCGCCAATCCGGTTTTGAAAAACCAAACAAGCACGGGAGTAGCGTATCGCGTTGCGAAGACTTGAATCGATGCTGCTTGCTGCATGGTTGCGATGATGCAAGGGGCCGGAGTTGAAGCGGCCCATGCCATGTGCAAGCCCAGCCCCGAATGATAATCATGTCTCTCGTTCTCCCACCTCTTTTTTTGACTAACGAATCCCATTTTCGCTGCGCAAACTATGGTGGCTCGTTCAATATTGGATTTGTTGGAGGCTTCCACGGCAAGATTTGAAAATGCGGATGCTTTTGTCTATGGCGAGACGCGTCTTTCTTATGCCTATTTTTCGAACGTCGTGAGCCGGCTAGCCACCGGATTGTCGCGCACTGGCGTCAAGCCCGGCCACCGCGTAGCGCTGATGATGCCCAACCTGCCGCAGTTTCCGATCGCGTATTATGCCTTGCTTTCATTGGGAGCGGTCGTCGTTCCCGTCAATATACTCTTGCGCGAGGCCGAGCTCGAATATTTGCTGCAGGATGCGCAAATCCAAGGCGTGATCACTTGGGAGGGCTTTGGCCGCTATCTCCTGCCCGCCGCCCGCAACGTCGAGTCTTGCCAGAATTTCGCCATCCTCGGACAGGCTTCACCTGAATTCAATGAAATGGTGAAGCCCTATGTGCTTTGCGATTTGACCAAATTAATTGCCGACTCCTCGCCGCTCGCGCCGCGTCCGGCCATGAGCGGTGAAGAACCGGCCGCGATTTTTTATACTGCGGGTGTCAACGGCACGCCGCGCGGCGCGGTTCACACGCATGCCAGTTTGGCAGCAGCGGTGACGGCTTGCTGGGAAGCTTTGGCCGTCGATCACCAACATCGCTTTGCCGCGGCCTTGCCGTTGTTTCACGGACTGGGGCAGATGCTGACCATGAATCTGTCTCTGGCCGCCGGCGCCGGTTGCGTGCTCATGCCTCGCCTCAACGTGACCGAGGTGGTCGCCATGCTCGCGCGTGAGCATGTCACCCATTTTGCCGCCGTGCCCGCGATGTTGCGTTTGCTCTTGGATGGGCTCAGCCCGAACGGCGCCCCGGTCATTCCGGAACCTGCACTTGCTCCTGCGACGCACGGCCATGATTTGAGCTCGCTGCGCGCATTCTTCGTCAGTGGCGCTCCTTTGGAGCAAACCTTGCGTGATCAATTGAGGAATGTTTTTGACAAACCTGTTTACGAAGGTTATGGTATCGCCGAATGCAGCCCGCTGATTACGTGCAATCGCCCAGACATCACCATCCGACCGGGTTCCGTCGGCAAGCAACTGCCGGGACTCGAAGTCACGATTATGGATCATGCCGGGGCGGAGTTGCCTCCCGGCGAAATTGGCGAAATCGTCGTGCGCGGCAATGCCATCATGAGTGGATACTATCATCGCCCGCAGGAGACACAGGTTGCCCTGCGCGAGGGGTGGCTGTACACTGGCGACGCAGGTTGGCTCGATACCGGAGGTTATCTGTATCTGGTCGATCGTCAATGCGACGTGATTAGGAAAGGTGGATTTCCCGTGTTCTCGCAGGAAGTGGAACGCTGTCTCATGTTCCATCCTGCTGTTCAATCCTGTGCCGTGATCGGGGTTCCCGATCGTGTATGGGGGGAAGAGGTCAAAGCCTTCGTGGTATTGCGGCCGCAATTGGCCGTTTCCAGGGAAGAGCTGTATGGATTCTGCGCTTCGCGCCTGGCCAAATACAAATGCCCGCGTATTTTCGAGTTCTGCTCGGAGCTGCCGCACGGTCCCACTGGGAGAATTCAGAAGCGGATGTTGCGCGAAAAGAGCGGGAATTGAACCGAAAACCAACGTCTAAAAAACTCTCGGGAGGTTTGAGGTGAAGGAATACACCACGGATCGTCTGCGCAATATCGGCTTGGCTTCCCATGCCACCTCCGGCAAAACCACGCTGGTGGAAGCCATGCTGTTTGTATCCGGCGAAATTCAGCGTATGGGCTCGGTTGACAACGGCACCACAGTTTCGGACTATCATCACGATGAGATCGAGCGCAAGAACTCCATCATCGCTTCCATCCTGCATTGCGGCTGGAAGGAGCATAAGCTCAATCTCGTGGACATGCCGGGCTACTCCGATTTCATCGGCGAAGTACGCGGCGGCTTGCGCGCCGTTGATACCGTCCTGCTGGTGGTGAATGCCCAACACGGGGTGGAGCTCGGCACGGAAACGGCCTGGCGGCTGGCGGAGGAATATGAGCTGCCCCGCATTATTTTTGTGAACCGGCTGGACAAAGAAAACGTGAACTTCGAGCGTGTGCTCGAGAGCGCGCGCGAAACGTTCGGCAATCGCGTGGTCCCGGTGGTTTTGCCCATGAGTGCGACGGAATACGTCGATCTGTTGCACATGAAGCTGCTCAGCTACCAGGCCTCGGGCAAATTCGCGGTCAAAGACGTGCCCGCCAGTGTTCAGGAAAAAGCCGGCAAATTACGTGAACAAATCATGGAAGCCGCAGCTGAAGCCGAAGATCAATTGCTGGAGAAATTTTTCGAGGCAGGCGAGCTCTCTGCGGAGGAGTTGAAGCAGGGCTTGCGCAGCGGTATCGCCAAAAGAATGCTCTTTCCGGTGCTGGCGGGCGTGGCGACCCAGGCCGCGGGGGTCGCCAACCTGATGGATTTCATCGTGGAATATTGCCCGGCGCCGAATTTTCGCGGCGAAATTCATGGGCAAAACCAAACCAGACGAAAGATCGCGGATGAAGCCTCGTTTACGGCGTTGGTGTTCAAGACGCTCTCCGAAGCCCATTTGGGCGAAATGTCTTTCTTCCGCGTGTTTGCCGGTAAGGCCGCGCCGAATACGGAAATCTTCAATGCTTCGCGCCAGGTGACGGAAAAGATCGGGCAAATCTACAGCATGAACGGCAAGAATCGCTCGGAAATCGCGCCGGTGCACGCAGGCGACATCGCGTCCGTGGTGAAGTTGCGTGGCACACATTCCGGCGATACGCTTTGTGAGAAAAAAGATTCCATCGTGCTGCCCCCCATCGTTTTTCCGGATCCGCTCATGACGATTGCCATCGAGCCCAAAACCAAGGGAGATGAAGACAAGATGTCGACCGGCCTGCATGCCTTGCACGAAGAGGATCCGGCTTTCAGCGTGCGTATTGATCCCGAGCTTCACCAGGTTCTGTTGCGCGGGCAGAGCGAGCTGCATCTTGGTATGATCGTCAAGCGCTTGAAAGAAAAATATGGCGTCGAGGTCACGATGCTCGAAGCAAAAATTCCTTTCCGCGAAACCATTCGTGGGCACGCCAAGGAATTCTACCGCCACAAAAAGCAAACCGGTGGCGCTGGCCAGTTCGGCGAAGTGCACTTTTACATGGAAGCCTATCGCGAAGGCGCGCCCTATCCCGACGAATTTAACATCAGGAATTCTGAAATCACGGATTTGTCCTGGGGCGGCAAGATGGAATTCGTGAATGCGATCGTCGGCGGCGCGATCGACGCGCGCTTTGTTCCGGCCGTGAAAAAAGGCATCATGGAAATCATGGAAACCGGCGTGATTGCCGGATATCCCGTAACGGACGTTCGCATTATTTTGCATGACGGCAAAATGCATCCAGTGGACTCGAACGAAAACGCCTTCAAGACCGCGGGTCGCATGTGTTTCCGCGAATGCTTCCGCGCCGCCAAGCCCATTATTCTCGAGCCGATTGTCGAAGTCGAGGTCACGGTGCCGGATGAATACATGGGTGAAGTGATGGGGGATTTCTCCGGCCATCGCGGCAAAATTCTGGGCATGGAAGGCCGCGGTAAAAATCAGGTGATCCGTGCGCTGGTGCCGGAGAAGGAAATGGCAAAGTATTCCACCAAGCTGCGCTCGATGACGCAAGGGCGGGGCGTGTATCGCATGAAGTTCGCGCACTACGAAGAGGTGCCACGCGATCAAGCCGATAAGCTCGTTAAAGAGTACGACGAGGCCAAAGCGCAGGGGAGTTGAGTGTTCGATTCTTGGGGTGATGGAATAGTGGATTGATGGAGTGTTGGAGTATTGGCGTGATGAGGCAGCGTAATCTCATCCATCAATCCACTACTCCACTACTTCCCGCTGACGATATGAGAAAATTGTGAAGAACGATCACAACCCCAACATTTTGTGGGCGCCGTGGCGGATGGAGTATATCCTCAGCCCCAAGGAAAAGGGCTGCATTTTCTGCGACAGGCCCCAGCAAACTCAAGATCGCGAGAATTTGATCGTGCATAGAGGGGTGTTGGCTTTTGTGATCATGAACAAATACCCCTACAATAATGGCCATTTGCTGATCGTGCCCTACCGCCATGAGGCGGAGTTGGTTCGCCTCACGCCCGCAGAGAGTTTGGAGATGATGGAGCTCCTGCAAAAGTCCGCAGCGGCGCTGCAGGGCATGTGCGCGCCGCAAGGCTTCAACATCGGCATGAACGTCGGTGCTGTGGCCGGTGCGGGCATTGATTCGCATCTGCATTTCCACCTCGTGCCGCGCTGGAATGCGGATACGAATTTCATGCCGATTCTCGGGCATACGAAAGTCATTTCCGAAGGCTTGTGGGAAACGTGGGCGAGTTTGAGGAAGAGATTTCAAGCGCAGTGAAGAATTACATTTTTCCTACTTTCGTGCTTGTTTTTCTCAATTGACATGTGTATGTTGTTTTCGCGTATCGAACACGACCGCGGCAGGTCAGCGTGATCGCCGTGGCATATAAATGAGTACGTTGAGGCAGCAGCCATCCGCAAAATGGACGTTGCCAAAAGAGCATTGAGTGGCTTTTTGCCGAATTTCTTCCTACTCTAACTTCATTTGTGCACTTTCCAACTCGCCCTGTTCTGTGGAGCGGTAATACGATTTTCCACAGTCATCCTTCGGAAAAAAATCCAACCCTTCGGATCACGGGCTTTGCTGGATAAGGTCGAGATTTGACCTGAAGCCAAAGAGATTTCCGGCCATAACTCATTTCTCAGAGAATCCAGTTTTATCGACTGGTGAACTCTTTGCTCGTAGCAGGTAATTCAAATTCATTTACAAATGCTTCTCACTCGTTGCTTCAGGATGGTTCGTATGAAGATTTTTGTCGGTAATCTCTCGCGGCGCGTTACTCCGGATGCGTTGCAGCAGTTGTTCGAAACATTTGGACAGGTCGCTTCCATTGAAATTATCAAAGATAAGTTCAGTGGCGAATCAAAAGGCTTCGGCTTCGTCGAGATGTCGTCCAAGTCCGAAGCGGACGCGGCCATGAGCGGCTTGAACGGCCGCGAGCTGGATGGAAAATCCTTGACGGTCAATGAGGCCCGTCCGCGCAACAACGATCGTCACGGCAGCGGCGGCGGTGGCGGCTTTGGCCGCAGCGGCGGTGGCCGGCGCTCTTGGTAACTCGTTTATCAGTTTTTTGCGTAGAATGGGATGAAATTAGGGCAACGAAAAATCTCGTTGCCCTATGGCTTCGCGTCTAGGTTGGCCGCGGAGAAATGCTCATGCGCAGCTCCTATCAGATTGCCTTCAGGAGGAACCTATATGAGTGAGCCCATTGGTGTTTTCATCGTGGACGATAGTCGCTTGCTGCGCGAAGGCCTCGTTTCCATGCTGGCGGAGCAAGAAGGCATCGTGGTCATCGGCGCGGCGGTAAACGGGCGCAAGGCTCTGGAAAAAATCAAAGACTTGCGCCCGGAAGTTGCGTTGATTGGCATGCCGGCTAAAGATGGCATCGAGATGACGCAAGCGCTGCGCCGCGACGCGCCGGAAGTCAAAGTGATTATCCTCGGCATCTGTGATTTGGCCGCTGAGATCATGATTTGCATCGAGGCCGGGGCCGCCGGATATGTTTTGAAAGAAGCCTCATTTGACACACTGGTCGAAACCATACGAGCGGTCCACCGCGGTGAATCGTTCAGTTCGCCGCGGGTGACGGCTTCGCTCTTCTCGCGGATCGCGGAGCTGGCGGGCGAACGCGTGCTGAAAATACCCCTCAGCTCCGTCAAGCTGACGCCACGTGAGGTGGAAATTATTAACCAGATCGCCGAAGGGTTGTCCAACAAGGAAATTGCCCAACAGCTCTCTATTGAAACGCAGACGGTAAAAAATCACATCCACAATATCCTCGACAAGCTTCAATTGCATAACCGTCTGGAAGCGGTGGAATATGCCCGTGAAAGAAAACTGCTGAGAGAGAAATAAGGATACCAGGATTTT
>JBOHQX010000087.1:0-11968 GCA_050732395.1 bacterium
GCACTTCGCCTTCTGGCTCGTAACCCGTGCCGCCCAAACTTACGCGCCCGCTTGCGGTGACGGCCACCCGCACCGTCATCTCATTCTTCGTCAACGTGCCGGTTTTGTCGGAGGCGATGACGTTCGCCGAACCGAGCGTTTCGACCGCCGCGAGATGGCGGACGATGGCGTTTCTCCGCGCCATCCGCTGCACACCGAGGGAGAGCACGGCGGTCACCACCGCCGGCAAGCCTTCCGGCACCGCCGCGACCGCGAGCGCGACGCCGAGGATGAGCACGTCGAAAAGCCCGGCGAAACCGCTCACGTCTTCGACGAGAATGATCGTTGCGATCATCACCACGGCGATGACGACGACGATGATGCCGAGCAGCTTGCCGACGCGGTCGAGTTCCTTTTGCAGCGGCGTGGTTTCTGCCGGAGCTTCCTTCAGCATCCCGGCGATGCGCCCTATCTGGGTCTCCATCCCAGTCGCCACGACCACTGCACGCCCGCGCCCGTATGTCGCCGCCGTGCCGCTGAAGATCATGTTGTCGCGATCGCCGAGTCCGACCTCTTCTTTGATCGTGAGTGTGTCTTTCGCTACCGGCAGACTCTCGCCTGTCAGCGCCGCTTCCGCGGTTTGCAGCGCGGTTTCCTGAATCAGCCGCGCGTCCGCCGGGACGGTGTCGCCTTCTTCGATGAGGAGGATGTCGCCGGGCACGACTTCCGTCGCTGGGAGGTTCTGCCGTTCACCGTCGCGCACAACGTGCGCGTGAGCCGCCGCCATCTGGCGCAATGCCGCTACCGCAGATTCCGCGCGCGACTCCTGAATGTAGCCCATGATCGCATTGAGCAGCACCACGGCGAAGATCGCCAACGCTTCGTAGGGCAACGCCGATTCGCGTTCGTACAGCCACAATGCTGCCGAAATCAATGTCGCGATGAGCAGCAAGATGACGAGCACGTCTTGAAACTGGGCGAGGAATTTCCTCCATGCGGGCACGGGCTTTTCTGCGGTCAGCTCGTTCCTGCCGTATCGTTCGAGCCGCGCTCGCGCCTCTGCTTGGCTCAAGCCGCGCCGCGCCTCCGTTTCGAAGGCGGTCAATACTTCGTCAACCGATTGTTGATAAGCATTTGTCTGATCTTGCCGAATAGTCGCAGTGCTCATCCACTTGTATCCTTTGTTTGTGCGATAACTTGAATTAAGGCCAACAGCCACACCCCGACCGTCATCATGATGCGCGCCTCGACAGGCTCCAACACGCGCCGGTTCGTGAACGCTGCGCCGACGGCGTTGCCGAGGCGAATCGCTCCGGCTGCCGCGTGTCCGGCGCTTCCACCGCCGCTGGTCATCGCGGGATGCGGTTGGCGCGGTTCGCCCGGCGCGCGCACCTTCCGTTTCGCTTCCAGAACGACTTTCGTCGCATTGCTCAAATCCTGCAGATACATTTCTTCCATCTCGCGCGCAAAAGGCTCGTCTTCAGCTACGGCGTCCAGTTCGCAGTTGCCGAACCAACTCACGATGTTGAGATTCGTCGAGCCGACGCGCGCCCAGCCCCCGTCGGCAACCGCAGTTTTTTGCGTGCAGCATCGTGCCGTTCCACTCAAAGACGCGCACATCTGCTTCCAGGAGCGGACGAAACCCGGCTCTTGATGAAGGCCGGAGAATCGGAATATCAGTTCCGTCGGGGACGAGCACGCGCACGTCAACACCGTCACGCGCTGCCGCCAGCAGCGCTCGCACATAGGCAGTCGTTCCGGCGTAATAGGCATCGGTCAACCACAGCCGTTTTTTCGCCAACGCGGCGACGAGTCGATCCACACGGAATAATCCCGCCGTTGCCGGCACGCTGGTCACAATGCGCAAGCTCACCTCGCCAGCCTGGAGAAGCGCGCCTGCCCGGCGATGAAACCTATATCAAGATTTGTGGCAAACAGGCCTACGTGTTCTTTTTCCTCTCCCAAACCCGTCGTCAGAATGTCGCTCATCACGTCGCCGATTCACGCGATACTCTGCCCGCCACCATCGCGATGAAGGAAGCCGCACGCACAGCCAGCCCGGAGCAGGTCACGTGCGCGATGATGTCCCTCATCGACCAGGTGCCCGTGACGTCAGGCTCCATCAACTCCGAGTCTGAGAGGCTGGCGTAAGATTCCCTGAAGTCCATCCACGCTTTGTCAAGTCGTTTCAGAAGTTGTTGTCTATCCATGGTTCAGCTCTTGCTGGCCAGGTTTTAAGCGCGCAGGCTACGGCTGTTGAGACATGGTGGGAGGAGTGCTGGCAGGATGCTTGCGTCAATCTCATTCAACTCAGTATAAGCATTTACAAATCTAAACCATACTGCAGATCTCAATATAGTACAGCACATCACTCAACGTCTTGAAGTTGGTTATTGACTCTTCGACCTTTCGCCAATGTAGATAAGCAAAGGCGAGACCTAATATAATACTTGGAGGCTTCCACCTCAAATTTCAAGGTGCTATTTTTGCCAAACTACAGGTTAGTATGAAATGTCTGTGACGCAAGCGATTTCTTTGCTCGGCAGCAGCAGAGGAATCTCTGGTTCGACTCCGGGCCTCTCAGATTATCGGCTGCGGCGACTGTCTGGATATGCATTGGAAGGATCTACGCGCACTTGGGGAAAAGGAACAGCGGCTGTACTCATTGGACGCTTGGCGCAAATGCCGTACTACAGCGATCGCGAACGCGCTGCGCTGGCGTGGACGGAGGCCGGTACGCTGATAACTAACGACCACGTGCCCGATAAGGCACGCGAGCAGAAAGCAGGCGCGTAGATGGAGTTTGAAAATTCGGGGGGATAAACTCTTTTGCTTTACGTTTTATTCGCTTACCGATTTGTGCGACCACTGGTTCTCAGCCAATTCAAATGAGATTCGAAATAACTCGATAGCCTGATCAACATCCGGCGGCTCGTTGAGATAAAAGCTAATCCACCCGCTATCGGGCAAAACGTGATGCGGCTCGGCGCGACCAGCAGAGACGATTTCATCCCGCACATTTTTCGGAAAGGGAATATCCACGAGATGATCGCCGTGGATGTGGCCCAGCTCACGTTTGCTTAAGCGATATTCAGTTCCGCCAAAACGATGTGGATGTGCGGTCACGCCCGGCCAGCTCGAAACGGCTTCATGAATTTTTACTCGTGCGTCGTCGACTGGCATAAGGTTTCTGAAATGAGAATCCATCACTCATGGAATTGGCGCCTGTCCGAAAAGCCCGAAATGTCATCCAGAAGGGATCTTGGTTGATTTGGGCACAGCATCGATTTCAGGCTTGGATGTTAAACCTGCCAAGATGCTTTCAGCATGACAGGATAAGGATTTCGGAAAAGCGCTTAGAACAGCTCACGGAGTTGAATCATAAAAAAATTACCCAACGGATTAGAAAACGACCAACGGACTCATATTGAGTCCGTTGGTCGTTTCTCAATCCATAGGCAACTTTGAACTGGAAGTGTCCCACCAGAATTCTGCTGTCATTAACCTATGTGCCGATAGTAAGGGCACCAATTTTCCCGTCTCTGAGCGTAAACTTGTAGCGAAGTTGCGTCGGGCTTCCAGGAAAATTGCCGCGGACTTCTGCGGTCGCGATTGTTTGGTCGCCCACTCGAGCGCAATCGGTTACGGCTGCTTTCGGCTGGTATTTCGCGATGGCCCCATCAATCCACTCCTTGATGGCAGCGCCGCGGTATTCGTGTTGCTCATCACTTACAAGCGCATCGCCAGTGAACAACTCATTGAAGGCATCGGTCTGGCCAGTGTTGTGCGCTTGAAAGAAGGCGGCGATTGCGGACGGAAGTTCTGCATTCATGGTTTTGGATTCCTTTCGCTTTGGAGACATTGTAAAGTTGTTCCGCGGAAAAGGTACGAGCAACGCCTAGTGCACTGTCACCTTAATTTTGATGCCTACTTTATCATGTCATTCTGAAAGAATCTTGGTGGAATTAAGCACCGTGCCCATGCTGCACAAGATTCCTACTGAATGACAGGGTAGGTGGTGTGTTTTCCAAGGTGACAGTGCACTAGCGGATCTTACGCCACCGATACCCCAATCCCTTCCTTCTGCGAATGAATTTGGCCGTGGCCATTAGACGATCGGGCTACGGCAAACTCCGGCTCCATTTCCAGGGACTCAACCGGCTTGCGATCACGCACCACCAGCACGTAAATCGCCGGAACAACGAACAGCGTAAACGCGGTCCCGATAATCATCCCGCTCACGAGCATAATTCCAATGCTGTTGCGCGCCCCGGCCCCGGGGCCGTCCGCGAACACGAGCGGAAGATGGCCGACTACCGTCGCGGCGCTCGTCATGAGAATCGGGCGCAGGCGAGTGCTCGCGGCATCGATCACGGCGCGCAGCTTGTCCGTCCCTGCCTCCTGGAGCTCGTTGGCGAACTGCACGATCAGAATCCCGTTCTTCGACACGAGGCCGACCAAAGTGATCAGCCCGACCTGGCTGTAGATGTTAAGGGTGGTCAGACCGAGGAACGAGAACATCAGCGCACCCGAAATCGCCAAGGGTACCGATCCCGCCAGAATGACAAAGGGATCGCGGAAGCTCTCGAACTGGGCCGCGAGCACGAGGTAGATCAAGATGCCCGAGAGGATGAACACGCCCAGAAACTTGCTTCCTTCGGTGCGCAACTGCCGCGACTGCCCGGCGTAGTCGATGGTGTAGCCGGGCGGCAGTATCTTGGCCGCTTCAGTTTCAAGAAATTGCAGCGCGGCGTCGAGCGAAACCGGCGGCGGTATGACGCCCTGGATGCGCACCGCGTTGAGCTGTTGAAAGCGCTTGAGCTCGCGAGGCTCGGTTGAGGTGCGCTGGGTGGCGAAGGTGGACAACGGCACCAGGCGTCCCTCGGGTCCGGAGACGTAGATATCTTCTAGCTGTTCCGGCGTCAGGCGCTCACTGCGCTTGATCTGTGGGATGACCTTGTAGCTGCGGCCCTGGATGTTGAAGCGATTGACGTAATCTCCGCTCAAGAGCGTCGAAAGGTCGCGGCCCGCCTGGCTCATGTCCACACCCTGTGACCGCAGCTTATCGCGGTCGAAGATCACTTCGGTTTGTGGTTGGTCGAACTTCAGGTCCGCGTCGGCGAACATGAACAGGCCGCTGGCAAACGCCTTCATCACGAGCTGGTTGGCGAATTCGATAAGCTGCTTCGGCTCGGCTGTCGAGGCGATGACAAAGTCCACCGGGAAGTCCCCTCCACCCGGGAGCGCGGGCGGGATCAAAGAGATGACGCGCACGCCAGGAATTTGTGAAAGCTTCGTGGCCGCCTCGAGCTGAAGCTGCTCCGTGGTCTTGGTGCGTTCGCTCCAAGGCTTGGTGACTATTCCACTGAAGCCGCCAGTGGGAAACGTCAGCTGGAACGTATTCTGGTGCTCTGGAAACGATTCATAGACCTCGTTGACTTTGGCCGAAAAGAGCTTGGTCTGATCGAGCGTCGAATTGGCGGAGGTCTGGAGGATCCCGAATACGACGCTCTGGTCCTCGTTCGGCGCCAGCTCGCGCTGCGAGAACATATAGAAAGGCACCATTAACACCACAGCGATGCCCCACAGGACATAGACGGCGGGCCGGTATGCGAGGGTGCCAGAAAGCATGCGCGTGTAAAAGCGCCGCACGGCATCGAAATGACGATTGATCATCCCGGCGAAGCCGCGCTCGGTGTCGCCCGCGCGCAGGAGCTTCGATCCCATCATGGGCGAGAGCGTCAACGCTACCACGCCGGATACGATGACCGCGCCGGCCAGCGCAAACGCAAACTCGCGAAACAGCGCTCCGGTCAAGCCACCCTGAATGCCGACTGGCGTGTATACAGCCGCCAGTGTGATGGTCATTGCGATAATCGGGCCTACCAGCTCGCGCGCCGCGTGTATGGCGGCATCGAACGGCCGTTTGCCCATATGGAGATGGCGCTCCACGTTCTCGACCATGACAATGGCATCATCCACAACCAGCCCGACCGACAGCACGATGGCAAGAAGCGTGAGCAGGTTGATGGTGAAACCAGCCACGAGCATCAGAAATACCCCGCCCACCAGCGAGATCGGGATGGCCACCACCGGGATGATCAGTGAGCGCGCGGAACCCAGGAACAGGAAGATCACACCAATCACGATGAGGAGAGTCTCGGAAAGAGTTTTAAGCACCTCGTCGATGGCGTCCTCGATGTACTTGGTGGAATCATAAGGGATGCCGGCCGTCATCCCGGCCGGCAACTGCGCCTGGATCTCCGGCATCGCCGCCCGTACACGTTTGACCACGTCGAGCGAGTTCGCGGTGGGAAGCACCCAGATACCCATAAAGGTCGCGCTCTGACCGTTGAAGCGGACGTCCTGATCGTAATTCTCCGCGCCTAGCACGACGTCGGCGATCTCTCCCAACCTGACGACCACGCCACCCTCTTCCTTGACAACGAGTTGGCGAAACTCTTCCGCCGTCTGTAGGTCGGTGTTGGCGACCAAATTCACGGACACCATCGACCCCTTCGTTGCCCCGAGCGCTGAGAGGTAATTATTGCGCGCCAGCGCGTCGTGCACCTGCGAAGGCGCGATGTTCAGAGCCGCCATTTTCTCCGGCCGGAGCCAGACACGCATGGCGAACGTGCGGGCGCCGAGGATATCGGCGCGTTGCACGCCGCTGATCGCGGAGAGCTTAGGCTGCACCACGCGCGTGAGGTAATCGGTGATCTGATTCTGGTCGAGCGTCTCAGAAGCAAACCCGAGATACATCGCCGCAAACTGGGCGTCAGCCGTTTCGAGCTCGATGATGGGCGCCTCCGCTTCGGGTGGAAGGTCGTTGCGAACCTGAGCCACCTTGGCCTGAATCTGCGTCAGCGCATCGTTGGTGTTGTAATTGAGTTTGAGGTGCACGGTGATGGTGCTCAGACCCTGGGCGCTCGACGATTCGATGTAGTCGATGCCGTCTGCGCTCGCAATCACGCGCTCCAACGGGGTGGTGATGAAGCCGCGCACCAGATCGGCATTGGCGCCGATGTATGCGGTGGTCACCCGCACGACGGCGATATCACTGCGCGGATACTGCCGCACGCTGAGCGACCGAATCGACTGCAACCCGGCGATCACGATCACCAGATTGACTACGATAGCAAGAACCGGGCGACGGATGAATAGATCTGTGAATTTCATTTGGTTGACAATGTTAAGTTAAAAATGATGTTGTTTTCTTGCTGGTGGCCTTTGAACTCATCCCCCTTCTCTTTTCAAGAGAAGGGGGTTTTGGGGGTCGTTTTGAACTCAAATTTCTTAGTTTTCGCTCCAAAGACTCCCCTCTCTTCTAAAAGAGGGGCCGGGGGTGAGTTCTTGTCAAGTTAGTTGTCCTCCGGATCCGGAGTCGGATCGTTGGCGGGTTGAATTTCATTGGAGACCAGAACCGCAGCGCCACTGCGCAGCTTGAACACGCCGGAGGTCACGACTTCCTCACCGATTTTGACGCCCTCGACGAGGGCGACCTGATCGCCGCGCGCGCTGCCGAGCTTCACGAATTGCTGCCGCACGCCACGGTAGGTCGTGCCGTTCGGGCTTTTCATATTTTCAACAATGAAGACGAAATCGCCATAAGGCGTGTATGCGATCGCCGAGGCGGGCAGCGCAACCACCGGACGGCTCTCGCCCACGAGCACACTCGCCTGCACGAACATTCCCGGCAGCAGCTTTTCATCGCGGTTCGGGAATGTCGCCTGCACGTTGACGTTGCGCGTCGACTGATCGACGATCGAGTTGATGGCAGTGATCCGGCCTTTTGCCGCCACTCCCGGTACGCCTTCGACCGCTAGGTCCAACTCGGCGCCGACTCGCACGTCACGCATCTCCTGCTGCGGCACGGCGAAGTCCACGTACACCGGATCTAGTGACTGCAAGGGGACGATGGCTTGCCCCGGGTTCACATACTGGCCCAGGTTGACCTGACGTATGCCGAGAACGCCGCTGAACGGTGCGCGGATGGTCTTGCGTTCGATGGTGGCGCGAATCTCATTCACGCGCGCTTCGGCCTGCATGGCCTCAGCCTCAGCTCGGTCGATCTCCGCCTGGGCGGCAACTCTCTCGGCCTGCAGCACGAGCATGCGGTCGAAATTCAGGCGCGTAAGGTGTTGCTCTGCTTCGGCCGCGGCGAGTTGAGCCATTTCCTGTTTGGTGTCAAGTCGCACCAGCACGTCGCCGGCGCGTACGCGCTTGCCGGAATCGAACTCAATCGAGGCGACAAGGCCGGGCAAATCGGCGCTGACGATGACCCCTTGCACTGCCGTCACGGTTCCGATCGCACCCCGCGTCGTCTGCCACTGATCTTGAGAGGCCACGATGGTTGTCACCGCCTCGGGCGGTGGCGTGTACGAGGCCCCTTCTGCGATCGCGTTCTGAATTTGGTTGTACTTCACCAGGCCGAGCGCAGTCAGAAACACCGCAACGACTATGAGCGTGATGATCATTCGTTTTCTCATGTGTAAATCTCCTCTATTGCGTTCTTGTTGCCGTATGCTTGTCCGAAGTCAATTGCCGGAGCATGGCGGCGGCTTTGGCCGTACGCACCAATGCTCCTGAGTAGCGCCGTTGTGCCACGGCAGAATCCTCACCGAGGCGCACCAATTCAAAAGCCGTGGCGCGGCCGTTCTGGAATTCAATCACTCCGATGCGAACCTGCTCTTGCGCCGCTTCCACGCCCTCCCGGGCAGCTTTCAGGCGGGCTTTGCCATGAGACAATTCCCGGTGAGTGGTGCGTACCTGCTCTTCCAATAGACGTGATATTTCAATGTAGTTTTGCTGAGCGCTGAGGACCTGCGCCTCCAGCCGGTCCTTTTCGCCCAAACCGCTTCGAAATCCAATGGGTATGCTGACTTCCACGCCAACACTCCAGTTTGGAAAGTCGCGCTTGGCCGCCTGACTTAGCGCGTCGCCGAAACTGCCTTCCCGCCCGGGCGGGAGACGGAGCGTGTCGCCGCCAAAGATGACGTTCTGAGAGGTGCCATATAGCCCGCTGCCTCCCAGCGAGCCGATAAGGTCGACGCTGGGCAGAGCTTCCCATTTGGCAGCATTCGCCAGTGCACGCGCCGCCGCAATATCCTTTTCTGCTGCCTGCAGATCTAGGTTGTTCTTCAGAGCGCGCTCGACCAATATCTCTGGGGGCTCGATGGAAAAATCTTTTGGCGGATCGTCCGCAGGAATATAGCGTAATACTCCAGTCTTAGGTCTGACTCCGATCAAGGAGGCAAGCTGGTCAGACTGGCGCCCAAGCAGCTCTTCGAGTTCAATGAGCAATAGCTCCTGTTCCGCCAAAAAAGTTTTGGCATTGGCTACCTGACTTGGCCCAATGAGGCCGGTGCGCGCGCGCAACTCCGTCTCTCTTAGAAATGTCTCGGCACGATCGCGCGTCAGTCTCTGCACCGCATAATCGCGCTCGACCGCGTAAAGATCCCAATACGCTCGTTCCACCTCGGAGCTCACCGCCAACACCTGCTGATCATAGCGGGCTTTCTCGGCTTCGAGCTCGCGCTCAGAAAAGGTGAGCTGCTTGCGGGCGGAGGCGGCGAACCCTCCCAGGAGCGGCTGGCGGAGCCTGAGGCTACCAAAGGTATTGTATTCTGGATTCAGAAAGGCAAACTGCGAGTTTGTATTCAAGCGATTGGCGTTCATCGCCAATTCCAGCTCCGTACCGATGGGCAGATTCAAACGCAATCCGCCCCGGGAGGCGGTCTCTTGTGTGTTCAGGATCGGCGCACCGGCAAAAACCGAGGCCGTGGGCTGTTCTTGATCCAGATACTCCACGCTGAAGAACAATTCGGGATCATAGAAACCTCGTTCTCGCCGTACCGCTCCTCGGGCTGCCAAATAAGCGGCTTCCGCCCGGCGTACGGAGGTGGCATTTTGCAATGCGTACTGCACCGCCTGCTGCAAAGGCAGTGGCGTGCCTTCCAGCTCATCGAGAATCGCCTGCAAAGCGCTATCAGGATTTGTCAGCGTTTGCCCAACGGCTACAGAGGAAGCGCACAAAAGCAAAATGAGCGCCAGTGGTTTGATCAAGTTTCTGATTGCGAGTTTCATAACCGTTCCAATTGAGTAATTGCAATATGACAACGTACTAACTACTGCCCGGGCGCTCAGAATATGCACGAGCGCCCGGGCAGTAGTTTAAACACCTCACTGGTTCAGGTGATTCGCAGTGGTGCATCTTCGGTTTTTTGCTCGGGCGGAAATCTTTCCAGGATGCGCTTGACGGCCTCGATGATCCTGTCTTCTGGAAGCATGACATCCTCGACCCTGTCGACGTACCATCCGCGCCAGATCAATTCTTTTGTTTCAGGATTGAGAAAGTCCAAGGTCAAAGTGACTTCTTTGTTCTCGCGCAGATAAGGGCCTTCGTTACCATAGAATCCCGGGCCATAGTAATATCTCGATCTGAAACCGAAATAGTAATGACCAGGCCAGTAACCAAAACCAAGGGCGTAGTATCTCGGCCAGTAACCGCCGTAATATGCCGGCCAGTAGTCATAGTCTGGGGCAATCACGTCCAGCTTGTCTTTGAATTCGACGCTGTAGGCGATCAAGAAATCCGGCATACCGGCGGTTTGTTTGCGCAAGCCTTTCGCGGTAAGTTCCCGCTCCACGACATTATGGAGACGTTTCTCCAAGAGCGAATTTTCTGCATAATAACCGGAATCTGATTTTTGTGGCTGCGGCGCCCAGTCAAAAGTTTGGTGATCGGGGAAATAAACTTCGCGATCAAAGTCCGAATTGACGAGGGCAGTGGAGCAACCCATCATCCCGGCGATTAGGCAAAGTCCAATGATTAATTTCGTGGCGTTCATAGTAAACCTCCTTGAGGTTGAATTCCTACTGCCGCCTTTAGATTTCTACTGTTCATTATACGATATATGATCTGAATGTTTCATGTAAAAAAATACTGACTTTATGTCCTATCGTTCACAAACTACTGCAATTGGTTCACTTACAAACACACAATCTATGGTGGCTATTCAGCTCAAAAAAGAAGTGTAAGCGGATTAAGCGGATTGAACGGAAGGTAATTCTGAAAAACAGATTTTTGAAATCCGCTTTATCCGTTCAATCCGCTTACAAGAAATCGGAGCTGAATAGTAACAATCTATGTTCATATACAACGGCGTAACTGCCGGCAGAGCCAGAAGCGTTGTTGAATTGCGGCTGAGAGGCAGTGGCACGAATCACCAGAGGGCTAATGGACTCGACTTGATTTCACGATTGCGCCCTTCGCGCTGTGTCGACTGCCTCAAATCTGGGTTAAAATACACAGCCAGTAGGGATGAAACAATTGGCAGAAGGCTGATCTAAACGTAGGCAGGCGGTAAAAACTCTGTAGGCTCAGGATTACAATCGCAGGTAAGGTGAGGCTTTGCAAAAATTCAATTTTTCCGGAGGAGGAGCGAATCAATCATGTGAGCGCTTCCAGTGTGGTTGGATCTTCTTTTACTTCTCTTCAAATTTGCTTTCGCCCAAGCCGCCAATTTGTCAAGCACGGGAATAATCGTTTTGCCGAGCCTGGTCACTAGTTACGCTGCACGGGCAATAAGCCATAGGGCCGCAAAAGTCAGAAAAGAATTCTAAAAGTTTTTATAGCCAACGGATTGAAAAACGACCAACGGAAGATGAAATCCGTTGGGCAATTTCTTAGTTAAAGCTGCCCGTGAGGGCTTCGATTTTCGGCTTGTCCGAAAATCCGAGGTAGAGACTTTATTCCCGTGTTTTTAGATTTTATCCATCATTTGTTGCTCTCGAGCTTGCGCTAGAAAATGTAATTCATTCAAAAGTCCATTACCATCAGCCGGAAATCACTGGGTTGCAATAAGAGCCTGTCCGAAAACCCTGAAATGTCATCCCGCAGGGATCTTGGTTGACTCGGGCACAGTGCCGATTTCAGGCCTAGGTGCCGAATCTACCAAGATGCCTTCTGCATGACAGAATGAGGTTT
>JBOHQX010000088.1:0-5918 GCA_050732395.1 bacterium
CCGATCAAGCCACACGCAGCCTGGGCGAGGAGCGTGAGCTGGTGTTGTTCTTCATTGACATTCGGAATTTTACGCCCTTTGCCGAATCGCATCTGCCTTACATGGTCATTTGGGCATCGGCGTTGACGATGCGATCAGTGTCATCGGTTATTCGGTCAATGTAGTGGCACGCATTCAGGCAGCGACCAGACAAATAAACAATAGCTTTCTTGTTTCTGATGCGGCTTTTCGCTTGCTAACCGAGCCGTCAGAAAATGTCGCCTCGGCAACTATTGAGTTGAAGGAGGTGGCAGAACCTTGCCAGGTTTTCTTGCTGGGCCGCCCTTATGAGTAAACCAGTACTCTATATTTCTTTTCATCGATTGAGTTGCTCGCTCAATCGAGCAGCTCAAAACCAAATCATAGGAGGTTGTATCATGTTCCACAAATCAAAGCTGTTCATTACGGCGTTGCTGCTCATCGTGGCGACAAGTGTTTGGGCACAGAAGCCTAGCTCTACGCTGCTTGATCCGTCGGATACCGTCATACTCTTGCTCGACCATCAAGCCGGCCTGTTCCAGACCGTCAAGGACATCAGCGTGTCGGAATTGCGCACCAATACCATCATCCTGGCGAAATTGGCCAAGTTGGCGAAGGTGCCGTTGATCACCACCGCCTCGGTTCCCGATGGGCCGAACGGCCCGTTGATGCCGGAGATCCTACAAAATGCGCCCGAGGCGATCTACGTCCCGCGCAAAGGCGAAATCAGCGCGTGGGACAACGAAGATTTCGTGAAGAACGTGCGCAAGACTGGCCGAAAAACATTGATCATCGCCGGCGTTTGGACAAGCGTTTGCGTTGCCTTTCCGGCGCTCCAGGCGAAGGCGGAGGGCTACAACGTTTACGCGGTGATCGATGCTTCGGGCGATCCGAGTCCGATGGCTTCGCAAACGACGCTCGCACGTCTTGCGCAGGCCGGGATCGTTCCGGTCAGCTCGAATGCGGTGTTTTGTGAGCTGCAACGCACTTGGAATCGGCCGGACGCGGCGGATTATGCAGCCCTGTATGCAGCCTATGCACCGAACTATCAAGCCGTGATAGAGAGCTATCAGAAGGCCCGAGATGCTGCCACGCAGGCCAAGAAAGGAACGAACTAAGAACGGCGAATTGCAGCGCCAGCGGCAGAAGCCGGACAAGTCGCAACCCAACAGGCAGAATAATTTTCGGCAGAATGATTCCACAATCATTCTGCCGAAGAATCATTCTGCGTCTTAAGATTTTTACTTTTTCAGCAAAGATTGCATTTTGAAGAGACCAAAACCTTGTTCAAAAATAAGCTTTACATTTTTCTGCCCTCCATTTTTCTGTCTGTACTTTTGTTGCTTGTTGCGATCGGTATTGCATGATCATTCCACAAGAACATTCTAAAGACAGAAAAATGATAACAGAAAAATAAAAGTAGAAGGCTCATCATGATTCAGAAAAAAATATCTCACCAAAAGGGCTGGTCTTCATTTTTAGCGTCAATGCTGTTGGCCGGAACTTTAATTGGGGCCGGATGTCGATTTCAACCAAAAGAAACAGCCGATATGATCTTAAGAAATGGGGAGATCGCCACGGTTGACGAAGCGGGCCGAATCGTCTCTGCGGTTGCGATCAAAGACGGTAAGTTTATCGCGGTGGGCAGTGATGAAGAGATCGTGCAACATCAAGGCGCGCAAACGCAAGTCATCGACGTGAACGGGCGAACGGTGATTCCAGGCCTCAACGATTCGCACACGCACGTCATTCGCGGTGGGCTGAATTACAATCTCGAGCTGCGTTGGGATGGTGTGCCGACGCTTGCCGAGGCGTTACGGCTGTTGCGCGAGCAGGTGCAGCGCACGCCGCCGAACCAGTGGGTCCGTGTCGTTGGCGGTTGGTCGGAATTTCAGTTCGCCGAACGCCGCATGCCAACTCTCGAAGAGCTGAATGAGATCGCGCCGGAGACGCCCGTCTTTGTTTTGCATCTTTATGATCGCGCCCTGCTCAATCGCGCCGCGCTGCACGCCGTCGGCTACACCAAAGAAACGCCGCAACCGCTCGGCGGCGAGATTCAGCGCGACCAGCAGGGCCATCCCACCGGGATGCTAATCGCGAAGCCCAATGCGCTCATTCTCTATTCCACTCTCGCCAAAGGCCCGAAGCTCTCTCATGAGGATCAGCTCAACTCGACGCGCCATTTTATGCGCGAGCTCAACCGCTTCGGTCTCACCAGTGTCGTCGATGCCGGCGGCGGCCTCCAAAATTTTCCCGACGACTATCAAATCATCAATGACCTGCATCAACAGGGGCAGCTCACGCTCCGCATCGCTTACAATCTGTTCCCGCAGCGGCCCAAGCATGAGCTTGAAGACTTCACGAAATGGATCGGCATGACCAAACCGGGCGCGGGCGACGCTTTCTATCGCATGAATGGCGCCGGCGAAATGCTGGTTTACAGCGGGGCAGACTACGAAGACTTTCTCGAGCCGCGCCCGGAGCTGCCACCAAATATGGAGGCGGAGCTTAAGGAAGCGATCACGCTGCTGGTGAAGAATCGCTGGCCGTTCCGTCTGCACGCCACCTACGACGAATCGATCACGCGCTTTCTCAATGTGTTGGAGGAAGTCAACCGTGAGCTGCCCTTCAATGGCCTACGCTGGTTCTTCGATCACGCCGAGACGATTTCGGAACAGAACCTCATGCGTGTGAAGGCACTCGGCGGCGGCATCGCGGTGCAACATCGTATGGCTTTACAGGGCGAGTATTTTATCAATCGCTATGGCGCCGACGCCGCAGAGGCCGCGCCCCCCATCAAAAAAATGCTGGAGCTGGGCGTTCCGGTCGGCGCGGGAACCGACGCGACAAGAGTGGGTACTTACAATCCGTGGATCGCTCTTTACTGGCTCGTCGCCGGAAAGACGCTAGGCGGGACGAAGCTTTATCCCAAGGAAAACTGTTTGGATCGCATGGAGGCCCTCCGCCTTTATACGCATGGCAGTGCGTGGTTTTCCGGCGAGGAGAATATAAAAGGCGCTCTCGCGCCGGGGAAATTGGCCGACCTCGCCGTGCTCTCCGCCGACTACTTTTCGGTGCCGGAAGAGGAGATTAGGCGCATCGAGTCAGTGCTGACCGTCGTTGACGGTAAAGTGGTTTATGGCGCCGGTGACTTCACTTCCCTCGCGCCTTCCTTGCCGCCTGTACGCCCGAGTTGGTCTCCAGTTGCAAGTTTCGGAGGTTATGTGGCGGCGGCGCCGCGTTGAGCTTGGCATGAAGATACACTCATTTCGGGCGATCTGCGCGTGGCTCGACTGTAAGCATTGCTTTGACGATCCCAGAGTCCATATTTCCGTCTTGGCTACGGTGCGGGAACTGGCGTGGCGAGAACTTAAATATAGCTGCATTCACATCGATAACGTTCGCCAAAGTTTTGAAAAATTCTTTCGACAACAGCGTCGTTCAAGATCCACAAATCACAGCCTGGAGCCCGCTGCGTCAGCCGGTATTTCGCGCGCTGTGGATCGCCACCGTCGTCTCGAATATCGGCACGTGGATGCACGATGTTGGCGCCGGTTGGCTGATGACCTCACTGGCACCTTCGCCGTTGATGGTCGCGCTGGTGCAGGTCGCAACCAACCTTCCCGTGTTTTTGCTCGCGCTACCAGCCGGAGCGCTCGCGGACGTAGTTGATCGCCGCCGCTTGCTGCTCGTCACGCAAGGTTGGATGCTCGCCGCTGCGATCGTGCTCGGCAGTTTGACCATTGCCGGCGCAACCACGCCATGGGTGCTGTTGTCACTCACGTTCGTGCTGGCGCTCGGCACGGCCATGAACGCGCCGGCTTGGCAAGCGATAACGCCGGAGCTGGTATCTCGGCAGGAGCTTCCTGCCGCGGTGACGTTGTCCGGGATCGGCATAAATGTGGCGCGCGCTGTGGGGCCGGCGCTCGGCGGATTGATCATTGCGGCAACCGGCCCGGGGGTGGTGTTTCTTTTGAATGGCGTTTCGTTTCTTGGTATCATCACTGTTCTTTATCATTGGCGGCGACCACCGCGCGAGAGTGTGTTGCCCGCTGAACGTTTCATTGGCGCCATGCGCGCCGGAATGCGTTACGTGCGCCATGCGCCGGCTCTGCAGGCAGTGCTCATTCGCGCTGGCGCTTTCATTCTATTCGGCAGCGCCCTGTGGGCGCTTCTGCCCAGTCTCGCTCGCTTCGAATTGGGTCAAGGGCCTGGAGGATATGGAATTCTACTCGGCTTGGTCGGATTAGGCGCCATTGGCGGAGCGACCATCCTGCCACGATTGCGGCAAAAGGTTGCTGTCGATAAGCTGGTGATTGTGACCACTATTTTGTTCGCTGGCATTTTATCCACTCTGGCTTTCGTGCGTGATTTTGTTATCCTGGGCGTGACGATGTTTGTTGCCGGCGCCGCATGGATGGCTTTGCTTTCCAGCTTCAACACTGCGGCCCAAACCGTCCTACCGGCATGGGTGCGAGCGCGTGCACTATCTGTCTATCTGCTCATCTTTTTTGGCGGCCTGGCAGGAGGAAGCGCGCTTTGGGGTATAGTCGCGACGCATGCCGGCATTTCAAGGGCATTCATTTTTGCCGCGCTCGGCGTGATCGCCAGTCTCCTTACCACCGTGCGTTACCGATTGGTAGCCGGCAAAATGTTGGATCTTACGCCCTCGCTGCATTGGCCGGCGCCGGCGGTGGTCAATGCGATCGAGCCGGAGCATGGCCCGGTGCTCGTCATGATCGAATACCGCATCGATCCGGCGCAAGCAAGAGATTTTGCCGACGCCATGCGGGACATGCGCAAGCTTCGATTGCGTGACGGCGCGATCAACTGGGGTATATTTGCCGACGCTGCCGATCCCAGCCGTTACGTTGAAACATTCATCGCCGAATCGTGGGTTGAGCACTTGCGCCAGCACGAGCGCGTGATAGTTGCGGACCGCGAGATCGAAGCCCGCGTTCGCGCCTTTCATCAAGGAGCTGCGCCGCCGGTTGTGTCGCATTTTGTTCATGTTTGAACGGAGCCATGAAAACCGGCGAACGGAGATCAAGGGTTTGCGATCGGCGTTCGCATTGCACGACAACAGCGAAGACTTGACCTCAAAAGAGAATCCATGACATTGATGATTGAGAAATCGGCGGAGCAGGCATGCGTAGTTTTCACCTTGAGTGGGCGAATCGAGGCGGAACTCACGGCAGAATTGCAAAAGCTCATCGACCTCGAAGCAGAAAATCGCAGCGTCGTTCTTGATCTGGAGCAGGTACAGCTCGTGGATCAAGACACCGTGCGATTTCTGGCGCGTTGCGAGGCGAAAGGCGTCAAGCTCGAGAATTGTCCGGCTTATATTCGCGAATGGATTGCGAGAGAAGGAGACGAAAAGTAGCGAGATCAACACTCGGCGGCATTCATCCTATCACGGCGCAGGCAAGCGACGCGCAGCGGAACACCGACAGCATGAATAACGAGAAAACATATAACGTCGAACTGATCAACGAGCGGCGTTTATACGTTCAGCCAAACCAAACCGTTTTAAAAGCCTCGCTCGAAGCTGGCATTCCGCATTATCACGCATGTGGCGGCAATGCGCGGTGCTCGACTTGCCGAGTACTTGTCGAGGAAGGAGTGGAGCTCCTGAGCGCGCCGACCGAAGCGGAACTTGCCCTTGCCGGGAAGATGGGTTTTCCATCTGGCGTCCGGCTAGCTTGCCAATCACGAGTGAACGGCGGGCCGGTGAGGCTGCATCGACTCATCCGCGACAAGTTCGACCTTCAGCATTTCGTGCGCCCAGGCTCCGATCAAGCCACACGCAGCCTGGGCGAGGAGCGTGAGCTGGTGTTGTTCTTCATTGACATTCGGAATTTTACGCCCTTTGCCGAATCGCATCTGCCTTACATGGTCAT
>JBOHQX010000089.1:0-27503 GCA_050732395.1 bacterium
TCGAACACGCCGCCGCGTAAATCGGCATCGGCGACGGTGGTGAATTCCAATTGAATGGCGCCATTTTGACCGGCAGGCGCCAAATGAATATGCGCGCCGCCGCGCACGTTCGGATTGAAATCGCTGCCGAGCTCTTTAAAGGATCCGGAAACCGTGAGTTCGTCGCCGCGCAGCTCCAGTATGACGGTGCCGTTGCCGGTGGAGCTCACCGCCGGCACTTCGTTGCTGCCGGCGAGATTGTCGCGGTAATAGGCGTCGGCCGCGGGCACCAACTGGCCGCGTATTTCACCGCCGGGATAGGTCTGGGTGTGGATGTTGGCGTAGAGCTTGCGCTCGTTGAGCGCGGTGATGAGCTCGGGAGTGAGGGTGAAAGTATTGTTGGCCGCTTCGAACGAGCCGCTGCGGTTGTCGGCGTTCACCGTGGCCGCGAGCTCGATTTGAATGCCGCCGTTACGCCCGGCGGGTGCCAGGTGCAAATGCGCGCCACCCCGAATCGCGGCATTGAAATCGCTGCCGAGATTGCTGAACGAGCCGGTGACCACCAGTTGGTTACCTAACAAAGCGGCCGTGACCTGACCTCTTGCCGGCGTGCTGACTGGCGGGACTTCCTGATCGCCCGTCAAAATCGCAGTGAAATTGAGGTCGGCAACGACACCGCGAGTCAGATTCACCGAATCGGTCGGGCTGGTCGATTGCAAGCTTCCGTCCGACGTTATGGCGCGATGATAGAGCTTGATGGTGCCGCCTGCGGGAACGCCCGCCGCGGCGAGAATCGAATCGATGGCTCCATAGCTCGCCGCGAAGGAGGTGGCCGTGTTGGTGTTGCGATTGACCAATGGCGTGTTGAATAGCCTGTCCGCCGCCAGTTGCCAGAGATAAACCACCAGGTTGTTATCCGGATCCGTGGCTGCGTTCCACGTCGCCTGCAGCAGGGTCTGGCCGGGCCCTTCAATCACCACGGTGCTGCCCGAAGCGGGGCTGGTGATGGTGGTGGCATTGGGGAAACGATTGGGATCGGCGAGAAGCTGTCCGCGTGTTTCGCCGCCGCCAAAAGTCTGGGTATGGACGTTGGCATACATGCCGCCCGCGCGCAAGGTCGTGATTTGTTCGCTGGTCAGCATGAAAGTGTTGTTTGCGGCTTCGAACACGCCGCCGCGTGCATTGGCGTCGAGCGCGGTGGCAATCTCGATTTGAATGCCGCCGTACTGACCCGCCGGCGCCGCGTGCAAATGCGCGCCGCCGCGGACAGTGGGATTGAAATCGCTGATCAAGCCGCTGAACGAGCCGGTGAGGGTCATTCTGGGTCCACTCAATTCCACGATCACACCGCCGTTGGCTGTGCTCGCGACGGGCTGCACTTCATTGCGCGCCGATAAAGCTGCGGTAAAGAAGGAATAATTCTCCGGTAACACCTGGCCGCGCATTTCACCGCCGCCAAAAGTCTGGGTGTGAATATTGGCGTAGAGCGTGCGGGTTCTGAGCGCGGTGACCAGATCACCGCTGAGTGTGAAGGTGTTGCCGGCGGCTTCGAAGGTGCCGCTGCGATTGTCGGCATTCACCGTCGCGGCGAGCTCGATTTGAATGCCGCCGTTACGCCCGATGGGCGCCAGATGCAAATGCGCGCCCCCGCGCACCGCGGCATTGAAATCGCTGCCGAGACTGTTGAAGGATCCTGAGATCGTGAGTTGATTGTCGACGAGCTCGAGCATCAATGCCCCGGCTCCGGTGGTGGGCACGGGCGGTACTTCATTCCCGCCGGAGAAATTCACGCGGAAGGCATTGGCCGTTATCGGCAAAATCTGGCCGCGAATTTCGCCGCCGCCAAAAGTGGTGGTGTGCACGTTGGCATACAGCCGTCGCTCCTGCAAAGCGGTGAGCAGCTCCGGCGTCAGGGTGAAGGTGTTGCTTACGGCTTCGAACACGCCGACAATCACAAATTGCTCGCAATCATTCGATGATTGAGAAATACAGTACCGTAAACGTGCATAGCCTTTAGCGCGATAAAATCAGCCGTAAATCTCGAGCCAGCGCGCTCCTCGTTCGCAACTAAAAATTGAGGTTCGCGTTTTCCATTCAAAAAGCCAACTTCGATTGTTTCCCACACGCTTGGGTCTGCAATCGTCCAAACAAAATTATCGATTACTGCAGGAGTAAACAATCCAGCCGGTACTTGCAGCGGCAAGACACCGTAACGCTTCCAAAACTCCTCAGAAACTCCAGGCGGTACGCTCCCAGGAAAACCGTGTTCTTTTACGCCAGTGTACATGTCGTTAGAGATAGACAAAGAAGTTTTCACGGAGTAAATTCCATACTTCGGGTAAATCTTTAACGGCTTGCCATTCACGTCTGTTTGGTTAATCATTTTGTCAAAATGATCAAAAGAGTTTGAGGGGACTTCAGGCGTGATTGTATTATTGTGGCTTGTGTGCACAAGCCCAACGCCGTCGTAAGTGGTTACGGGGTTGCTAATGAAGGTGCCAAAAACCTTTGTGTAAAGGGTTCGCGCCGCAGCGTATGCGATAACTCGCGGCAATTGCTGGAGAGCTCCCAGGTTGTCGGCCCGTGATGCCTCGAGGGTATAATATACAACGCCACCACGTTTGGTCGGCTTGTATTGCTGCTTTTGATCACCAGCAATTGGGTAAAGGTCTGCGTATGTTCCTTCCTCTAAAACGTCCGGCAAGTCAGTCGTTGCGTTTTGCATATAACGCTCTTGCATGCGGTAAGTGTGGCAACTTGCGAATGTACTAACTACAAGCTCTACGTCCTCGAGGTAAGGGCTTGCTGCAAAGTATTCAATCAAGGATCGTTCTAATGCGGTGCTTGCTAATGCTCCCCAGGCGGTCGAGGTTACGGTACTTTCACGCAAGCGCACGCTTACAACTTCGCCCGCTTGCGCGCGCGCAATATTGGCTGAATCTGAAAGCGCAAGATAAAGCTCGCCGAAAATTTTCGGGCCGATCGGCCCGGATCTCCACGGTAGCCATTTATCACGCGATAGCTTTCGTGTAACGAGTTGAAGGGTGTTACCCCTTCAACTCGTTTGCCAAGAATCATGCCCACGAAAGCCGCAAGATGCCGGTCGCGTTCGCTCATATTAAGCAGCGCCGGAAACAGCGGACCGGCGGAGAAATATCTTTCGTGCTTGGTCAGGCCTCGAGGTTATGGAGTATAGACGTAGTTTGAAAACATCCAACGAGTAACCGTCAGGCTTTTGGTGGCATCGTTGTTAGTGACAATGTTATAGTGAATCGTGTTCGCCTCACCACTGCAAGAGTTTTCCACCAAAGACAAATTACTCACAGTCTCATCATTGGCGAGACCACCGTACCAAGTGGTGGGCGAAATTGTCAAGTTGTCGTAAATCGCCTGTTCGCTCCATTGAATATCTGCGCAAGTAGTAGGATGATTGAACCACCCGAAATTAGTTAAACGCACTTGCGAATATACGCCACTGCCTGACATTTGTACGTCGCTAAATTGCTGGAAACTCCTGGGCCCTTGTGTGCAGGAGTTATAAGCAATAGCAGTTGCGTAGCTATCTCCGCCTGTGCCAATTCCAATATCGGTTTCGTCATAAAATGTATAGTAATCAGTGTAACAATCGACGTTAACCTTTTGCAGGTTTTTCGGCCAATAACGCGGGTGCAGATAATGTACTTTGTCGAAATCGTCAAAGTTAAAAGCATGCCCGTCGATAGTAATATCACCTTTTGCACGGAACAAAACTTGCATTCCAGGAGAAACATACGGAACATCCCTGAAAACTTCTTGCGATTCTCCGCTTTGCAATGGTTGCGTTGTTTCTTTATCGCAACCAATTACAAACGCCAACAGCAGCGCCAGCACGCACAACACAAATTGCTTTTTCATCTGAAACGCTCCTTTGTTATGGGGTGTACACATACGCCGAAAACTTCCAGCGGGTGACTGTTAAGCTTTTGGTAGTTTCGTTGTTTTGAACCAAAAGGAAGTGATCGGTATTTCTTCCACTGCACGCACTTTCGGTCAAGCTTAGATTTGATACAGTTTCATCGCAATCAAGTCCGCCGTACCAAGTGGAAGATGAAAAGGTGATATTTGTATAGATTGCTCTTTCATCCCAGGCGCCGGCATTGTTGCAGAATGGAGAAAAAAATCCTCCGGTATTCCAAACCTGCACCTCGGAATAACTGCCGGAGCCGGTGATTTGAACATCGCCAAACATTTGGAAGCTGCGCGGCCCTTGCGTGCAAGAGTTTTCAGTGTTAGCAGTTGCGAAAAAGCTACTTGCGCCAATCACAACGTCGGTTTCGTCGTAAGTTGTGAAATAGTCTGTATAGCAAGTCATGTTTGATTTTCTCGCGCCACTCCAAAAACGAGGGTGCCAATAGTGCTTTTTCTCGCCGTCAAGAAATGAAAACGTTTGCCCGTCTATAGTGATTTGTCCACGGGCGTAAAAAAACGGGCCCGGGTTTTGCGCATCATACGGCGAGTCTTTGAAGACTTCCACCTCTTGTGGTTGCTCTTGTTTCGTTGGTTGTGTAGTTGGTTCATCGCAACCAACGGCAAAAACGAACAGCAACGCCAGCACGTACAACACAAGTTTCTTGTTCATTTGAAATGCTCCTTTGTTAAAGCATGCATACGCACGCCCGTTAATAAATCATGATGTTTGTTCGAGCCATATTGTAGAAAAGACATTGGTCATAGTCGTTTGTGTTCACAACATCCAGGAACACAGCGTCTATTCCATAGGGTCTGAGATAAATGCCAGTACATGAGTATCGGTTGTAAGTTATTTTAGAGAATTTTAAATGAAACCATTTTCTTGTTTTTCGCTGGTGGCCGTCGTATGTTGGCTCAACGACAATGCTTCTAAGAGGACGGTCACATGGCTAAAGATAAAAGGCTATCATCAATTCTTAAGTTTTTCAAAAAAATTGCGCAGTCAGGTTTATCGGCAAAAAAATATTTTGCCACGCATGCGACACCGATGAGTGTCGTTCAATATTTTCGTTTAAAAAAGCGCTTTGAAAAGCACGGGACCGCCGGCTTGATTGACCAACGTCACGCCGGCAACGCGCGAAAAGTTACCTCCGAACAGGTGAAATTGGTGCTTGGGGTTTTGGCCTACAATCGTCAGTTATCTACTAAAGCTTTGCAGCACGAATTGCACAGCCAATGGAAAATTGATTTAGGCACTCGGCGCATTAATCAATTACGCCAACAATTCAAGCTGACGCGTGTTGCGCCGGAGCCTGATAAGAAAAAAGAAACCGTTCAATTGGCTGGCGTTGAGATTTTCTCGGCTCTCGCACATTATGTCGGCATTCTAAAACACTGGAGCACAACTATTCAACAACGTTTACATCACGTCAAGCGGATTCAGCGCTATGGTAAAGATTCAGGTGGCGACGATCACAACTATGCCCGCCATCGTGACGGAACCTTCTCGCCACGCTACAACCGAATCGCTCATGTTCGTCGGATGAAATTTGCCTCGATTGAGGAGAAAATCAAAGACAAGGACTTTTCGCGATTATCACTTTGGCAGCTCCAGGCCGCCAACCTGAACCGAAAAAATTTGGCGGTTTTGCTTTTGCCCTTAGTGACGAACAACGGCGCGGTTCGCAGTTTAGATAAGCCTTTGGGCAACGCCTTGGAATACGCTTGTGGTTACAATTATAAGAATGCCACGATTGATAAATATCTCAGAGAATTGAAGTATCTGCAAGTCTCAACGGATTTTATTCACTGCAATGCGCGCTTTTGGAACCAGTTCTGGAAAAATAATGATGCGGCCGATCATCAGTTGGCTTGTTATTATATTGATGGTAATGTCAAACCCTTGTGGTCATCGAAACGCTGCCGCAAAGGCAAGGTCTCGATGCTCGGTCGCGTCATGAACTGCTTGGAACAAGTTCTGATTCATGATGGTTTGGGACGTCCCATCTTCTTCCAAACCTTTTCTGGCTACGCCGACCTGCAAAAACACGCATTGCAATCGATGGCGCACTTGGAAGAACTTTGTGCTGAAGACCACCAGGTGCACACGCGGAAGTCACGTTGTACCCGGGCCTTGATTTTTGATAGTGCCGCCAACGCCGTACAAACACTCAGAGCATTCTCCAACTCGAAGTACCACTATATCACGATTTTGGATACGAATCAAACTCACCCCCGCAAATTCAAATATCTCTCTCCGCCGCAGCGTTACAGCTATGGCGATGCCGCAGTGGTCGATTGTGAGATTGAATTGATTGATTCCAAGGAGCCGAAATATATCTATGAAAGTCGGGCTGTCCAAGTTCAGTGGGACAATGGAAAATCATGTTGCTTAGCCACCAGCATTCCTGAAACTCTTTTGGCTGCTTCAGAAATTGTCAAAGCCTATTTTGATCGTTGGCCCTACTGCGAAAAGCAGTTTGCCATGATGAATGCTGCCGTCTGCTTCTTTCAGGTTGTGGGGTATGGCAAAAAGCTTCTCGACGACGACAACATGTTGGAACGCATGAAAACGTTGCAAACTGACCTGCGGCAATTGCACGACGAACTGACAGAGCCGCTGGCGCAAATCTCTGACAAAGAACAACAGCTGCAAAAGTTATTTATTGAAGAGCGTCGGTTAAAAGAAAACAGCAAGATAAAAAATGGTAAACGCATTCAATCACAACGCAACAAAGAAGCCTTGGAAACCTGCCAGCGTCAAATTGGAAAAATACAACGTGAAATCAAAGCGATTGAAAAGCCGTTCCAGAAACAGTTCAGCCTCCTGCGCCAAAAGAGCAAAGAATTCGCACGCATTCAAGGCAAAAAAGAAGTCTATCAGGTCGATGTCGAGCTGGATCAATTGTTGACGAGCTTTCGTTTGACGCTCGCCAATCTTCTCGCCTTTTTAGCAAAGGAAATTCTTGATGAGGATGCCATCGAAATGAATACGTTGGTTCAATCGATCTTATACTTGCCTGGAAGGATCGAGCATGATTCTGAACGACGCAAAGTCTATCTCAAAAAGAACGATAAAGATTCGAAGTTTATGATGAGCCTAGCAAAAGGTCTGTCCAAGCTCAATTCGCTCAAAATTGCCCATCCGAGTGACGCTATCTATGAATTTGAACTTGAGTAGGTCAAGCTGAAAAGGTATCACTTAAATTTCCATATTTTAAACTTTAGCCGATACTCATGCAGTATCAAAAATATCATTAACACCGATTTTCATTCTAAAAATTAAGGTAAACTTTTTATATTAGGTTTTCTTTCCAATTAACTGAAGATATTCAAAAGCCCTTGATAGTATTGGGAATTCTGAGGGTTGGCTTATGAGCCTTCGTATGGGTCATTTACCATATTTGTTGAATAAAACATATTCTTATGAAAGTTAAAATATGTATTTCTTCAGAAAAATGTGATTTTTCTAACCTGCATTATTTATGAACTTCACCACAAAGGCACAAAGAGCATAAAGAATATTGAGTTTAAAGCTTTCTCTCAACAAAACTCAGTTTTAGAATGAGGCTCTCATAGAGGCTTAATTAAATTAACGACTTGTGTCCTTTGTACTTTTGTGGTGCTGAATTATTCAGGTTAGAGGCTGCGCATAAACAACTTGCGATTTTGTGTAGTCCTGCCCCCTTGTGGGGCATTGTTTCAGCACTGAATTTATTGGCTCGGACAGCAGCCCACAAGGGGCTGGGACTACGGGAAATCGGTATGTTATTTTTGCGCGCCTCCTTAGGGATGGACAAAACGCTAAATCATGACAGAGCGCACGGAGAATACCTACGCCTCTATGCGCTCTGCTACCTCAATAGCATGAGCTTGCGCGTTGCCGCGAAGCCTTCGGTTTCAATACGATAAATGTAAATCCCACTGGTCACGCGCTCGCCGGCGTCATTCGCGCCGTCCCAGGTGACCTGCTTGAAGCCCGGCGCTTCCTTCGCATTCACCAGCGCGCGCACCGCTTTCCCCAGCAGGTTGTAAATCACCAGCTTCACGTAGCCGGCTTGGGGCAAGTCGTAACGGATGATGGTGGTGGGATTGAATGGGTTCGGATAATTCTGCAGCAGCGCGAAGCGATCTGGCAACTCCGATCCAGGCTCATCGACACCCGTCGAGAGCACGACATCGGTCGCCAGCACCGGGCTCAATTGATATCCGGCCGCGGGATCTGTCGAGTTGAATTGTCCCAGAACACCTTCAAAAATTGCTCCGCCTGTGGGAATCGGCACGCCTTCAATTTCCGTGTCGCTAGCTGCTGGCGTGCGCAATGCCACCGCTCCAGAAGGATCGCTAGCATCCGTGATCAAGTAAGTTCTAGCGGCCACAAACGCGGCATCGCCGGCGGGATTGATGCTCAAGCCCTCGACGCGGATCAGCTCGCTTTCATAGGCCTCGCCATTGCTCGCAATCTCGGCGAGCGTGACGAGCTGCACCGCTGGCAGCGCATTGTTACGCGAAAGAACTTCGAAGCTGCCGATCGGCGAGAACTCTTTCAATGAATTGAACTCTATCAGCGTGCCGGCAATGCGCAGGCGATCGCCCATGCGCACGTCGCCACTATCAATCGCCGTACGAAAAGCGCCGCTGGTCTGGAATGCGGTGATACCGGCGGTAGCGTCTTGCAACTGAGCGGAGCGGCCCAATGCGCGGGTGACAATACCTTCCACTCTAACCACCGTGCCATTGGCGGTTCGCCGCGCGATGGCGATGGGGGCAATGGCTTGTGCGCCCGGAAGCACCTGGCCGCGAATCTCGCCGCCGGGATTGTTGGCAGAGTGAAAATTGACATACAGATGGCTGGCCAGCAATTCCACCACGAGCTCCGGCGTCAGCGGTTGCGCGTCGGTGCTCTTCCAAACACCGACCGCGGCGTTTTCAGTGACCGCCAGGTCGCGTACGATCCCGCCGTTCTTGCCGCGGCCGGCGTTGTGAAAATGCGCGGCGCGGAACGCGCTGCTGAACTCGGTTACGGCAACATTATACGCCAGCTCGGTGCCGCTGGCATTGAGCTGGAAAGTGCCGGAGCCGGCAGCGTTGGTTGTGACGGGTGGCACTTCCTGGCTGCCATCCAAATTCGCCGCAAAGTCGACCGCTACACCGGTCAACACTTGCCCGCGAATCTCGCCGCCAGGATTGGCTGCGGTATGCACATTTACGTAAAGATTGCCGGCCAGCAATCCTCCGAGCAATGCCAGCGTCAACGGCTGCGTCGCGTCCGTGCTTGACCAAACGCCGATTGCCAACGTGTCCACAAACGCGATGTTACGCACCACCGGACCGTTCACTCCCACTGCACCATCGTGAAAATGCGCGGCCACAATCGCGCCGCTGAGACTGGCTACTTTAATTCTATACGAAAGTTCCGTGCGCTCGGCGTTCAACACGAAACGCCCGCCGCCGCTCGCATTCGTGGCGACCGAAGGATTCTCTTGCTGGCCATTGAGCACAGCGTGAAAGATCGTTTCCGCGCCGGCGCGTAGCTGCCCGCGAATTTCACCGCCGGGATTCATCGTGGTATGCACATTCACATAGATCTTGGTCGCGAGCAACTCCGCCACCAAGGCCGGAGTGAGTGCTTGCGCGTCCGAGTTTTTCCAAATGCCGGTGGCGGTGCTGCCCACGAAGCTCGCCAGGATGTCGCGCACGACTCCGCCGTTGACTCCTGCCGGAGCATTGTGAAAGTGCGCCGCCGCAATCGGGCCACTCAAACCGCCCACTGTAACGCTATAAGACAACTCTGAACCGGTGGCATTGAGCGTGAAATTGCCTATGCCGCTGGCCGCGGTCGTCACCGGCGGCACTTCCTGGCTGCCATCGAGCAGCGCGGCGAAGGTGGTCGCCTGGCTCACCAATACTTGCCCGCGAATCTCACCGCTGGGATTGGCTGCCGTGTGCGCATTCACATAAAGATTGCCGGCCAGCAATGCCTCCAGCAGCGCCGGTGTCAGCGGCTGCGTCGCATCCGTACTCGACCAAACACCGCTGGACACACCATCGACAAAAGCAATATTGCGCACCACCGGACCGTTCACGCCCGTCGCCCCGTTGTGAAAATGTGAAGCAGTAATATCTCCGCTCAACCCGATAACGCTGACATTGTAACTCAACTCAGTTTGATCTTCATTCAGCACGAACATGCCGCCACCGGTGGCCGTAGTGCTGACCGGTGGATTCTCCTGGCCGCCAGTGAGCTTGGCAAAGAAAACCACGGGCGCGCGAAAATCCGAGCGCGCGGAAGGTTGAATTTGAGGGACGCTATTAAACGAAGTTGCCACACCAATGATGTTGACGGGATTGGCGGGCGTCGGCGAGCCGTCGATGTCGGTGTCGCGGTCGATGAACATCGCGAGATCGCCGGTGCCGTCGTTTATGGCGATGGTCGCGTTGTTGTCTGCGGCCGGAAAGGCGCCGGTGAGGTTGGCGTTGTTGATGCGAATCAGCTCGCCTTCGAGCGCCGCGCGATTATTCACATAAAATTCGGCGGTCACCACTTGCGCCGGCGGAAGGCCAGGCGTATCGAGCGCCACAATCGAGTCCGGTACGGTTTCGATGTACTTCCGACCGGCGTTCGAGGCAATGGTGCTCTCATTTACACGCGCGCGCTGGCCCTGAGCCAACACCGCTTTGCCGCTGCCCACGAACATGCGCAAGCCGCCGGTGGCATCTTGCAGATAGAATTCAGAGCTCGTCGTGCTCGACAAATTGAAATCAACCGTGGTGATGATGCCTGCGATGGTGACATTGAGCATGTTATCCGCCAACTGCCGCGCCAGACCGATTGGCGTGACGACCTTCGCGCCGGGCAGAACCTGGCCGCGCACCTCCCCGCCGGGATTCAGCGCGGTGTGAATGTTGACGTAGAGATTGCTGGCCAACAACTCGACCACCAATGCCGGCGTGAGCGGTTGCGCATCCGCGCTGGTCCACACGCCAATGGAAAAATCGCCGATGAAATCGCTTTGAATATTGCGCACGATCGGGCCGTTCTTGCCGGTGCCGGCATTGTGAAAATGCGCGCCCGTCATCGGTCCGCTCAAGTTGATGACGCCAACGTTATAGCTCAGCGAATCGCCCGTGGGATTGAGCGTGAACAAACCGAAGCCTGCTGCGTCACCGGTTTTGGGTGGCACTTCCTGGCTGCCTTCCACTTGCGTCGCGAAATGGATCGCCGCGCCGCGCGTGAGTTGTCCGCGAATTTCGCCGCCGGGATTGGCCGCGGTATGCACATTCACATAAATATTGCCGGATAGCAATTCCGCTAAAAGCGCGGGGGTTAACGGTTGCGTGGCGTCCATGCTCGACCAAACACCGGCTGCCGTGGTGTCGGTGAAAGTGATATTGCGCACCACCGGACCATTCATCCCGGTCGCGGCATTATGAAAATGAGCGGCCGCAATCGTCCCGCTGAGATTGCGCACCTTGACGAGATACGACAATTCAGTATGCTCGGCATTGAGTATGAAGCGACCACCCCCGCCGGCATTCGTAGGGATCGGTGGATTTTCTTGCGCACCGTTGAGCACCGCGAGAAATACAACCTCGGCGCCTTCGCGCAGTTGTCCGCGAATCTCGCCGCCGGGATTGGCCGCGGTATGCACATTCACATAAATCTTGCCGGCAAGCAACTCCGCAATGAACGCGGGTGTGAACGCCTGCGTATCCGTGTTCAGCCACACGCCGGTGGAGGTGTTGCCAGTGAAGTTGATGTTGCGCACGATTGGGCCGTTCACGCCCGTCGCGCCATTGTGAAAGTGTGACGCCGAAATTGGGCCGCTGAGGCCATTGACCGTGACTTCGTAACTCAAGCTTGAGCCGTCGGCGCCCAGTGTGAATATACCGAAGCCCTCGGCGGCCGTCACGACCGGCGGATTTTCCTGGTCACCGTTCAAGTTGGCGACAAATTTCTTCACGCTGCCGAGCAGAACTTGTCCGCGAATTTCGCCGCCAGGATTGCCCGCGGTGTGCACATTCACATATAGATTGCCCGCCAATAACTCTGCCAATAGCGCCGGGGTGAGTGGTTGCATGGCGTCTGCGCTGCTCCAAACACCGCTCGCCACTCCACCCGCAAAAGAAATGTCGCGTACGACTGGGCCGTTCGCACCGGTTGCGCCGTTATGAAAATGTGCCGCTGCAATCACACCGCTCAATCCGGTGACGCTTACATTGTAGCTCAACTCGGTTTGAGCTTCATTTAACACGAACATGCCGCCGCCGGCGGCCAGTGTGTTCACGCTCGGCACTTCTTGATTGCCGTTCAAAGTGGCGATGAAAACCATGGCCGGCAGTGGTGCGATTTCAATGACGCCATCGGTCGTGGCTGCTGCGGTGAGATCGTCGATAAAGTTTCTGAGCTTCAAGGAGTCTTTGCCAAAAACGCCGGACTTGACGGTGAATTCGATATTCAACAAAACGCCGGAAGCTGTGACCGGCGTCGTGTGGAAGCCGCCCAACGTAAGTTCATTTGCGCCGGTTTGATTGCCGCTAACCACCACCCAACCGCTTGTCAGTGTGCCGTTCGTCTGCACGCTGGCGTAAGTCAACAACCATTCCGGAAAAAATAATTTCACTCCGAAGGCATCGATAGCTTGCGCGGCAGGATTGGTGATATTGATAGGAATGGAGATCACCTCGCCCGGCGTTACGGTTACCGTCGCCGGCGGGCTGACGCTGAGCTGCGCGTTTACGACCGAGCTGCCTGCGATCATCAAGAAACTCATCGCCGCGACGAAGTGGAAACACTGTGAAACGTAGCGTGTGTGCATGGTGCACCTCTCTGGTTAGAAGTGATAGAAAGGGTAGTTGAATCCGGCCCTGCAGCGCTGCGTCAAGCACTTCAATCAAAAAAAACCTTCAAAGCCTGAATGGCCTGGAAGGTTACTCTCGAACGCTTTCACGGCAGGACGAATTCTGAAACAACACGACGCATTCCAACACCGTCAACAATTCGCTTACGGTTGCAAGTCTGCCGGCGCATGCAATTTCTGGCTCAGGCGAGCAGAGGAGCCGGCTGGATTTCGGCGGCGGGCGGGTCAGCAAGAGAGGTGTAAGCGCGAGGAGTATGGACCAATCCGTAAAAAATCTGTGAAGCAATATCGTAAATTGCAAGCCCAAAGAAGCCAGTGGGCCAACCACGAGCCAGCGCATACTTCGGACGTTTGCGCCGGCTCGTTGGGCATGATCGATTTCAGGCTAAAAGATCATCTCACCACAGTTAGCTGCTTGCTTTCGGTCCAATTGCCTGCCTTGATGCGATACAAATAAGTGCCGGAGGGTGCCGGCTGGCCCTGCTCGTTCTTGCCGTCCCATGCCACTTCGTATGCGCCGGGTGAGCGTTGGCCAATGAGCAACTGGCGCACCAACTGCCCCGCAACGTTGTAGACCGCCAGTTCAACGGGCATGGACTCGCCACCCGCCAAATCAAACCGGATGATGGTTTCATGGAAACTTGCTCCGGTTTTGAACGGATTGGGGAAGCTCTGGTGCAGCTTGAAGGCATGCGGAATGGCCGCGCTTTCTTCCTGCACATGAGCGCCACCTTGCACCAACGCGGCCTCGAAATCATCCACCAGTTCGGAGACGGAGAAATCTGCCGGTTGCACAGCTTCTCCATGGGAGGCGAAGATCACCTGCAATACCTCATCCGAAGCTGTGCCGTTGACGGGTTTGCTGTGATAGCCGCCAATCATCACTGCACCGGGTTCGTGCGTCTGGCCTTCCAACTGCAGCCACTCTGCCGTCAAGCTCGCGCGCTGCACGCCGAGCAGCGTCAGACGTGAGGCCGGATACTGCAGGCGCAGACCAAAGGCTTGCAAGCCGGCTGGGTTCCCCACACGCAGCGAGAGTTTAACGAGCTCCCGCTCTGCACTTGCGGCGTCTTTCACCACAGCGAGCGTGTTCCACGAGATCTCATAAGGTCCACTTTGAACTGCGCGAGCCGCAATGGCGGTCCTGGCAAAACATTCCGCTGGAGCGCCACCGGCGAGAAAGCGTGAGAAGATCGCCAGGGCATCCGCCGGAGTAGTGGTATTGTCGCAATTCACGTCGGAAGCAAGGACCTCACAATCGAATCCGGCCACATTGCATCCCGAAGGAACGGTGCCGTTGTTGATGAAGATTTGGAAAGCGCATAATGCATCGGCCGGAGACAATAGATTATCCGCATTGATATCGCCGTCCTTGACGCAAGGTTGGCAGGTGAAGATATTGCAACACGTGCCAAAACCGGCAAGATCGTCAATCGGGTTGCTGAGGAGGATTGCCGATTGTTGTGCGTCCTGGCAGGTCACACGGAAACACAGACGAATTAGCACACCGTTGCTGTTGGCGGGAATCGGTGTCGTGCCAAAACCGCCGCAAGTAACCATGCCGGAACCCGCGGGGGCTTCTTGCGCATTGACGTTCTGAAAACCCGTGGTCAAGTTTCCCGCGCTCGCATTGACAAAAGCCAACCGGCTCGGATCAACTTGCATGCGAAAACCGAAGGCATCGATCGGCTGTGCGTTTTGCTTGAGGCGCACGTCGATGCAGACCGTGGTGCCGTTGGCGCCGACAATGGGCTCACCGATCGTGGTTCCGCCTTCACGCACCGGAAAAATGGCCGCGCCGGGGCAAGTCTGTGGATCCTGGCAGCCGACCGGCGGCTGCACAATCGTCAAGTTCACGCGTACGACCCGAGGGCTGTTGTTCGCGTCCGGCGCAGTCACCGTGATATTTCCGGTGTAGCTTCCCGCGGCCAGGCCGGCGATGTTTATCGAAACCGTGACTTGATCAGTCTCCGTCGTAGTCGAGCCGCTCGTGGGACTTGCCGACAACCAGGGCTGATCATCGGCGACCGTCCAGTTCATCGTTCCAGTGCCGGTATTAGTGATGTTGAAAGTTTTAGCAGCCGGATTTTGCCCCCCTTGCACTGCAGAGAAATCCAAGACTAACGGATTCACTGTTAGGATGGCTGGTGAGCTGATGATGCCGAAATTGCCGGGATTGTCGCCAAAGACCTCAGGGTTGTTTACCGACTCGACACGCACGCGGCATAAGTTGGACAGATTATTCGGCACGGTTATGCTCTCAGTGCCGTCATTCGGTGTATTCGATCGCAAGGTGATCGGAAAAGTTGAACCTCCGTTCGTAGACAGCCTGATATTGACATTGCCGGGCAGAAGATTGCAGGACGACCACATTACGGTCTGACCCGACCCGACGGACCAGGTGGCCCCTGCCATCGGCCTGGCCACGGTGATATCTTGCAGACTGAGATTATTGTTGATCTCATTGCTTTCTCTGATCACGTTGAGATGATCTAGCTGTCCGGTCAAGCAAGCGGCGTCCGCAGGCCAGACGATAGCCGTATCACACGACGTCACCCAGGATGTGTTTGCGCCGACAGGAAAATTGTTACCGCATTCGAACACGCCATTGACGTTGATGTTCGATCGAAAAGCGTCCGTGGGCTCAGGACCCGCATTGCGCCACTCGAAATGAAGGAAGTACGGCTGTCCCACCAGGGCGTCGGTAACTTCCACACCGCCGTTCGCACGTGCCGTGCGCAAGAACACACGATCTGGCACCAAATCTGCGTTCCCGAATGTCCGCTGCACAAAATTGTTGTTTTCATTCACTTCAGCAATCGTAGAAGTGTGATCCAGTCTTGCTGAAATCGTATCACGAAGGGTGGCCGGCCAGGTAATGGCAGTGGTGCAGAATGTAGTATCTTTAGAATTGGCACCGACGCTCAGACTGACCGTACACTGGACGTTTCTATTCAACCTGAATTCCACCGGTACGGTCAGACCCGTCGCAAACGTGCTGCGCAAGTCGACATGAATGAAGTACTGGCGCCCGGCTACGGGACTGTTGACTTCGTCGCCCGAGTTCTGCCCGGTGCGCAGATACACGCGATCGGCGATCAAATCGTTTGCCGGCGGAATTGGCACCGCGATGGTTCTGTGAATGGTGTTGTTGTTTTTGTCAGGCTCCTGCACCACATTGGCTGCGTCCAATTGGCCGGTAAAGAGCGTGGACGTGCCTGGCACAGCGATCCAGGGCGTGGAGCACGATCTCACCCAGGAGGTGTTTGCACCAGCCGCGAGAGTAGCACCGCATTCGAATACCCCATTTATGTTGATATTCCACCGAAAAGGCCCCGTCGGAGTCGAGCCTGCGTTGCGGAAGGCAATGTGGATGAAATATTGTTGGCCGGGTACGGGCACATTGACCAATGTGCCGCCGTTGTGGGGTTCCGTGCGCAGATACAGGCTGTCAGCCACGAGATCGACAATGGCATGGGCGGCGGCATTCTCCTGTCCGTACGATGCGCGCAACAGCATTCCTCCCAGTAAGAGCAGCGCAGTGGCAAGGCGGTTCGTGGTAACTGAGGGGTGGATCATCTCGTCCTCCTTTCATCGCGCAGGATGAAATTGAAAAGGTGTTTAAAGCAGGTATCAGGCAACGGCCCGATTCTCGCCGTCGTCTGGAGAAATTGTGGTTACTAAGTGTTTGCAGGAAGAATAAACTGGACGAAAAAGGTGGGGAAAATCCTGACACTGTTGGAGTGCCAAAGAAATGGCGCGGCCCAGTTTTGAAGTCAAACATGCCGGTAGAATCTCAAAAAATCTCAAAATTTTTGGTGCTGGGCGGCTCCCCCGAAAGGGCGCAGTCTGGAAAGGTTAGATCGCGATAGAGAAGATCGCTGGCGGCCTCCCTAACGAAGGCTTGAAGATAAGAGATTTTGGGGCAATGTCAACTGAAAAGTTGCAAAAAAATTTTCGGCGGCACTCTGCATTCAGGTTGCGCCCGGCGGCAAGAGGAGTGAAAGTGTGGGAAGGTTATCTTTGCATTCGGCACAAGGCGGACAAGCCGCTACCACAGACCACGAATGAGACTGTTTATCCTGCCAAGGTCTTTCTTTGCGAAACCTCTGCGCCATTGCGTCTTTGCGTGAAGGTTTTTGTTCTATTTGCCCAGATTTGATTCTTAAGTCACTACGCCGGTTTTCAGTCAAGCAGAAAACAGAGGCTGCTACGCAGCGACTATTTCGACAGGATTTACAAGATGAACAAGATTGACCCTTATCTTGTAAATCTTGTTAATCCTGTCAAGAAATTTTCAGAATTTTATTCTGTGTTTGAAGAGCCAATCGCACAGCGCGGACAAGCCGCAACCTAAAAAGACAAAATGATGGACGACAAAATAATTTTTCATCATTTTGTCGTCCATCATTTTGTCTTTCAAAAATCTTTGCTTTTTTTGCACGAATCTGATTGTTTAGGCACTAACTCAAGCGGCTATCGTCTATCCCCGCCAGGAGACCAAGCATCCCCCAAAACAACATATCGATAATCGGGTCACCGATAAATCCGCCGAATAATCCCGCCAACAATAAGGTCGTAATGCCCGCAAACAAGGCGCGGGCTGCGACACGCGCTGTTTGCGTGGGCGCCACCTGTGCTCCAATTCTGCCCGAATAAAATGCTTTCCATATAATCCACCCGAAAACCAAAACACTCAGGAGGCCGCTTTCCACCCATAGTTGCAAAACGAAATTATGCCACGCGCCCACGCGCCGATCTTTGAGCTGTTCCTGTCGATCGAAGAGCAGATGAAAACTTTCCGGACCATACCCGAGCAACGGCCGGGCTTGTACAAGCTCCCAGCCCTTCTGCCAGATCACCGGGCGATCTCCCATGGCGTGTGGCCATTGCAAGACTTCTGCAAACCGCATGCGAAAACCGGGAAGGAGCGCCAAAATCACGATCATCCCGATGAGTAGCAACAAGGCCGTTCGCCGGGCGTATGTCAGCAACGAGCTCAATCCCACCGTGCACGCGGCCAGCCACGGTGCGCGGCAGAAAGTAAAAGCCATCGCGGTGAACATGCTCGCCAGGCCGGGGAGCCAGATTTTTTTTGGCTTGAGAGCCTCGCAGGCGATCAAGGCCAGACCGATCACAAAACCGGCTGCCAATAACATCGCCAGGGTCGTGGGGCCGGAGGTGGTGGAGTGCAAGCGCTCAAATCCTTCTCCTCCCATTCTCAGGAGGCCATACATACTTGCAACAATTGCTGCAACGATGAGCGTGCGCAGCAATTTGATCACTCCCGTCGACTTTTCCCGCGAGGCAAAATGAGCGAGAGGAAAAAAGATGATCATAAAGGGGATCTTGCGGAGCGCCGGCAGGCTGGCGATCGGCGAAAGCGCAGTCGCAATTGTCACCAGGCGGAACAAGCAGAAAAGCAGTACCGGGGAATCGAGAGCGGTGGAGGTGTGCGGCTCGCCACGGCGGCGCCAGAGCCACAGCGCGGCAACGATCAGCGCGAGAATTTCTGCAACAAAGATCGAAAAAACGAGGGAGGCAATCCAAACATGCGTGCTGAGGCGAAAAGCGCGATCGCACCGCTGCTGTTCTAATTCTGTCATGCGGAGCCACGGCATCAGTATCAGGAAAGGTCTTTACAAAAAACCAATGCGCATATATCATTCTTTTTTCAAAAAAACAAGGACTGAAAAATTGCTTGCTGTTTCTGTGATGATGACTTACCTTGAAAAACAGAATGTTTGAAATGAACGGCGATTTGCGATTTCAGTTGTTGATAATCCTCTCGTGAATCGTAAATCGTAATTCGGAAATCTTCAATCGTAAATCAACTGCTCCGCCGGAGAACGATATGCCACAACGCATTTTTCCCGAAGCAAGATTTGCTCTTGCAGCGGTGTTGATCGCGTTGTGCCCCGGCTGCGCCGAACTGCAGCAGATGCAAGATGCATTGCTCAACCTCCAGCGCCTGCAATTCAAGCTCGATAAAGTGGCGGTGGGCTCACTGGCAGGCGTCGATTTGACGCGTGTAAACGACCTCTCGCGTTTCAGTTTGCAGGACGGCTTGAAGCTCACCAACGCTTTTGCCAACAAGTCCATGCCTTTGTCCTTCACGCTGAACGTCGCGGCAAAGAATCCCAATGATGGCACGAGCGGAAATCCGCAAAAGACTGCGGTGTTGCAAGGCCTGGCGTGGACCTTGAGAGTTGACGACCAGGAGACGGTATCCGGCGATATTGCGAGCCCCATCGAAATTCCGGGAACGGGGCAAGCCACCGTCATTCCACTGCAAGTGAAGCTGGATCTTTACTCCTTTTTTCAAGAACAAGGTTACAAGAACCTGCTCAATCTAGCGCTTGCCATCGCCGGGCAAAGCGGTAGCGCCTCCCGGTTCACGCTGGCGGCGACCCCTACGGTCTCCGTCGCCGGCGTCCCCATCAAATATCCAGGACAGATCAACATCATTGACAAGGAATATACGAATTGATGAATCGATTGTGGCTGGTCGTGGCGGCCCTTTCTGGGGGTTTGTGCGTGGCGTTGGGCGCGTTCGGTGCGCATGCATTGAAAAATGTCCTGGACGGTTACGGTCGCGAGATTTATGAAAAAGCGGTGCTGTATCAAATGTTTCACACGGCGGCGTTGTTGGTGGTCGGAATCTTGCAGCATTTTCACCCGCAAACATCTTATGCCGGCGCCGGATGGTCTTTCTTGTCCGGCATCGTACTTTTTTCCGGCAGCCTGTATTTACTGGCGCTTACAGGAATAAAATGGTGGGGAGCCGTCACTCCGTTTGGCGGTCTGGCTTTCCTATTGGGATGGGCATGGCTGGCCTTCAGGCTGCTGCGGGGGAAGTGAAGACGTCGTGCGTAATTCCTGACGTTGAGCCCGGAACTTTCTGGGAAAGAGAAAAATGATACCGTTGAAAGACGACAATCCACGGGTGACTTTTCCGTTGATCAACACGTTGCTTATTGTCGTGAATGTCGCGGTCTTTCTGCATGAGATGTTCCTGCCCGAGGTTGAAATGGAACAATTCATTCAGAGCTATGGCGCAATCCCGTTACATGTCAGCCAGGGCATGCATTATTCTGGCCTATTCACCTCCATGTTTCTGCACGGCGGAGTTTTGCACATTCTCGGCAACATGCTCTATTTGTTCATTTTCGGCGATAATATCGAAGGCTCAATGGGCTCGATACGATACCTTGTCTTTTACGTGTTGTGCGGGATTGGTGCGGCAATCTCACATATTTTGATTGATCCGGGCTCTGAGGTGCCGATGGTGGGTGCGAGCGGTGCGATCTCAGGGGTGTTGGGCGCTTACATGTTGACTTATCCCAAGGCGCGTGTGCTGGTATTGTTGCCGATTTTGTTTTATGTTTCAACTTTTCGCGTGCCCGCCGTGGTCGTGTTGGGCTTATGGTTTTTGAATCAATTAATCAGCGGTTTTTTTTCCACAGGCAATGATCAGAACCTCGGTGGCGGCATTGCCTGGTTTGCGCACATCGGCGGATTTGTCCTGGGGATATTGCTGGTCAAATTTTTTGCCAAAAAACAGCGTGACGCGGACTGGAGGTACGATTACAATTGATCTGAGTCTCAATGGTTTCCTTTCTCGTTCTTCCGCCCGGCAATTTCCATCCCGGCCTTCACCGCCGCGCCAAAAAGCAAGCCTTCCGAACCCGACACGATGATTTGCATCGTTTGCCCGAATTGAACCTCCCCGAACATCGCTGCCAGAGAATCCATGCTGAGCTGCGAGTTGTCAAACGAACGCGCGATGATCGCCAGGCTGCCGCTAAACAAATTAAAATGCAGAATGGCCAATACCGAGCCGGCGCACATTGCGCCGAGGCCTGCGCCCACGACCCTTTGCCACGTGCGAGTTCTTTCATGGAGGCTTTCAGTGAGCACCGCACCCAACGACAATCCCATGCCGACGCTCGCCCCTTCCCAGGCGCCGGTAATGCCCTCCAGATCGCGCCCGAACAAAGCGTGGAAAATATCGGTGCCCAGTTGATTGGCAATTGCCCCAATCAATGCCCCACCGATTGCTGCGCCCAGGATTGACCACCAGCGGCTGTGGCGATAGGCGATGTGGCGTATGGTCAGCATACCAAAGCTCACTCCCATTCCGCCCAACGCGCTGACCAGCACCGCAAGACTGACCAGAACCACAATAATCGAGGTGCCCTGCAGAATCGAAGTGTGGCGCGCTAGCGCCAGGCCGACGCCGAGCAGGAGCCCTCCGATGACGCCTGCGCAACCCGCGCCAAGCATGCCCCCCACGCCTTGTGCGACGATGATTTTGCCGCCCCGTTGCAATCGCAAGCCGATCAAATTGATAAGCACGAGAATCTGGGTAAGCCCGGAATGGTTTTTGAGCTTGACCCAGCCCCTCTGGTGATCCCGCAGCAATGCCAGGCTGAAGGCGCGGCGTACCAAGCCTGCATGCTCGCCCTCTGCTTCGTGTTGGAGTATTTTTTCCGTCCCGTCCCCCAGCCATTCCGCCAACGCGATACTGGCCTGGCGGCGAACGCTGAGCTCCTCATCCCACAACGCGAGCTCGCGCAACAGGTTCTTGCCCTCGGCATGCCGCAACGACCCGCACGCCTCGATGGCGGCCAGGCGCACCACAACTTCTTTTTGTTGCGAGGCCAGGCGTACAATGCCATGCGAGGAAGGCGCGGTATGCACGAGCCAGTCCGGTGCGCGCTGCCCGCGGTTGAGCAGGCTCGTCAACAGCAAGTCCGCTTCTTCGCCGGTAAGGCCAAGCTGAGCGCCAAAAGGAAGCAAGAGCTGCAAAGCGTCGGCATCAATCAGCAAGCCGTGCGCACGATAGTTTTCGACGGCGCGGGTGATGATGCCGCGTGCACGTTTCAGCGCCACGGTCTCGGAGGTCATCCACCGCGTGATCTCCGGCAGTAAAAAATCATGCGCCAATTCCAGCCAGCCTTCGCCGTCTTGATTACGATAACGCACGACCCGTGCGGTGGCGAGCTCTTCGATCAGGAGGCTGATGCGCCGTGCGTCCGCCTGGATCCGCACCCGTACTCGCGCCAACAGCTCGGCGACACGCAACACCAGGCGTTGATGATCGGCAGAAATCAAAGTCGACAGAATTTCGCGTGCATCGTGCAGGTCGTTGGTGTTGAAATGATGTAACACCCGTTCCAAATAGCTCGCCAGTATTTGTGCAGCGGTGCCAAGCTTTTCGTAAGCGGCCACGGTCAGTTCGCCGCTGCGGCCACGCGCATCGAACAATCGATCGCATACGATCTGCAACTGCGGCGGGTCGATGCTGCCGCCCTCATTCAAATCAACCAGCACGCGTTCGACCAGTTTTGGCTCCCAATGGCTGCCCACGGCGCGCGCGGGCTCGGTCATCGCACGTGTAGCCTGCTCACGCGTGAGGCGCTGCAGGCGATATTCATGATGGAAAATCTCCGGAATCGCGGCCTTGAGCTGGCTCATCTCGGCCAGGCGGTCTTCGCGCACCGCGAACACCAAATGCAGAGGCAGGTTTTCATGCAGGAATAATGCACCGATGGTAGCGATGAACTCGTTCCGGTGCTCCTCCGCCAGCAACAGGAAAAACTCTTCAAACTGATCGAAAAGAAAGACGGTGCCGCGCTGAGGCGCCTGCTGCTGGCCGTGTTGCAGAAGCTCCAGCACGCTGAAGAGGTGCGCCGAGGGCAGTTCGGTTATTACGGCTTCACGCAATGCCGTCGCCATTTGCTGTAACGGGTTTTGAAAGCTGCGCATCACAAAAACGAGATGGTGCTGTGCGTGCAGGCGCGGCAGCAGGCCGGCGCGCAGCAGCGAGCTTTTGCCCACGCCGGAGCGACCGTGCAGAATGAACGAACGATGCGCGAGCACCTGTGAGCTCATCATTTCGATCTCGGCCTCGCGCCCGAAAAACAAGGCTGCGTCCTGTTCGGTGAAATAATCCAAAAACTTGTAAGGCCGCGCCACGGACCTGGCGGTCACCGGTGCGGCGAGTACGCCGTTGGCTTCCTCGAGTGCCATGGCTTTCCCGATGAAGACATAGCCGTGTTTGGGCACGGTTTTGATGTAGCGCGGCTGTGCCACGTCGTCTCCCAACTGCTTGCGAATATCCTTTATACACTGGGTCAGCGCCGCATCGGTGACGATCACATCCTGCCAGACTTCATCAAAAATGCGCTGCTTCTCCACCAATTGCCCTTGATGGCGAATGAGCAAGTACAGCACCTCAAAATACTTTGAGTTGAGGGGAAGTGGTTTTCCGGACCGCAAAAGCTGGCGGTTATGCACGTCGAGAATAAAATCGTCGCAATGATAGCCGGCGATCTTGTGTTCACTTCGACCCATGTTTACGTCTTTCTCACTATTTTCTCACGCTCATCTCATGTTTCCCGGGCTGATTGTTCTTAAATTGGCGCATCGGGCCACTCAAGCATAAATAATGTTGCCAGCACAAGCAAGTGTTTTATCCAGCGCAGTAGCTGCGTGCGCGAGGGAAAGTACCTGCGAAGATTCCAAAATCATCGTTCAATAAAAGGACCAAATATGACTCCTAATGATTTCGTCCCCGCCACGGGTGCGGGCCTGCATGTTGCGATGATCATGGACGGCAACGGCCGTTGGGCAAATGCGCACGGCTGGTCGCGGCCGGCCGGGCATCGCGCAGGCGCGGAAAACGTCCGCCACATCGTCGAAGCTTCTCCTCAGCTCGGAATTGACACACTGACCTTGTATGCCTTTTCTTCCGATAATTGGCAGCGCCCCGAACGCGAAGTGGATGCGATCATGCGGTTGTTTGACTTTTATTTGCATGCCGAAGTGGAGCGCTGCGTGCGCAACGGCGTGCGCGTCAGCATCATCGGCCGGCGTGATCGCCTCTCGCCGACCATTCTGAGGGCGGTAGGGGGCATTGAAGATGCCACGCGCGACGGCAAGGTCTTGCATTTGCGTCTGGCCATTGATTACTCTTCGCGCGATGCGATCTTGCAGGCCGCACAAAAACTCGCACGCCTGCCTGCGGCCTCGCGTGAACACTTTGCGCACTTGCTGGCACAAGTCTATCACGAGGAATTTCCAGCAAGAGACGTCGATTTGCTCATTCGCACCGGCGGCGAGCAGCGCTTGAGCGATTTTTTGTTGTGGGAATGCGCCTATGCCGAATTGTATTTCACGCCGCGCCCATGGCCGGATTTTCACGTGAGTGATTTGACAGAAGCCGTGCAGCATTTCCAACAACGCGAGCGGCGATTTGGGCGAGTGGCGGAGGTCGTCGTTCAGAAGCCTGCCGTCAAGGCAGCCTGATTGTGCTGAGTCGGCGAACGAATGAAAGGAACAGAACAGTAATGATTATTTGTCTCCTGATCGTCATGTCTGTTTCTGCCTCCGCCGTGCCGCAGAATACGCGCCAGAGTGTCGAGTCTACAACGTCGGTTGGTGACGTTGCCGGACGCTTTAATACGAAAGAGATTGAAGCGTTTTTTGACGTGTTCTTCACCAAACATGTAGCGGAGTCTGAATTTCCAAGTGCTGCGGTTGTGCTTGTGGAAGGCGATCATATCCATTTTCTAAAAGGGTATGGTTATACTGATCTCAGGAAAACGGAGTCTGTATCTGCCGACAAGACAGTGTTCTACGCCGCTTCCGTTTCAAAACTCTTTGTCGCCACCGCTGTTATGCAACTTGCAGAGCAAGGCAAGCTGAATCTCAACGATGACGTCAACAAATATCTCAATGGCTTTCAACTTGACAATAGTTTTCCTCGGCCTGTTACCCTCGCCGATCTCCTGACACACACCGGCGGGCTTGACGATCACATGCTCGGAAGTGAGATTCCGATTACTGACCCGCCGATGCCCCTGGGCGAGTATTTCGACAGATATACACCGCCTCGCGTGCTGCCGCCCAGAGACCAGATCAACTACTCGAATCACGGGATGGCCCTCGCCGGATACGTCGTTGAAACGGTATCCGGTATGACGTTTTGCGAGTATGTAGAAAGGAATATCTTCGCGCCGCTTGGGATGAAACACAGCAGTTTCCGACAGCCCGTGACGCGTGAATTAAAAAGTGATATCGGACTGGAGAGATTTCCCAAACCGCAGACAGTTCCTTATCCGGTTGCCACGCTCGTATCCACGGCAGAGGATATGGGGCGATTTATGCTTGCCCATCTCAATGGTGGACGATTAGGCGGTCTGCGGATTCTACAAGAGGCAAGTGTGGCGGAGATGCACTGCCAGCATTTCACCAATCATCCGCATATGCCCGGTGTCGCGTACGGCTTCTTTGAGAGTTTCGTTAACGGCCAGCACGCGTTGTTTCACACCGGCGCACGCGATCATTTTTCGCTCCTGTACTTGCTTCCAGCGGAAAAGGTCGGTTTGTACATTGTGATAGCTGCGACCGAGGAGGAAAGCCGGCTCATCACGCGAGTGCTGCAAGCATTTTTGGATCGCTATTATCCTTCGCCGGAGAAGGATGTTCCTGTAAGCTTTTCCGTGCTTAAAGACCAACGTACAAACCGTTTCAGTGGTTTTTATAGAATGAATATGATCCCGCACAAGACCATCGAAAAGCTGGCGGCAATGGCGATGGATGTTCAAGTCCTTGATGAGGACGGAGGCACGTTGAGCCTAAACTTCCCAGCACGCGAGCAGCGGTCTGTCAAGTTGTTTCAAGTCGAGCCGTTATTATTTCGAGCTGAAAGCGGCGGTTATGCAGCTTTTCGCGAAGATACCGAGGAGCATATTATCAACATGTTCCTGAGCGGTGTTGTAGGCGACAAGCTCTTAGAGCCAACTAGTTTTGACAAGCTATACTGGTACGAAAGCGGCAAATTGCACGCAGCATTGGCAACGGGAGGCTTTCTCATTTTTCTTTTGTTCCCATTCCTCGCGATGGGCATACATCTCTTCGCAAGGTGGCGCAAGAGATCACTTTCGACAACACGAAATCCAGGTTTGGCACGCGCCGCGTGGCGCACTGCTCTCCTCGTCAGCGTTCTTGTGATTCTCGGCCCAGCAAGCGGAATAATGATGGCAGTGTTCACCAAAGAACATCAGCTTTACAACCTCTCGCCAATTTTGTACACGGTGTTGAGTTTTCTCATGCTAGCAAGTGTGTCCGGGCTGGCGCTACCGGTCTTCGCCATCATTGTGTGGAAGCATCGGTATTGGTCGCTTGGGGAGCGTTTGCTTTTCAGTCTGATGGCGCTGACAGCTCTTGGCATGATTCCCTTTTTGAGCTACTGGAACTCGCTGGGATTTTACTTCTGAATTCTTGGAGAGGGTATTATGAATTGCAAAAGATCCTTTTGGCGTACTGTTCTCGCGCCCATGTTTTTCGGGAGCGCCGTTTGGTTGAGCCTGAACTGTCATATGCCTGCAAAGCCTTTTCATGAATTGAAAACGAATGAAGTCGAATGGACAGTGTATGAGAATACCCTCTTGCCTTACCGTCTGCAGTATCCGATCATACTCGATCCGAGTGCCTCGCAAAATGGTGAAGTCCTGTTTCGCTACGGTATGGGTGTGCCGGTCCGCGTGCGTTATATGGACGAAACCGAAGGCGAATTGAGCGAAGTTCAAGAACGTATTTTGTCTTCTTTCGCATTGACGGACCAAGGGCCGTTGCTCTAAATTACAGGATGGAGCCAAAACCATGTCGAACAACCATATGCAAGCGCCGCCCGCCGCAAGATTGTTCACGCCGGATTCGGTCTTCTGGCGCGTGCATCGCGAAATACTGGCTGGCTTGAGCGGCGGGCGTGCGCTGGCGCTCGAGTTGGCGCATCCGCTCATCGCCGCGGGCGTGGCTGAACACAGCCACTTTCAAACGAATCCCTGGCGACGTCTGTATCGCACAGTGAAAGTGATGAACGATCTCACTTTCGGGGGCGCTGCGGCGGCGCGCACAGCGTTGCAGCATTTCCATCAATGCCATGCGCGCGTGCGCGGCGTTCTGCCCCGGACGGAAGGCGCTTTCCCCGCAGCCACGAAATATTCTTCGCAAAATCCCGGCCTGAGATTCTGGGTGCTGGCGACACTGATTGATTCATCGCTGGTGGCCTACGAGCATTTTGTGGCACCGCTGACATTGGCGGAGAAGCGAGCTTATTATCTCGATAGCCAAAGACTCGCGCAGGCCTTTGGCATTCCGTTCAGCTTTGTTCCCGACACGTATGAGGAGTTTTCCTCTTACATGCAGAATATGTTTGTCGGGGAGGCTCTGCACGTCGGCGAGACCGCGCAAGCATTGGTGCAAGCCCTGCTCGCCCGGCGCGGGCTGCACGGCATTGCTCGCATGATGCAATTTTGCGGCGCGGCAATGTTGCCCGAGAAATTGCGCGAAGCTTACGACATTGCTTGGGATGAAAAGCGGGAACGGAAGTTTGAAAGAATCGCTCACTATTGCCGATACGCACGAGCGCGGTTACCGGAGGTTTTCTGTGTAAATCCCCAAGCATGGCTGGCGGAATGGCGTTTCAGACAAACAGAATATGATCCACCCAAAGTACTGCAACCCTCGTGAGATTAGAAAATAGAATTTTCCAAAGCGTAAGATCTCCGAGAATGGGGAACGCCGGGCTTTAGAGCCTGTCCGAAAACCCTGAAATGTCATCCCGCAGGGATCTTGGTTGACTCGGGCACAGTGCCGATTTCAGGCCTAGGTGCCGAATCTACCAAGATGCCTTCTGCATGACAG
>JBOHQX010000090.1:0-32232 GCA_050732395.1 bacterium
GTGTCCAGCTTTTACTTGTTGGTTTGAGGCGAAGCCTCGCTGAACAGTTACCAGGAATTTAAATATTTTCGGTAAAAAAGCAATAAAACAAAAATCCCCGAGTTCACAAAGGAACCCGGGGATTCTGAGGAGGAAGGAAAACAATTATAATAGGCCTGAGGATCACAAAGACGCTTTGTTAAAACTGGTCTTTCCTAATATACGCCTCTTTGTGCTTCCTAATTCTATAACACGGTTATGCGGTAAAAGTTCCAATCGCATGAAAAAAACTTCAGAAGTGGAGATTTCAGGCAGGCAAATATCAGAAAGAACTGTTAGTTGGGGAGAGTGATTTTCTCAAAAAAAACTGCCAACCAGGATAACCGGGAGAAATCCTAGTTGGCACAAAAAATTAGCCCCCCACGAGTAGTGAGACTGCCTAGCTTGATTTTAAACGGAAGAGGAGAGGTCATCAGCAAGCTCGAAACCGGGCCGCGGTCCCGTGACTTCCCTCACCTCTCCGAGAGATCCCCCTATTCTTCATTCTTAATGATGTTCTACATATATATAGTTGCGTTTTTCATAAAAAATGCCACACCTGAAAAAAATTTTTTTTTGTAATTTTTCCCCCGTGTGGAGCCAAACACAAAAACAGTGGGTTACAACAGCCTCAATCGATCTCGTCATAACAAGTTAGTGGACTTTCTGGCTAACGCGCGATCACAACAAGGCCGCTAGCAACGTTAGCTCCATGATCACGTAACGTGTATAGATAAACACCGGGCTGCAATTCGCGACCATTTTCGTCACGGCCGTCCCAGGTATAGATTTTACCCGCATGTGGCGCATTCATCCAAACGGGAACACCATTGACGTCAAAAACATGCAGGGTAGGGCTGTCTAAATCCATTCCTGCAAAATTAAACTCAACGACGTCGTTGTAACCGTCCTGGTTGGGTGTAAAGGGATTTGGCCGGACCGTAAGCTTATTCGCGAGCGTTTCATTGATATTTACCACCAACTGGCGTCGATTGTTGTTTTCATCGCTTTCGAAAACGGCGTCGTCCGGGTCCACCACCATTTCTACGATATGCGTGCCCGGTGTGTCGAAACGCAGCCGTGTCCCAATCTCTAGTTCATGAGGAGAAACCAGCGCAGTGATCGTAGTATCACCACGAGATTCACCATCCGCACGGAATTCGACGCGAAAACTTTGAGACACTTCGCCGTTTACCGCCTGGATTCTGCCTTGCAATCGGGTCGACCGCCCAAGAATAAAACTCTCCGCAGCGTGTAAATCGCCGGCAATCAAGTCTGGGCGCGGTGGCGCAATGACAAATCTGAACGTATCCGCCGCCATCACATTGGGCGGCGTGGCCAGATCTTGTGCGCGAACGGCGACTCTTACGGTAGAATCATGGAGCCAAGGGCTTGCCGGCTTGTATTTCAAGTTCGCCGCACGCTGATCCCCCAAAACCAGCGGCAGAACTCGCTGCCCGTTGATTTCCATCATTAATGACTGTTGATCCACGCCGGATTGCAGATCTACCACTGTCACTGTGATTTCAGCGTCTGCAGTCACGTTGGTAGCTCCGGCCTCGGGATGGCGGCTGGCGACAAAGGGCGGCAGCGAATCGCGCACGGTGGTGAAGAAATACTCGTCGCTGAAGACGTTGGGTGGGGCCGCCAAATCCTGCGCCTGCAACTGTACCATGACACGTTGATGATCACGCCATGACACGGAGGGCAGGTAGTGTACGTGATATCCGTTATTTATGCGCACAGCTTGCGGCGAGACTCGAACGCCGTTAACCAGCAGCGACAGTGCAGCAGAATCAACGCCGGCGTCATCGTCCAACACTTCCAAGGAAACGCCGCTACGCAATGGCACTTCCCGCGCGCCTCGCGGCGGATTGAAATTCACGGCGTACGGCGGAGCAAAATCCGCGGAAAGCACTTGCACAGTAACACCAGCACTGCCGATCAGCCCGCCACCCTTGCCATTGATCAGATAAAGATATTGACCCGGCAGCGCACTTTGCTCGGCCCGCACGGTTAGAGTTGCCTGCTGCACCGTCGTGACGTGCAAAGGCATCAAGGAAGTCGTGATGCCGGGGGTTGCCGGCGGCCATACTGAAAGTTCAACGGGTTGATTGAAGCCCAATAGGGGCTGCAAACTGACTTGAAGAGTTGCATGTTCGTTTTGACGCACGGAAATGCTATCGGGCTGTACGACAATTCGGAAAGCAGGCTGCGTCTCAGCACAACTCGGCAAGAACAATGCCCGCTCGACTGGAGCGAAAACGGAATTTGTTCCGACGAGGCCAGATACCTCCACGCGAATGAGCACTTCCAGAGCAGTCGCTGGGCATTGTGCCACGATGGCCCAGGAGGCAGTGCCATTGTTTTGTGCAATGCTCAGATTCGACGGTGCCAACAGCTTGGTGGAGAAATCGCCGCTCGCCAATGCCAGTTGCGGCGGGAGTATCAAAGTCGCTTGCACGGCATTAACTGCGGGATTGGTGCGATTGAACACCAACAGATTCACTTCAAACGGATTGGGTGAGAGCTGGCCATTCACGGCACGCAAGTTGCGCAGCGCGATAAGATGGAGGGTGAGACCGCTGGCCGCATCACGCCGCGTGCTCACGTCGCCCAAACCATAATAAGTCGCAATCGTACGCGTTTGACTGGCCGCCAAATTTTGTTCATTCCAGCGCAAAATGACGGCGCTGTCGTCGTAGGGTGGCGGATTGCCGGGCACGTCATAGTCCCATTGCACGCTCGACAGGCGCGACCAATCGCCGATGATCAACTGATCCGGGCGCACGGCATTGTAACCCGCCAAATTGCCTTGTGCAACCAGGCCGGTTGAGTCCGCGGGGTTGCCGAATTGAAACGCCTGGAAAAAAACCGGAATCTGCGGCGCAGTGTATTTCCGCTCGAACCGGCTGTAGCCGAAATTGGTGAGCACCGGCGCTTGATCGTTGCCATTGACGAAGGTATCCAGCTCCAGCAGCGCGCCAGTCTGATGGTTGTTCGTGGGATCGTTGTTCAGGAGAACGTATTCGATAAGAATCGCTCCGGTGGTCGCGCTGAATTTCTGCGGGCTCAAACGCTGGAGCACGGCAATGGGGCCGGCTTGATAGGAACACTCGAGTGCCGAATCCCCCACTACGCGCGCGGAAGTCAAACGCAGAAGGTTACAGTTGGTGCGACGGGGGTCGCTACTATAAAACGTATTGTCAACACGAATATTGACGTGAGACGAGAATGGCGCCTCCGGGAATTTAAACAGCAGAGGAAGATTACTCGCCGTCCCAATATTGAAAGCACCGGCATAGGTGATTTCTCCACTGACGGAGGTATCATTCGTCGTGCGAACCTGTACGGCGACCAAATCGTTCTTGACGCTTAACAGGGTTTGCGAGCTGGGGCGGGCGAAGCGCTTATCTTCGGCGGGATTCCGGCTCGTTTGGGCATGGGCGGACGACAGGCCCAAAACAACGGCGGAAATCAGCAACAGATCAACACGATCGCGCACCACTGCTCCTCCTCCCTGATGAAATTCGCGCTGCTTTCGAGCGAACAGGTTCATCATGCACCAAACGTGAGGTAATTTACATTCCAGTGCGATGGGAGTCAAGCCGAAATGCCGCAAGCAATTATTGAAAATCGCTATGTCGAGACGAACGGCGTGCGCTTGCATGCGGTCGCGGCGGGACCGGTGAGCGGCCCGCCCGCCATTCTGCTACACGGCTTTCCGGAATTCTGGTTTGCTTGGCGGTGGCAAATTGCGGCGCTTGCCGAAGCCGGGTATTATGTGCTGGCCCCGGATCAACGTGGCTACAATCTTAGCGACAAGCCTTCTGGAATCGGAGCCTACAACCTTGACGTGCTGGCCGATGATGTGATCGGGCTCATTGAAAATACAGGGCATAGCAAGGCTTATCTGATCGGCCATGATTGGGGTGGGTCGGTGGCATGGTGGACGGCGAACAAATATCCGGAGCGCATCGAGAAATTGGCCGTCTTAAACGTTCCTCATCACACTGTCATGAAGCGGGAAGTGGCGCGCAACCTGGCGCAATTCCGCAGGAGCTGGTATATTTATTTCTTTCAAGCACCGTTTTTGCCGGAATTCTGTGCGCGCGCTTTCAATTGGCGGTTGCTGGTGCTGGCGCTTCTGCAAACGAGCAGGCCCGATACCTTTTCACCGGAAGACTTAAATGCATATCGGCAGGCGTGGTCGCAACCGCTGGCAATATCCTGCATGATCAATTGGTATCGCGCTCTTTTGCGACGACCGCCGCGGCGTCTGCACAGCCGCCGGATTACGGTGCCGACGCTATTGATCTGGGGCGCGCGGGACCGGTTTCTTGACCGGAAAATGGCGGCGCTGAGTATCGGATTTTGCGATCACGGCCGGCTCGCGCTTATCGAGACGGCGACGCACTGGGTGCAGCATGAGGAGCCGGACCGCGTGAATCGCTTGTTGTTAGATTTCTTAAAAGAGTAAAAGGATTGAAGAAGCCAGGCAGTGGTCAAGCTCAAAGGATGAGGTACTGGGAACAATTCTGGCGGGCGGCGATTCCGGCCGGACTAAATTCAGACGTGTGCTTCTTGGGCTTGATAGGTGTGCAGCAACAATAATGCGGTAAGATCGATCAGTGCGCCCTCGCGTTGCGTCGGCCGGTATTGCAACTGTTTGCCGCGCGCAAAGGCTACGAAATTGCGCACTTGCTCGTCGATATCGGAATCGTCCAGGCCTGCGTGCAACAGTTCTTTGCGGTTGGCCAGTCGCGGCGCAATTTCTTCCAGCAGGCCTTCGAGCTTCTTGCCGTTTTTCACACTGCCAAAGGCGTTCAGCAGAGAATTCGAAACCGGCAGCAAATCCACTGCGCTCTCACGAATGCGTTCCAGCACGTCGCGATTGGTCAAGGGCAAGGCGTGCTGCGACAGCATCGTTGCTTTTTGCGTGCGGGGCCGCACGGAAATGGCATAATAACTACCGCTGCTCGTGACGCGATCACGGCCCCACCAGCGTTGCAATAATGCCGTTCCGGGCACACTCGAAGCCGTAGCGCGATGGCGATTACCTTTCGGATCCAAGATGAAATATGAGCGCTGGGTCGAGCCCGCCACCAATACCCAATGTTCGTATTGATCGACGCAAACGATGACGGGATGGCCCAAGCTATGCTCCTCGCGCAACCACGCCAGGGCCTTGCGTCCATAGCTCTTGCGATTCCAGCTCGCTTCCACACCTTCATATCCGAGCCGGCGCAAACCACGCTGCAAGCCGTTTTCGTCCGTGCCTGTGCTGGGTCGTGTCCCGCACGCGCGCTTGATTCGCCCCAATCGAATATCGGCGTTTCCTAACAACAAAAGCGCATTGAAAACACACGTCGGACCGCAGCTATATTCATCTGGTTGAATGGCGAAAGCCATTTGTTTTCTCCGCTTTGCTCAACTCGCCTTAGGAATTAAGCAGAAAACCTTGAGTGTTTGATTTATGAACTTATGTCAGGTGGACACAAGTCACTATGATAAAAGCACAGATTTATTCATGGTAAGATTAATCAAAACATAATATTAATTACCACAATCACGCCATCGGGTCCTGCCATGAACGAGGCGAATATAACACGCTGTTTGGTGAATAGCAATAACTTCGTTGCGAAGCACAAATCGCTGAGCATGTATCTGGCGATTTTCCAGCTACCTATTTTCTACAAAAAATTTTTGTGATTGTGAAAAGAAATTAGAGGCGAGCGGACAGCACGGAACGGTATTCAAACTATGTATTTATATTTATTAAACTTATATCACATTAAAAACTAAACTCCATCACGTCCAAAAACGAGCTGAATCTGCCTGGATTGCCTCACTTCGAAATGAAAAGCCAGATCGCAGCAGGGTTCTCAGGTGCTCTTGAATGAGTTTATTTCAATTTCGACTCTTCCGGCGCTCAAATCCAGTAAAGCACTTTCAAAATCGGCCTGATGATCTTTGCGGACTTCTACCAGGCGCCGAATCTCGGCGCCGAAAATTTCTTCAATAGAAAGAACTTCAAACTTGCGCATGGCTCTTTCGACCGCAGGTGAATCCGGATACTGATAAACGAGGCATAAGCGGCAGGTTTCAAAAAACGGAATGAGACGAGCTCTATCCAACAGGTCGAACATGACCTTGCTATAGGCACGAATCAGTCCGCCCGTACCCAGCTTTGTGCCGCCAAAATAACGTGTCACTACTGCAGCGACATTTGTGAGCCGACGTGCTTCCAGGGCTTGCAGCATCGGCCGGCCTGCGGTTCCCGCCGGTTCATTGGCGTCGCTCGAGCGCACGGCCAATTGCTCGCCCATGCCCGTGCGCAACGCAAAACAGTTGTGGGTCGCGTCCGCACAGGCGCGGCTGCGTTGCGTGATCAATTCCTCGGCTTGGGCGCGGCTGGCCGCAGGCGCAATCCACGCAACAAAAAGTGAATCTTTGACGCGCAAGTCGGTTTCACAAAGTTGCGCAATTGTAAAATAATCAGCCAACCGCAGACTTCAATTTGTTGATGCTGTGATTTCGGTCATGTATTTGACCGATCGTTGGATCAGTTTCTTGAGCTCTACCATGTCACGCTCCTCAGTGATTGGGCTCATCGCCCGCGCAATTCTGCGGCGCGTTGCTGATTCATTTCGACTCCCGGCGCGTGTGGAACCAACCAATCTTCAACCAGGAATCCGCGCAATTGTGCCAACCGCTCGATGGTCTCCCCAATTTTGTTGTTCGGTGTCGAAGCGCCTGCGGTCAGGCCGATTTTCACTGCGCCGGGCGGCAGCCAGTTTGCAGACTCCCTTTCCACGGCAGCACCCACCGGCTTGTGGAGAATACGATCTAAATCGAGCAAGCACGCCGCCTCGTCGATGTGATACGCCGCGGTGTGGGCTGTAGCCAGTTCCACCAAATGATTCGTATTACTGCTGTTGTAGCCCCCAATCACCAGCATAAGATCGAGTTTTTGTTTTCGCACCAATGCGAGCACCGCGTCCTGGCGATCCTGGGTGGCGCTGCAAATGGTATCAAAATTGCGAAAACGCTGCTCGAGGTTTTCCGCGCCGTGTTTTTCGAGCATGGCGCGCTGGAGGCGTCCGGCAATCGCCAGCGATTCGCTCGACAGCATGGTGGTTTGATTCGCCACACCGACTTTTTCGAGATGGCGGAGGGGATCGAAACCGTTCGAAACCGCTTTCTGAAAATGCGTCAGAAACTCGCGGGCCGGCCATTTACCCGTGATGAAATCGCAAACCCTCTCGGTCTCGGCCATGTCGCGCACGATGAGGTAATGGCCATTTTCGTATTTTGTGGCCTGGCTGCTGGTCGCACGTGTTTCTTCGTGTGCGTATTTGCCGTGAATCACGGACGTGAAGCCGTCGCGCGCGTATTGTTCCACGCGCTTCCACACGTTCAACACCGACCCACATGTGGTGTCGACCAGGATACAACCGATTTCAGACAGCCGTTTGAATTCCGCGGTGGTGACGCCAAAGGCCGGCAGAATCACCACGTCGTCGCATTGGAGATTTTCATAGCTCGTGCCGTTGGCGTAATGACCGGTCAGGAATCCGATGTCCATCTCCAGCATGCGCTGGTTGACGTGCGGGTTATGAATGATCTCGCCGGTCAAAAAAATGCGGCGCCCAGGAAATTTTTCACGCGCTTGATAGGCATACTCCACGGCGCGATCCACACCGTAACAAAAGCCGAATTCCTGCGCAAGAAAGAAGTGCAGGTTGCCAACCTGCAGTTGAAATTCATGCGCGCGCAGATGTGCGACGATGCGGCTATGGTAATGGCGGTTCAATTGCTCCTGTGCGACCGCTTTCAGGCCCAGGCCTTTCTGAAAATATTGCTGAGGCCGGGATGCTGCACTGACTTCGGAGTGATACAACGCTGGTTTCCTCTTTCTTATTTGTGATACTTTTCACCGCGTAGAATCGTGCAGGCGCGATAGAGCTGTTCCAGCAACACGATACGGGCCAGCTCGTGCGGCAGGGTCATTTTCGACAATGACCAGCGTTCATGCGCGGACTGCAGAACTTTTTCGCTCAACCCCGCCGCTCCGCCCAGAATGAAATCAATTTTTCTGTTTCCCACGTGCAGGAAGTGCTGCAGCTCTTCGGCAATCCTTTCGCTGCTGTACTCACGGCCGGCGGCCTCCAGGGCAATCTGCCGTGCCTCCTCGCGCCACAGACGCTGCAGCTCATGGCCTTCAGCAATCACCGCCTGCGCGGCCGGCTGGCCCTTCCCCAGGCTGGTTTTGATCTCCATCACCTCGATCTCGACGTAATGCTGCAGCCGCTGGTGATATTCGCGGCCGGCCGCTTCGAAAACCGAGCCGCGAATTTTGCCGATGGCAAGCAGACGAATGCTCAACGGGAAATGCGGCATGGCGTGGTATTCTATTAGACACTAAGACTCTCGCCCGGCTCAACGATTTGCGCCTTCACGCCGAGACTTTTGACTTTGTCGGCAAATACTTCGGCATCCGCGTCGATCAAATCCCAGGTCTGGTAGTGCATCGGAATCACAAGGCGAGGCTGCAGGAACTCCACTGCTTTCACGGCGTCCTCGACACCCATAGTGAAATTGTCACCAATCGGCAGCAGTGCGACGTCGATTTTGTTCATTTGCCCAATGAGCTGCATATCCATGAACAAGCCGGTGTCGCCGGCATGATAAATCGTCCGGCCCGCCGCCGTGATGATGAATCCGGCTGGATTACCGAGATAGAGAAAGCCATCCTCGGTATGCAATCCTGAGCCATGATGTGCAATCGTTAATTTCACGCGGCCAAAAGGAAAATTGTGCGCGCCGCCGATATGCATGCCGTGGCTGTTCGCGCCTTGCGACGCGCAATACGTCGCAATCTCGTAATTCGCGATGATCGTAGCGCGATTGCGCTTGGCGATTCCCACGGCATCGCCAAGGTGATCTCCGTGGCCGTGAGAAACCAGAATGAAGTCGCATTGGACTTGCTCGGCTTTGAGTGGTGCCCTGGGATTCCCCGTTAGGAAGGGATCAACCACCAGGCGGTGCGTCCCGGTTTCGACCAGGAAGCATGAATGTCCCCAGAAGGTGAGTTTCATGGTTTTTTCGTGTGGTAATTGTGAATGGTGAATTGTCAATGGTGAATTGCGAATTGACAATTGACAATTCACCATTGACAATTCACACTGAAACCCAACACCCTCATCCCATCTGCCGGTGGCCGATGAGCTGCATGAACTCATCCCGGCAGGCACGATCTTCGTGAAAGATACCTAACACCGAGCTGTTGGTTACCACGGTGTTCTGCTTTTGCACGCCGCGCATCATCATACAGAGATGGCGCGCCTCGGTGACCACCGCTACCCCCGCAGGCTGCAACACTTCCATGAGCGTGCGTGCAATTTCGGAGGTCATGCGTTCCTGCACTTGCAGGCGCCGCGCAAACACGTCGACGATCCGGGGAATTTTGCTCAACCCGACGACGCGGCCGCTGGGCACGTAAGCGACGTGGCATTTTCCATAAAACGGCAACAGGTGGTGTTCGCACAAGCTGTAAAAATCGATATCCTTGACGATCACCATCTCGTTGATGTCTTCTTCAAACAAAGCGTTGTTTAGAATTTTCATCACGTCGGCATGATAGCCGGCGGTGAGAAAAGTCAGCGCATTGGCCACACGCTTGGGCGTGCGCACCAGACCCTCACGCTTCGGATCTTCGCCCAAGGCTCCGAGTATTTGCCGCACCAACGGTTCGAGCACGTCATGTCCGTCCAGGCGCGAAAATCCTTCCACCGGCAAACGGCCTGATGCGTTCCGGCGCTTCCGGGCGTCGCTCGTTGAGGGCGCACCGCTCAAGGGTGCGGGTGGCAAAACGTGCAATTTGCCCGAATTTCGTGACGCATGGGCTTGGGCGTGAGTCCCTTTGCGCCCGTCGCGTCGCTGTGATGACAGTTTAGACATTCCATGACCCTTTGTGAAGGTTGATGCGATTTATCATCGGGCATTTTCGGCGCGGCGGTGTCAAACGGGGCCGTGAGTGAAAGCAGCGTCAGTACGCCGATCGTGCCAAGGGCGACCAGAAAAAAATGGCGTTTGATTGTTTTTTGTCGTTCAGGTTCCATTCTCAAAAACTCAAGAGCGCAATACCTCGCCGCCGGACCGGGCCACTGCGGTACGGCAAAGCCGGCTTTGATACGTTCGCCGCTTCCGCATCTCACACTCGATGCCTTGTATGATTTCTGCGCGCGAGAGATTCCAGCGTGGCGCAATCAGCAGATCCCGGGGCGCCTCGCCGAACAAGCGCTCGATGACGAGGCCGGAGGAAAGCCGCTCGAGATAGCGAATCAGCAGATCTTTCCATTCCTCAAAAGAAAAAACATGAAACGGCTCACGCTCGAACTGCCGTGCCAGCTCGGTGTGCCGGACGACGTGCAGATTATGAATTTTGAGGACGTCAATGCCGAGGGTATTGACGATTTCTGCCGACGCCAGTATTTGCGCCTCGGTTTCATTCGGGAAACCCAAAATCGTATGGCCGGTGACTTGTAGCTCAAATTCCTTGGCGCGGGCAATCGCTTGTCGCGTGCATGCAAAATCATGACCGCGATTGATCAACCGCAAAGTCTCGTCATAAACCGATTCGATGCCGAATTCCAGACTGAGGTCCGTCTCCCGCGACAACTGTGCCAATAATGAGAATTTTTCATCATCGACGCAATCCGGACGGGTGCCGATGGACAAACCCACGACTCCCGGGTACTGCAGGGCATCGCGAAAAAGCCTCTCCAAATGATCGGCGGCCGCGTAGGTGTTGCTGTACGGCTGGAAATAGACGATAAACTTGTCGGCGTGGAAGCGCTGCTTGACGAAGCGGATACCGGCCTCGATCTGATCGCGTACCGAAAACCGCGGCCGCGCGCTTTCCGGCGTGAAGCTCACGATATTGCAGTAGGTGCACCCTCCGCGCGCCACCGTGCCATCGCGATTCGGGCAGGTGAAGCCGGCGTGCACGCTCACTTTGTGCACGCGTACGCCGAATTTATTCCGCAAAAACCTGCCGTAGGAATTGTACAGGAATGGTGTCGGCATCATCTGAGAGAATGCGAGTTACGCTCGCGATTGAATTCACAACACAAATGCTAGGTCGCGGCAAATGCGCGCGCCAACGCTTCCGCAAAGGCCGAAGCCGCATTGGCGCCTTCAGCGGTAAGCAGGTTGCCATCGCGCTCGACTTTTTTGCCGGTGTATTTGCTGCCGGAATTTACCAGTTTTTCAAAAATCGAAATGTGCCCGGTCACGCGCTTGTTCTTCAGCACGCCGGCGACGCCGAGCGTGACCGGAGCGCGGTCAATCGCCGCGATGACTTTGCCATCCTTCTCATACGCACGGATAATTTGATGCGCTTTGACGTCATGCCAGTATTGGCTGGCTCCATGCCCGCCGATCAGCACGATGCCGGCGTATTCATCCGGCTTGACCTCGGAAATCAGCACATCAGGCGTAACGGTGTTCCCCTCGCTCCCCACGGCTCCGTTCTTGACGGTTGAAGCCACCACGACTTTGAGCCCGCGCTGCTCCAAAGCCTGACGCGCGGAAAAATATTCTTCTTCACGAAAAGCGCTGCTGGGCAGTAAGAACAAAATAGCCTTACCGTTGTTGGACACGCTTCCTCCTCTCGAACAAGGCAAAAAGCAAAGGGAAAAGCAACTTTGAGGATTATTTCTTCACGCTGAAATTCAGCAGTCGCTCCACGGACTGCACCTTCTCTTCGGGTAATTTTTCCTCGCCCTTGAGATCGTCGATTTTGATTTTCGTAACGACCCGATCACAACGCTGGCGTACGGCTTCATGGCATGCGCGCACGACGTTCATGACCGATTCCCAGTCACCAATCAGTAGCGTGCCCATGGGCGTGAGACGATACTCGATGCCGCTGTCATGAACAATTTTGACCGCCTCCGCAACGTATTTGCCCAGGTGTACGTCCTTACCAATGGGCAAGATGCTGAGCTCAACCATCATAACCGTTCTTCCTCTCCGTTAATCGCTCATTGCAGTTTTGCGAGGGATTTGCCGACCACTGTCCCGGCGCTGTAAATCTTCCGGTCGTTCAGTTCTTTTTTCAACTCCTCGTTTCAACTCCAGGAATTGCATCAGTACCCGGGCGGAGATCTGGATCTTCACATACGTGCATGGATTCATGGCGACGCCGTTACGGGATGAGCATGACAGCCTTCCACCCAATAACTGCCGTCCGGACGATATTCTTTTTTCCAAATCGGCACGGAATGTTTCAAAGTATCAATGACGAAACGGCAGGCTGCGAACGCTTCCGCGCGATGCGCACAGGCCACGGCAACCGCGACACTAATTTCTCCGGCTTTCATGTACCCGGTGCGATGAACCACGGCTATACGCCGCACCGGCCATCTTTTGCAGGCTTCTTCCTTAATGCGTTCCATCTGGCGTAGCGCCATCGGCTCATAGGCTTCATATTCCAGCGCCACGACTTGCTGGCCTTGCGCGTGATCCCGCACGGTGCCCAGGAACAAGACCACGCCGCCGCTGCCGTCATCTTCGATGGCGGTTAAGAGTTGCGCGGCATCAATAGAGCGTTGTACGATTTCAACCATGAGGTCTATGTACGCGATGAAAAAATGCCTCTGTTTCGCCAAACCGCAGGGATGCGAGTCAGTGATCAGTGATCAGTGAAAAGTAATCAGTAAGTCAGACATTTACAACTGATCACTAATTACTGAACACTGATCACTGAATACTGACCACCTCCACTCACAGGCGGCAACAACGCCAGCTCCTCGGCGCTCCGCAAAACCATATCAGCGGCAACGAACTCACCGTCAATTGCAAAGGCCATGGCCTGCAGATGCGGGCGAAGCTTGGGATAGCTCTCGGCCAAGGTCTCGGCGAGACGGCGCGGGGTAGCGCCCTCCGGCAGTTCCATTTCCACGCGATCGGCACCGGCAGCCTCGCGCAGCGTCGCAAACAGCAGTACGGATATTTTCATGTAGCGGTCTTGGAGTATTTCAACGCGACCACGTGATTGAAGCCTTGATGCAGTGGATTCTCTTTAAACGCGCGATAAATCGCGCGGCATTGATAACACACCGTCACCGTTGGCAGCGCATAGTACAGGACAAAATCAACCGCCGTGGCCAGGAAAAGGCTCAGGAACCTGGTGTGATAACTGAAAATCACGCCGACGGCAAAAATCAAAAGGCCCAAACGCGGGTTGAAGTCTTTTTGCAGGTAAAAGCCGTTTTTGCCGCACACCGCGCAGGCGTGGATCATGCCGGAATCCCGGCTGTCTTCGCTCAAACGCAACGCGATCTTTTGCCCGCAGTGCTTACAGGCAAAATCTTCCGCCGGCAGGCTTGCGGCGTGATTTTCCGCGCGGCAATGGGGACAAAGAAATTCAACGTTCATTTCAGCTAATTGACCTCCGGATTCTCGGGCGCGAAACGCATGTGCTTCACCACGCGCCGCAGCTTTTCGGCATATTTCAGGCTGTCATCCACGATGCTCTTCACTTCCGCGAGACGATTCTCCATGGTCATGATTTCAAGCAGGCCCTGCTTTTTCTGCACGGGAATATCCAACACGGCGGCAACTTGATTCACGATCGTTTCTAAAGGCGCCGTGCGATCGAGGCGATCTTCCTGCATCTCCATGCCCAGCACATCGGTCAAATAAGTCATGAACCTCGCCAACAGCGCATCGCGCGCTTTGAGCTGGTCGTAGGGTTCCAGATGAAACGGCGAATCCTCGAGCAGCCTGACTTGCGCCTGGCGATAAGGCTTCTCTTTTACAAACTTCAAAATCTCGAAGCGATGGAGGCCGTGCAAAAGTACATTGAAACGGCCTTGAGGCAGCTTTTCATACGTTTCGATCTTTCCCAGGCAGCCCACGCGATGCACCGGCGGTGAGCCGAAATAGTCCGTCTGCCAGCCTTCTTGCAGCAAGATCATGCCAACCTGCCGTTCCGCCTGCAATGCGTCTTCGATCATCTGTTTGTAGCGCGGCTCGAAAATATGCAGCGGCAAAAATATCTTCGGGAAAAAAACCACGTTTGGCAGCGGAAAAATGGGCAGGAGGAATTCGGACATAAGCGCCTCAGATTTTGGTATGGCCATAAACAGCCACCTCCTCCGCAGAGAGGTGCGGCGATCTCCTCGTCTCCCTGTCGCTGCAGCTCTGCAACCGTTGATCGGCCCAAGCCGCGGTTTCAGCCAACATCCCGTCCGTGTGCCCCAAGAATCGTACTATGATTCTCCGATACTGTTTTTGCCCGCTGTTTCCCATCGCCACGAGCACGTTCCGCATGAAGCCGCGCCACTTCGCGCGCTTCAGCGGTGAGCGGCGAAAGCGCGCGCGAAAGGCCGGTTCGTCCAATTCGGCCAGTTCCGCCAGTGCCGGCGCGAACATGTTCTCGCGCGGCATAAACGCCGGCTCTTTGGTCACCGGTGCTTTGCGATTCCATGGGCACACATCCTGGCAAATGTCGCACCCGAAAACGTGGTGTCCCATGTCCGGCCGCAGCTCTTCCGGAATCGCCCCGCGCAATTCGATACTAAGATAGGATATGCAACGCTTTGAGTCAAGGACGTATGGTGCGACAAAGGCATTCGTCGGGCAGGCGTCCAAGCAGCGCCGGCAGGTGCCGCAACGATCCGGTGGCGGTGCGTCGATTTCCAAAACCAGATTGGTAATCAATTCACCGATGAAAAACCAACTGCCCATGCGTTGATTGATCAGGTTCGTGTTTTTGCCGAACCAGCCCAAGCCGGCATATTTGGCAAAAACACGATCGAGTACCGGGCCGGTATCGGCGTAATACTTAGACTGATAATCCGGAGCGGCTTCGTTCCGCAAAAAAGCATCCAGCTTCTCCAGCTTTTCCGCCAGCATATGGTGATAATCTTCGCCCCAGGCATAACGCGAAATCCACCCGCGCTCATCATCCTCGAGCGCAGTGGAAAGCGGATGATCCGAGTGATAATTCACGCCAATAACAACGACGGACTTTGCGTCGGGCAGGATCTGGCATGGATCGAGGCGTTTGGGAAGTTGGCGCTGCAAATATTCCATCTCACCGGCGTAACCTGCCGCCAGCCACTCCGGAAAGAAATCCAATTCCTGAAAAGCTCGCACCGGTGCGACGCCCACCAGATCGCAGCCGAGCGCGGAAGCGTAAGCTTTTAGTTTCTGCGTGAGAGCAGCGTGCGATTTGTGGTGTTGATTTGTGCCTGACATTGAGATCTAGCGCAGGGAAGGAAATAGCGCGACCACATTCATTTTCCGCGCCGGTTGCTTTCATTTGGGAAATGCCGCCAGCCTTCGGCCACGTGCGGGCGGAGTTGGACGATTCTTTGCTATTGCTTCTCCGAGAATTGAGCCAGTCTCGACTTGATTTGCAGGCGATTGGTGCGGCGCACGCCGGCTTCATGCCAGCGGCGTTGTTCTTGCGCTGTCGCCGGGGTGTACGGCGGTGCGACTGCCGGTTTACCGCCCTCATCCAACGTCACGAAGGTCAAATAAGCCGAGCTGGTATGGCGGCGGTCGCCGGTGTGCAGGTTTTCCGACCAGACCTTGACGCCGATTTCCATGGAAGTATTGAACACGCGATTGAGCGCGGCTTTGAGAATGATCAAAGAACCGACCTTGATCGGATTGCGAAATTCGAGATAATCGACGCTGGCGGTCACCACCGGCCGGCGACAATGGCGCGCCGCCGCCGTAGCCGCGACGATGTCGATCAAATGCATGACTTTGCCGCCGAGGATATTGCCGAGCATATTGGCGTCGTTCGGCAAAACCATTTCCATCATCTCGGCGGTGGACGAAGCCGAAAAGTCATCCGTGCGCGCTGCCGGCGCGGAGGTAGTCGAGCTCATAAAATGAATTCAGAGGATTATAGAACGATTTCCATGCCCTCGCACGCGGCATAGGTTTCTGCGAAGAGCGAGCGCGCATGCTGTTGCAGGCGATCCAGTTCGTCGTCGCTGTGCCGCGGGTCGTGATGGAACAGGATCAGTTTTCTGACGCCGGCTTTGCGCGCGACTTCGCACGCCATATCGATCGTGCTGTGCCCGAAACCCTGTCTGGGCGAGAGCGGATCGGCGTATTCCTGCTGGGTGTATTGCGCATCGTGCACCAGCAGATCAGCACCCTGGGCAAATTCGATCAAGCGTGCATCCCCGCCGAGATAACCCTCGGTGTCGGTGGCATAAACCACACGCTTGCCGCCGTGCGCGATTTTGAAAATGAACACGCCATCCTTGGGATGCGCATAGCTGCGCATGATCGTAACCAGCACGTCTTCCGCTTGCGGCGGCGGAACTTCCTGGCGCGACTGATAATGCTCCGGCGCGCTCGCCGAGTTGCGAAAAATCAGACAATCCGAATCCGCCAGATTCTTGATGATCTTGCTCGCATTCAGCTCCTCCAGTCGAATAGGACAATAGCGCGCAGTCATGATTTGCGCGATGCTCTCGCGCAAATCGGTGCCTAACGATTGCGGGCCGAAAACGTACAGGCAGGTTTCGCTGAAATAAGCAGGCAGGAAGAACGGAAGCGCCTGAATGTGATCGTGGTGTGTGTGGCTCAACAAGATCGTGAGCGGCAGCTCGCGATGATTTTGGTCGTCACGCCTGGCCCGGTCGCTGCGAAACTCAGACATGACCGCGTCGCCCAATCCGATGATGCCGGTACCGGCATCCAAAATGATGCGATGATGATGATTCCGAATTTCCACACAGGAGGTGTTGCCGCCATATTTCACGGTCTTCGGGCCCGGCACGGGATAACTTCCGCGCACGCCCCAGAAGCGCACCTTCAAATCAATAGTTGCCCGCGCGTTGCTCGCCGCAACGGGCGCGGGCGAAGCCGGTCCGGCCTGAGATGGATTCATCGTAGCTTGATCGTCGCTAGCCATAAGATCCTCTTGCGCTGCATCATTGAAATACTCCGGAATTCATTCCGCGGGGGAGTCGAGCGTCCTGCGAATTTTATTACGCCCGCCGCGTCACAACTGCGTAAAACTTGGCTGCTTCGCGGCGGTGCAGCATAAAGGCCTGCCTCCGCATCACTTCCGGCGATTTCCATCTCCTCCAATGCGCTCACGACAATTTGAAAACTTTTCCGATAATGCTCTGTTCCTGGTCCTGCCCGGCGCGGCGTGCTTTCACTTGTGCGAGCAATTCATCGACGATTTTGTCGAAAGCCTCCTTGACCGCATGCGCGCCAGTGTGGGTGACAATCGGCCGCCCTTCATCCCCGCCTTGTCGAATCGCAACGTGCAGCGGCACTTCGCCCAAAAAGGGTGCCTCGAATTTTTTGGCGGCCGCACGGCCGCCGCCGTGCGAAAAAATCTCCGTGCGCTGGTGGCAATGCGGGCAGGAGAAATAGCTCATGTTCTCGATCACCCCCAGCACCGGCACTTCCACCTTGCGGAACATATTGATGCCTTTTTTGGCGTCGCTCAACGCGACGTCCTGCGGCGTGGTCACTATCACCGCACCGGACAATGCCACGGCTTGCGACAATGTCAATTGCGCATCGCCGGTTCCTGGCGGTAGATCGACGATCAAATAGTCCAGATCGCCCCATTCCACTTCCGTGAGAAATTGTGTGATCATGCGCCCCACCAGCGGGCCACGCCAGATCACGGCGGTGTCGCCTTGGCTCACGTAGCCGATCGACACCAGGCGCAATCCGAATTTCTCGATCGGCTTAATCCGGCCTTGCGGCGTGCCGTCAAGGCGTGCCTCCATCGTGTCCGTCATCATCGGTACATTCGGACCATAAATATCGGCATCCAACAAACCGGTGGTGAAACCTTTTTGCGCCAGTGCGATCGCAAGGTTGACCGCGACGGTGGTTTTGCCCACGCCGCCCTTGCCGCTGGCAACGGCGATGATGTTTTTCGCGATCGGAGGCGTCGGCGGCCGGGGTTGACTTATCTGATTCATGGTAGTTTTGTCGACAAGATATTCAGTATATTACAGATTAGAATCATGTATTTCTGCTTAAGGATCACACGAGGCGTAACTCGCATAACGTAAACGATCCGCAAGGATCCGGGCTCAACTGCTCCGCCCTTTTCGGGCTCGTTCAAGTTTCGGTAACGGCTCAAGGCAGTTTTCATTCAGAAAGTGGAGCGTGATAATTTCGGGCAGGCAAATCTATGGCGGGGCGATGGCGATTTCGAAAAGACTTCGGGCCACAGGCCGGCCCAAAGGCCCTTGCGGGCTTTGTCCACGGTTCGGGGCTCCGTTTCAGGGCAAACGCAAGATTGCATAAAACAAGAGAAAGAGCCCCGCGGCAAAATCTCCCAAAGTCAGGAACATCGCCATGCTGTGCAGACGCGCAAACACTGCACGTTCGGGAGCATCTGCGGGAGCCCCATCGAAGCAGCCAATCGCCAGACGCAATTCGTCCATTTTCGGGGCCAACAGAAAATGATGGCTCGCCCAACTGGCTGCCAGCAAAAAGATGACGGCGACCTCGGGCAGGGAAGGCGACGGTAATGGGCTCTCCGAGCCACGCACCAGACTGAATGAAACCAGCCCCAATATAAGAAAAATCTTCAGAATGTCAAATGATTTCAAAAAGTTACTGACCAGGCTGCCGGCCTTAGCACGGGAGGGAAAAAACTGAAATGTTTTCGGGGCGATGACAAAAGCCATGAAAAACGCACTGCCCAGCCAGAGCGCAACCGTGAGTAAATATAAGCCAATCGTGAGGCGTTCGACCATGGCGTAACCAACGTCCGTCCTAAAATCAAAAGATCACTTGCCGGCTCTCACCCTGCAAGCCGGCTCTTTCCTAAGCCCATTTCTCGTTGTCGTTCAAAAATGATCAAAACTCTGATGATGCGATTCTGAATTCGTAGAAAAAAATACCTGAAAGCGCGCAAGATTGCGGAGGCACCAAGAAAATTTAGGGAATTTTAAAAACCGTAAATCTTCCAACGGATAGAAACAACCCAACGGATAAAAATCCGTTGGGTTGTTTCTATCCGTTGGAAGAACTGTTACAGATAAACATTGACGTTGTGACTTACCTGCACCTGGAGCTCGGGAGTTGAGCATGCAGGAAGACGCTTATCTCACGTACATTTTGAAGCGATCGTTGATGCGGCTCCAGTGCAGGCTGTTGATAAAGCTGTCAACGTATTTTGCACGGCCCGGGCCGTCTTTGTGATAATACGCATGTTCAAAGACGTCGCACGCGATCAGCGGGACGCCGCCCCAAATCGCGCCGTATTGATGCTCGTCGACGAGCACGTTGAGAAGTTGTTTCGACCAAAGCGCATCATAAACCAACAAGCCCCAGCCGCTCAGCTTGGCGGAAAGCGCGGCGGCTTTGAAGTCGGCTTTCCATTTGTCGAAAGTGCCGAATTGCTTTTCAATGGCCTTCAATACCTCTGGGCCTTTTTTAGCATCGCCGTCGCCGCCGAGCACGGCCCAATAAACGTCATGCAGCAACGCGCCCGCATGATTCCACGTGTAGCGGCGCTTCAATTCGCCGATCTCGCTGTAGTTGCCGTTGGCGCCGGCGGGATCGGCTTTGTCGAGCGCTTGCTCGATTTTGTTGAGCACCGTGACATAGCCCTTGTGATGCGTGTTGTAATGCCAGTCCGTAGTTTCCGGGCTGACCACGTTCTTCAGAAGCGTTTTCGCTTCTTCATCACTATACGGGCGGGGGGTGAGTTTATACTCGAAAGCCATCGCATCCTCCTAAACGTTTTATCATGAATGTTTCCCGATCGCGGATTAAGATGTTCGGGAGTAATTCGAGACGAAAGCAATATTAGTAAATCTCTCGAAAAAGTCAATGTTCAAGTTCTATCAGCCTTATGTAGAGTTCTAACTCAACTTGTATTCTTGACATTTTCCTCTTTTGGATTAAATTAGACTGTCACACTGACCGGTACTCTCTCCCGCCTTCCATCCAGAGTGATAACCCTGACCTCCCGAAACTGGAATATTCATGAACGTCGTCGGTCGAACAATTTCGCATTACATAATTCTTGAAAAACTGGGCCAAGGCGGGATGGGTGTTGTTTACAAGGCCGAGGATACCAAGCTCAAACGTCTTGTGGCTCTAAAATTCCTCCAAGTAGAGTTGATTTGCAACGAAGAAGCCAAAGCCCGCTTCATGCACGAAGCGCAGGCTGCTTCCGCGTTGGATCATCCCAACATTTGCACGATTTATGAAATCAACGAGACCGATGATGGGGAAATGTTTATCGCAATGGCGTATTATGAGGGCGAAACGCTGCAACAAAAATTGGCAAGGGGTGAATCGCAAGTAGCGGAAGCGATCGATATTGCCATTCAGATTTCGCAGGGACTCGCGAAGGCGCATGAGCATGACATTGTTCATCGTGATCTTAAGCCAGCGAACGTGATCATTACCAAGGACGGTGTAGCGAAAATTTTGGATTTCGGCCTCGCCAAGCTCGCCGGCAAGCAGCGGCTAACCAAAACTGGCTCGACCTTGGGCACGATGCCCTACATATCGCCGGAACAAGCGCGTGGTGAGGAAGTGGATCACCGCACGGACATTTGGGCTTTAGGAGTTGTTCTTTACGAGATGATCACAGGCCAGTTGCCCTTTAAAGGAGAGCATGAATATGCAATCATGTATGAGATTCTAAGGAAAGACCCACAACCGCTTAGTACGATAATTGAAGATATTCCAAGGCTTTTGGAGACGACAACCACTAAAGCTTTGGAGAAACGCCCTTCAGCTAGATATCAGAGCACCGAAGAAATTCTGAAAAACTTAAAAGAAGCTCAAAAAGAACTTGAAATCAGTCAAAAGCCGCCCTATGGAATTTTTACCTTACTTTTGCGGATTAGGTATCATAAGCGCGTGATCAAGAAGGCTACATTTCTTCTTTTGTCGATTCTCTTCATCACAGCTGCAATTATCATCTTTGAAATTTTTAGATCAATCGAAGTCAACCAAATTTACGAGACCAAGAGACAAGGGAGAATACTCATCGCCGTGATGTATTTTAGCATTAACACCAATGACCTTGAGCTTATGTGGCTTAGTCGCGGCATACCAGATATGTTGGTCACTGATCTAGACCAATCCCAATATCTGAGGGCCGTTAGCATAGAAAAACTGGATGAAATTGCAAGAAATAACGGCGGCCAAGAAAAAAACACGGGCGGCAGCTCAGCGTTGCAAATCGCCCGCAGCGCCGGAGCAGGTGTCATGGTGAGCGGCAGAGTCATTAAGGACGAACATGATCTGAGAATCCTTGCTCAGCTCCACGATCTGGATGCCGACAGCCTGATCTTCACCGAAAAAATATCAAGCAAAAACCACCAAACGATTATTGCAATGGTGGACTATCTCTCTAAGAGAATCAAACTGGCGCTGGAGATATCTGCTAGTGATACCCCCGGTATCGCTGAAGGCATTGCGCAAACCAAAACCAGCTCCGTTGAAGCCTACAAAAATTATATTCTCGGCATTGAGAATTTGGAAAAATCGCAATACACCGAGGCGATCACAAATTTACGCAGGGCCATACAATTCGATTCGGCTTTTGCGTATGCTTATACAAAACTCACTAATACTTACGACATACTCGGCGATATCCCACTAGCTGAGAAATGCATTCATAAAGCGATTCAATTTTCCGAAAGAATGACTACGGCGGACAAGCTAAAGATAAGGCTGCAATATGTTCAACTCAAAGGTGAGTGGGATATGGCTCTTGACTACCTCAGCCAATTGGCCGCATTACAACCTGAGGAGGCGAATTGGTATTTTCATCTGGGCTGGCATTATGCCACACATCTCCGCTCTTATGAGCGCAGTGTCAACGCATTCAACAAAGCTATCGAAATTGATCCGTACGGGCAGCCGCGTTTTTATTACTATCTAGGATACACTTATTTGAACTATGGCCGGCGCGACGAGGCGATCAGTACTTTCAAAACCTATGCTTCCCTGTTGCCCAAGGAGGCTCAATCGCACGATGTCCTGGGTGTTGCTTACATGTTGACAGGCAACTACGATAAAGCGCTGTACGAGTTCAACGCCGCTCTGAAAACTGAATCGGATTTTTACTCTTCCATGGCCAATCTCGGGGATTTGTACCGAGCCCGTGGAATGCACCGCGAAGCCCTGAAGTATTACCAGCGATATTTCGATGTGGCGAAGGGAAAAAACGAGAAAGAGATGGGGCATTACTATCTGGGAAGGTTTTATTTGGAAAATGATAAGCTGCCGGCAGCAGCCCAAGAAATAAGACAAGCGCTGGCTTCCGACTCTGTTATGATAGAGGGATACTGGATTCAAGGATTGATCGAAGTGCAAAGCGGTCGCGTAGATTCAGCCGAGGCAACCGCCGTGCACATGGAGCGAATATTACTCGCTTCGCACAGCGATTATCAAAGGGAATTTTTTCACCATCTAAAAGGAAAAATCGACTTGGCGCGAGATCGTCCTGATTCGGCAATCAACGAATTCGAGCGGGCTCTCACTCTGGGACCACAGGAGCAGGCTTATTTTCGCATCGCCCTCGCAACAGCTTATTTTCAAAAGGAAGATTGGCATAATTGCGTACGAACCTGCAACTACGTGTTGGCATACAACCCGCAATATGCCCCGGCATATGTTTTGCTTGGTCAGGTTCATGAGGAACGAGACCGCATAGCCCAAGCCATTCAAGCTTATGAAAAGTGCTTAGAGATATGGATAGACGCAGACGAAAATGTATCTATGGTCAACGAGATCAAAGGGCGATTGAGCGACTTAAAAAACCGAAAATAGACAAGTGAGTTCTTCGGTTCTTGTCATTTGTAGTCGAAACCAATTATTTCATACGGAGGAGAAAATGGAAATCGAAACCTTGATGTATATTGTGATTGGCTTGCTGGTTGTCAATACGATTGGAGTAGTTTACATTGCTATTCAATTATCAGGTGTAGGGCCACCCTGGCCACATTTTGACTTGGGTGTCAAAAATGCCCTGGAAATACCTTCTCATACGAAAGTCAGGACCGTCCTCGGGAAACTAGACTGGGACGCCTGTATGGCCGAAAAGACATTTCGCGTCCAAGAGCGTATCCTTGAGCTTTTAGAAGAGAGGTTAATAAATCCGCTTCCGGGCTCGCATTCCGGTGGTTGAGCTGATAGTAGGGCTTGATCACTTCATGACTTCAGTGACAGGAACCGACTTCATAGTAAGTGGTCAAGCCGTTTATCCGACAAATTCATCGATACAGATGCGTATTAAACCAGATTGGGCGCATGCTATGCAGAAGGCGCTCACTTCAAGAGTAATTTTTATCTATGCCCATCTTAAACTCTGACAGTGAGGATAAGTTACGCGATCAAAACCAATTTCTGCTGCAACAGCTCCGTGACTGCGAGCGCCTGCACCGCGTGTCGCAGACCATCTGCTCAGCGCTGCAGGTCGATGTGATTCTTAAAAACATCATCGACGAGGCCATGAGCTTGTGCCATGCCCAGCAAGGCTCGATAATGCTTTTCGAGCCTGCAAGCCCGGCAATAGCCAAAACGCTCATTCGTCACGGCGAGACTGCAGGAAACAAGCTGGATCATTATCTAAATAATCTTTTGGCCGGGTTGATCGCGCAGCGCCGCAAACCACTCTTGACCAATAGCGCGTCCGAGGCCTTTGGGTCGGAAAATTTACCCATTAAATACCGCGACATTGCTTCCATTCTGAGCGCTCCTCTTGAGCTAAACGGAGCAAGCCTTGGCGTGATCAATCTCGTGTCTCTAACGAGCGAACAAAAATTCGGCGAGCGCGAGCTGCACCTGCTGGAGATCCTAGCCGCTCAAGCGGCACAATTTATTGTTATTGCCAGATTGCATGAAAAGCTGTTTGCCGAAAACCTGCACCTACGCAAGGAGATGCAGGATAAGTACTCGTTTCACGGACTTATCGGCCACAGCCCAAAAATGCAAGAATTGTTCGCACTTTTGCAGAAGGTGATTCCCACCGAAGCTCAGGTTGTGCTCGAGGGGGAAAATGGCACTGGCAAAGGATTAGTGGCACGGATCATTCATCACAACGGGCCACGTCAAGTTGGCCCCTTTGTAGCTGTGGATTGCGGAGCGTTAGCGGCGACCGTACTCGAAAGCGAGTTATTTGGTCATGTCAAAGGCGCATTTACCGACGCGCGACAAGACAAAAGAGGGTTGTTCGAGGAAGCCAGTGGCGGCACTCTGTTCTTGGACGAAATTGTGAACATGCCGCTGGGGATTCAAAGCAAGTTTTTGAGCGCCGTTCAAGAAAGTCAAATTCGCCCCGTTGGTAGCACTAAAGCGAGAAAAGTTGATGTGCGCCTCATCGCAGCTGCCAACACTAATCTGCGCACCGAGGTGGCTGCTGGCAGGTTCCGCCAAGACCTCTTCTTTCGGTTGAATGTGGTCAACATTATTCTACCACCCTTACGCGAAAGAAGAGAGGATATCGTAATCCTGGCCCAGCATTTTCTCAACAAGATGACTGTGAAGTACGGTAAGAGAATTGGCGGTTTCCAACCGGAGACCATGGCCAGTCTGGAATTTTATAGTTGGCCTGGTAATGTACGGGAGCTTGAGCACGTGGTTGAGCGCATGGTCATTCTGGCGGAGCCGACTCTGGAAGCGATCACGCCTGAATTGTTGCCTTTGGAAATCAGACCACAAGTTTTGGACGACACTGAATCCGTTCCTAAAGGCAAGGTTTCTGAAGGCGTCAAAACCATGAAAGAAGCATACGAAAAAATGATTCTTCTGGAAGCCCTGATCAAGCACAATTGGAATCAATCTGCTGCCGCAAGAGATTTGGGGACTCACGAGGCCACACTTCGCTTTAGGATGAAAAAGTACGGGATCAAAAAGCCGTAAACGGCTCGTAAGAATCCACGAGACTCCTCGTAGATTCTCACGAGCCTCATAAAGTTCGCAGCATTGCTGATTTTCGTCGCGTTTGCTGCAACTGAATCTCAAACAAGCCACTTAGGTTGGTCGATGATCAGCCGGAGTGGCCTTTTTTTTTCGGCACACTTTTGGAATGATTAATCTGCAGGATTCAATTCCAAATCCTATATGAATTCATTCACCGTATTAACAAAACACTTGACACCTGCAGTGAAGATGTCAATTCGTGTTAGCGGCTACTTTGTTCATTGGCAAAGGTAAGGGAGGTGGTGTCTTATGAGATAGTTCCCAATACGAGAAATGTAAGGTCCATTTGATGACTGGTAGATGACCTTGCCACAAGTGATCACCAGTCAAATCTCTAACCACGACAGGAGAAACCACCCATGGCTACAATCACAAATGCAAATCTAGCTTTGACGCACGACCACACAAAGAAGACAGTGCGTGCTATTGTAAAATGCAATATAAATTTTACTGTATTAGAGCAATGTCAGATGAAGGCCTGTCCTCAGACAAGGTTCTTTAAGTTGAAGTGTCAACTCTGGGGTGAAGATTCAGGCCTCACCGGAGCGGATGACTTTCTCTTCACCTACTCCAACGTCTTTTTCTTCCCTGATCCAACGCCTACTGCCACTGAGAGCAGGACATTAGATGTTTTGTTGGGCGAAGGTGTTTTGGATGAAGACTGGGGACAAGATGAGGTCTATGGTTTACTCAAGCTTACCAACTTGTCCACTCTCGTGGAAGTCAGAAAAAAAACCAATACGGTTTCGCACAGCTTTTAAACTATAGTCCAAATTGTGCGTGTGCTGAATGCCGATTAACAGGGCGCTTAACCTGACCGCCTATCCTTCACCTTTGCTCTAGTGGGGGCTATAGAAAGCTTGTTAAGCGGCAGCTTTACAAGTTCGACAGTCCTTCGAATACAATCATTCCCAAAAAGCCGCAACCCGTAACGCTTTTTGTGGCAATGCAAGCGATGGCACAACAGCGGGAATTTGAATCACGGGCTTTATTCTGGCGTATCCTCTACAATATAGAGGCACGTGGCTCATAGCGCGACATTGTGTGAGCAAATCAAACTAAAATGAGAATGGGAGCAGACTTTGAATTCACGTGGTAGAAAGTCAGCGAGCAGAAAGTCGCTGAAGCGCATAAAAACGAACCAAGGGAGGTCTGTCATGACGGAATTGAATGATGCCTTGGCCAAGGTCACGGCTGAGGCAAACAGTATTTTCGACAAAATGCGTGCGGTGGTAGAAGAGGAAGTATCGGGAGGAGCAACGCAGTTGGAGGTAACAGCAATTGCTCGGAAATCTGGGCTGCAAATTGATGAAAAGACACTCGACGAACTTCAGGTTGACCGCATTATCTACATTCACCCTTGGCTGCCTTGGCATCTCTGGTGGCCATGGCGACCGCTATGGTGCTGGTGGTGGCATCGCTACCATCCCTGGTACCGTTGTTGCCCATGGTGGTGGTACCGATGCCATTGGTATCTATGGTGATAATACCGGCATTGATGCGGTAATTCTGACCATAGTTTAGAGTGCGGGAGCTTGGACAGGAAAGCCGACCACTTCTCCGTGATCGGCTTTCTATAACTGAGAAAGCGGTTCCGATGTATAGCCAGAAAAGTGATTTGTAGTTCAAGGCAAGCAGTGATGAGTGATCATTGACTAACATGATGACCGCACCCAGCAGCGGCATCCCTCAAGCTGCCGTTGTATCAAGCAAACTCCATTTCAGATAATTTTACCAAAATTTAGGAGAGAAGAAACATGGATGACCAAAAAAGCAAAATTCAAGGACCAATCGAGGAAGCCCTGATGCGGGAACTTCGCTTCGGTGGCATTGACAAGGAAAATCTGAAGAACCTGGTGGAAATCGTTGCTGAGATTCGGAAATCGGGCCTGAAGAAATTAAAGGTCTTCCCGATAGGGATCCCGCCGATTGTGGATGGCCTCCGGGTCTCCGGGGTTATGGATGCCAACGAAACCACCAAACTCCTCGGTGAGATTCTCATGAAAACACCGCGCCTCGGTGGGCTTGGTGTTTTCCCTTATGGCATTCCTGCGCCTGAGATCTTCGGGGTAAACATTGACATCGGCGCCACCGTTGAAACCAGGGCAATGAACCGATTCTGAAGGTAATTTCATGAGCAGCTCTGATTCATTGCCTATTCCCGGCGGGGCTTGCGGCCCTGCCAGGAACGCGATTCTCCAAATCCACCCTTCACTGAGATGCAATCTATCATGCGCTCACTGCTACTCCGTTTCCGGACCGAAAACGCGCGTCGAGATTGATGCGATAACTGTCTGCGGCGTCGTCTCCGACGCAGCCGCCATGGGTTATCAAGTGGTCTCGGTGTCCGGCGGAGAACCGCTGATGTATGGCGGTCTTGACGAGGTTCTTGCTCACGCTAAGTCTCTTGGTTTTCGCACGACTGTCACCACGAACGGCTTCTTCAACAGCCGGGAACAGTTGAGCCGTCTGCGTGAGTTGGTGGATGTTTTGGCGATCAGCCTAGACGGTCCACCCGAAATTCACAACAAGATTCGCGGCTCGGCGCACGCCTTCGATCGGCTTGAGACTGGACTCGAAAACGTGCGCCAAGCTGAAATTCCTTTTGGCTTCATTCACACCCTTACGCGTGGAAACTGGGAGCATCTGCTATGGGTGGCGGAATTCGCTGCCCAAAACGGAGCGAGTCTGCTACAAATTCATCCACTCGAGCTGACTGGTCGTGCCAAAATGCAAATGGGGGGAGATGCTCCGCATGATGATGAGCTAGCGAAGATCTATGTCCTTGCCTTCGCGCTCATGGGCAAGTATTGCGACAAGATGAAAGTACAACTGGACCTACTGTATCGTGAGCATCTGCGCGAAGGGCCGGAGCTAGTGTATGCTGAGAAATTCGAAGGCAAACCGAATGAAACCATACCGGCGCAGTTACTTGGCTTGCTTGTACTGGAGTCGGACGGGACAGTCGTTCCGATTTCCTACGGCTTCTCGAGACGTTACAAGCTATGCAACATTAAACAGCAAAGGCTCGCCGACGCTTTGCCAAGCTATCTGTTGGACAGATATCCGGCGTTCAGGACTTTATGCAGCCAAGTCTGGGAGGAGTTGTGCGCGCCAGGTGCGCCGCTGCTGAGCAACTGGCACGAGGTAATCGTGTCGCGCAGTCACACGGCAGGCGCAATAACTCTGGCAAACACTCAATAAGTATGAATTCACCCGTCGTTCGCAAGAAGGTGGTGGTGAAATGATTAATCGAAAAATCTTATTCCCCAGGAACTAACTAACTCTTCAATGATGAAGATTGCTATGAAAAGAGCATTCGTTTTAAGCGGAGGGTCAATCCGTGGTGCATTTCAGGCTGGGGTCATTGCAGATATTCTTACATCTGGTACCTTCAAGCCAGATGCCGTGTATGGGAGTTCAGTAGGAAGCTTAAATGGTGCTTTCCTCGCAGATCGTGCAGGCCGTGCGGTTATCGCAGGAAATGCGCCAAACTGGGTGGAGATTGGTAACGAACTGCAAAGTTTTTGGTTGAAGGAGATTACCTCTTTTACCAAGATCGGCAAAAAACGAGGCATATTTCAGTTGGCATACGCAGTGATCTTCAAGAAATTTAATGGCTTTGTTGACACTTCTACCCTAAACGATTTAATGCGCGGAGAAATTAAAACTGGCAACCTCCACCGCAGCCCTGTCAAGTTCTTTGCCTGTGCTGTAAACGTTGCCACTGGCAAACCAATTTATGCTTCTATTGAAAGTCACCCGGAAAGCATTCATGATTATATTGTTGCTAGTGCTGCCCTGCCGATGATCATGCCACTGAAAATGATTAGAAATGATCCCCATACTGATGGAGGCATTCGCGAAGTGGCACCCTTACGCCAGGCTATTGCTGACGGTGCAGACGAAATCATTTGTATTCTTTGCCAACCTGAGAACTTGCAGCGGGCACAAATTAACCACAAGAATGTAATCGAACTAGGGGATCAATTAATGGCAATTATCGCGAATGAAACGGCTACTAATGATTTTGAACACTGCGAGAAGATCAATGAACTTCTCAGAGACATACAACAACCCATTACTTCCGGACCATTGAAAGGAAAGCGCCATATCAAACTAAATGTAATCCGCCCATCTAAGCCGGTGGGTCTTGATTTGGAAAAATTTGATTTACCAAAATCAAATCTGCACTCACGTATGGCTGGGAAGCATCGCAACAGAAAAGAACAAGCGTTGGACCGACTCCTGCGTAGGATACATTAATTGGGTTTATTGTTAAATTGAGTTTCAATCTCGTCATGCTTTCACAGGCGATTCATATACGCGCTGGTGAGGAGTGAGTAGATTATCGAACATTAATACTGCATTTTAGTGGTGGCAAACTCTTTCCGCTCCTATGTAACACGTCTGAAGAAGAAATCGCCAAAGTTAGTGATCGCACAAATTACTGAGTCCTTGCAATCGACCACCTTCAGCAATGTGACCCCGGTGGTTTGCCCATTAGGGTAATCTGGAGTGTCGCGCTAACCGATACAATGATTCGTGTTGCGCTTAATTTGATCAGTTTTGAACTAATGACTTTGAGGAGACCAATATGCCAAGAACTCACATGGAAGTAGAAAACGGGATAGAGTTTTTTGATGGAAGCGAGTTCGAGGGTGCACGACATCACATCAGACTCGACGATTTTGCACAAGGGCAATGGTATAACTTTCTCGGAGGTACTGACGAATTCTCCAACCGTGTTGTGACAATGGTCTGGCACCCTCCCCGAGGTGTTACGGTCACACTCGCCTCACTTCCAAATGGTGTTGGTCGGCACTTGGAGATAAAGAACGGAGGTGTCGATCTCAATCTGTCAGAAGCACAGGACTGGGATGACGATTTTGAATCATGGCGATGGGATCGAAGAAGTTAGAGTCGAGACTTTGCTTAAAAATATAACCGCGCCTACGTCCGCATCCAGTGGAGTTACGACGAGAGACCTGTTAATTTTAGTTTGGATGAAATCGTCAACATGCCGCTCGAGGTGCAAGCGAAATTTCTGCGCGCGATTCAAGAAGGAGAAATCCGGCCAGTCGGCTCCACACAATTAAGAAGAGTTGAAGTGCGCGTTATTGCCGCTGGCTGTCTTGAAAACTACGCGTGGCCGGGCAATGTGCGTGAGCTGGAGAACCTCGTGGAGCGCACGGTCATTCTCGCCGCGCTGGAGGTCGATCTGATTGGGCCGGAGCTTTTGCCTCCGGATATTTGTTCGCAAATACCTGAGACGGATCTGGCCGAGCAACCGGGCAGACCCTCACCCGGCGTTAAGACCATGAAAGATGCCTTTGAGAAGATGACTCTGCTCGAAGTCTTGATGAAGAACGGCTGGAACCAATCGGCCGTTCCGCGCGAGCTGGAGATCGACGAGAAGAGCATGCGCTATAAGATGCACAAGCTTGGAATCAGGAAGCCGGGGTAGCGGAGGGCGAGAGCTTTTGGAGAATAGTGTAGAGCGACAGAAGATGGAGTTTTTTCGTGCCGCTTTGCGAAAACCCCTGTTCGCCAAATGCTCATGTTGGTTGATCCGCTTCCGTTTTTCCGTGAGCAGGTAGAATCGAAGCCGCATTTACTGAATACTATCGCCATATCACCGCGGCGGGCCAGCTCTTTGCTGCCAAGGCGCATTGCGAAACACTTCGGAAAACCTTCCGAATCAAGTCGGAAAAATTCTGATCGCGCTGCTCGCGGCGCTGCCGCTGAATTCTTGAATATTTCTCACAACTGCTTTTTCAAAGGCCACTTGGTTGGGTCAACGACCTGCCTGGGTGGCCGTTTTCATTTTTGGCATGCTTTTGGTGAAGGGTTTCTTCATGAAGAAGCACAAGGCGATGCCATACAAAATGGTATCGCTTTTTGTTTTGCGCGGTTGTAAATTCAGCACTCCTAAATCCGAACTACGGCTTACAACGTACAATTAATTGTGCACCCGTGGTTACAGCCGCCTGCCCGGGTTATCCTCGCTCTGTTCACGGCAGGATGACAGAGTATCCATACAATAAGGAGATTCTCCATGATCAATCACAGAAGAAGCGTTGCCGCCAGTTGTGTGGTGGTTGGGTTGTGTGCCCTCGCTCTGGGCTTCACCTCCGCAGGCGACGAAGAAAAGAACGCCGCCGCGGTGAAACGCTTTTATGAAGAAGTGATGGGCAAAGGCAACATGAAAGTAATTGACGAGCTGGTCGCCGATAATTTTGTCGACCACTACGTGCCCGATCCCAAGCTGCCGTCCAATAAGGCGGGGTTGGCCCAAACAATGGGTATGTTCCGCACGGCGTTTCCGGATTTGCAAGTAACCATAGAGGATCTCATCGCGAAGGGCGACAAGGTGTGGGCCTACACCACCATGCGTGGCACCAACACAGGCACGTTCATGGGTATGCCCGCGACCGGCAAAAAAATTGAAGTCAAAGGCGTCGATATCGTGCGCTTTGTCAATGGCAAAGCGGTCGAGCATTGGGGCCTGAACGACGACTATACGATGTTGCAACAGCTCGGCGTGATTCCGATGCCGGGACAAGACGCGGCGAAGAAGTAATTCCGCGAACACACAACCCATGGAGGTCATCATGCGTTTTCTCGTCAAAGCTGCCACGCCCACCGAGGGCGGCAACGCGTTGATCAGGAAGGGCAAGCTCGGCGAAACCATTCAAGGCATTCTCGCCGAATTGAAACCTGAAGCCGTGTACTTCACTGCGGAGAGCGGCAAGCGCACCATCTATCTCGTCGTCGATCTGCCCGATGCCTCTCATTTGCCGCGCGTGGCCGAGCCATTCTTTCTTGCTTTCAATGCCACGGTGGAGTTTCATCCCACCATGACCGCCGAGGATTTGACGAAAGCCGGGCCGGACATTGAGCGCGCCGTTAAAAAGTACAGCTAATCAATAGACCCGGTAGCAACGCAAGAGCATAAGTGAAGATCAGCGAAAAATTTGAAGCGCTGGTCTTCATTTATCCGTGGGATGGGCCTAGTGTTCGTTGTGCGGTTGGCATTGTCAATGTGGAATTAACGCTGATTTCCGATTAGCGATTTCCGATTGACGATTGCCGAAGGGCTGATGATTATGCGAAATCGGAAATCGGCAATCGGAAATCAGCAAAAGACCGGCATGGAATATTTGCCATGAAAGGTCAGGCAGTAAAATCCTTGGCGCCAATCCTGCTCGCAGTGTTTGGCATCATAGCTCTGCCCTATAC